>DASWAI010000034.1:0-12140 GCA_036391215.1 Gemmatimonadales bacterium
AGCGAATCCCGGGCGAAGCGGGCCCGCCCCCCGCTCTCGACCAGCCGGATGCGGACCTCGCGCAGGGCCCGCGCGCTCTCGAGGCGGGTCTCGCCGGCGAGGGCCCCAGCGCGGCGCGCGCGGGCCGCCGCCTCGGCCGCAGGTCCGCCGCCGCTCTGCCAGATCGGGAGCGGCAATGCGAGGCCCAGCACGGCCAGCGTGCCGGGCTGAGACGGGTCTTTCCATTCGGCCCCGCCCTGCAAGGTCGGGAGCGGAATCCGGGACACCGCGGCGCTCCGCGCGAGCGCGGCCGTGGCCGCCGATTCGGCGACGGCGGTGCGCACCGCGGGCAGGCTGTCGGCGACGGGGAGGGCGGGCGGCTGGTCCCCGAGGCCGGCGTCGAGCGAGCCAGCCGCGTGCGGGGGCACGCCATCCCACGCGATAGCGCGCCCGAGCGCCGCCTCCGCCACCCGCGCCGCCTCCCGCGCGGTCGAAAGCGTCTGGCGGGCGCGAGCGGCTTCCTGCGCCGCCTGCTCCTGCTCCAGAAGCGAGATGTCACCCGCCCGGAGCCGGGCCGCCGCGATGCGCGCCACGGAATCGGCCTGGACCGCCTGGGCCCCGACCAGCCGCTCCGCTCCGGCAGCCGCCAGCGCGCGATAGAACGTGGTCCGCACCTCGCGGGCGAGGCCCGCCATCGTCAGGCTCGAGTCAGCCTCCGCACCGGCGATCCGGGCCCGAGCCGCCGAGCGCTCGGGGCCGCGCCGCAGGAGAAAGTCCAGCGGCTGGTCGAACAGGAAATGCTCCTGCGGCGTGGCGCCGGTGTGGCTGTATGAGACGGTGGGGTTGGTGATCGCCCCGGCGCCCCGAAGCGCGGCGCGAGCTTCGGCGACCTGGGCCGCGGCGACCGTCGCCTGTCCACGCAGCGCGCGGGCGCGCGCCAGCGCCGCACGGAGAGAAACGGAATCGGCGGGGCCCTGAGTGACGAGCAGCAGGGCGAGCGGGATCAGCATGACGAGGCGGCGGACACCCTCAGGGCGCGTACACCAGCAGGACAAACGTCCCGGGGACGGCCTGGCGCCGCGCCTGCGAGTCGCCGGGCGGCGGCGGGGCGAAATCCGCGGTGACGAGAAAGATCCGGCGGGTCTCGGGATCGAAGGCGAGCGTGCGTGCGCCCGGCGCCGTGGGCACGGTGGCCACGACCTCGTAATGGCCCGTGGCATCGGGCGCGGCGATGGTGAGGGTGCCGTCGCCGTTGGCGCTCAGAACCTTCCGGGTTGCGGGGTCGAAGACGACGGCGTCCACCCCGGCCCCGATCGGCAGCGTGGTCAGGACGGTGCCGCGGTCCGCGTCCACCACGGCCAGCAGCCGGTTCCGGCAGCCGACGAAGAGGAGCCGCCGGTCCCGGTCCATGGCCAGGGCGCTCGGCGCAACGCAGGGAGCGAGCGGCCAGCGCGCCACCGGCTTGAGCGTGCGGGTTTCGAAGCCCAGCAGGGAGTCGCGGTCCTCCAGATTCACGAACATGCGCCCCCGTCCGTCGGCGACGGCGAACTCGGGCCTCCCGCCCAGCGGGAGCGTCCCCGCCACTGCGCCCCTTTCGCCGTCGATGGCCGTCGCGTTCCCGCTGCCGCCGTTGAAGGTGAAGACGCGCCGGGATACCGAGTCGTAGGCGATCGCGTCCGGCTGCCGGCCGGTCACCGCGATCCGGCCGACCACACGGAGCGACGCGAGGTCGAAGATCGTGACGGTCGAATCGCGGCCGTCGCTGGCGTAGCCCCGGCCGAGGTCGGGTGCGAGCGCCACGCCGTGGACGCCCTGCGTGCCCGGGATCCGGGCAGTGACGGTGAGCCAGTCGGGATCGACGACGGTGATTTCACTGTCGTGGGCGATGAACAGCCGGCGCCGCGCGGGATCGAGCGTCAGGTAGTCCCACCGCACCGCGCCTTTGAGCGGGACGCGGCGGAGAAGGTGCCAGGCCTGCGCCTGCATGGGCACCGCACCGGCCACCAACATCGCGCCGAGGAGACCTGCGAGGGGAGTGAAGCGCACGCGGGGAATATGGCCTCATCCCGGGGTTCCCGCCCGCCCCCACTGCGGCATCCGGCGGCTGCCAGATCCGCGCGACCGCACTAGGTTCCGGCGTAACCAGCGCCCGGACCTCGATGCAAGTCTGCCGCCTGCCGTGAAGGCCCTCGACCAGCTCACCCTCGCCGCGCTCGGACTGCTGCTCGCGGCCGCCGTGGCGGGCTACGTCTCGACCGAGAGCACGGCCGCCAACGCCGGCCCGCGGCCTGCAGCAGACGCGCCGGCCTCGCTCATCGACCGCCGGCCGTTCCGCACCGCGCAGCGGCTCGCCCTGCTCGCCGACACGCGGGCGGACCGGGACCTCGCCCGCGAGGCGCTCCGGCTCGGCGACCACTCCGTCGACCTCGCCTTCACCATCGCCCTGCTCGAGGCGGCGGAGCATCCGCCGGCCCTCACGCCCGAGACCCGCGGCATCCAGGCCCGGATCGACAGCACCAAACGCCTCATCGCCGACGACAGCGTGCGCGCCGCGCGCCTGGCCGCCGAGACGCAGCGGGGCGGAGCGGCCGCGGACCGGACGGAGACGGAGCTGGAGCTGGTCAACGCCGAGCTCGAGCTCTACCGCGGCGAGCTGGCCGACGCCAAGGACGACCTGATCCGGGCGGGCGGTGATCCGAAGGGCCGCATCCGCGAGATGGTGGCGGACCACGACAGCACCGAGCACGACGTGGCCGGCGCGCTCAAGCCGGCGGCTGCGGAGGAGGCCGCGGCCGAGGCCAAGGAACAACGGAGCGGGCTGATCGGGAAGCTCGAGCGCTGGCGCTCCCTCCGGAACAAGCAGACCGCCCTGACCCGGGCGCAGGACGAGACCACCGCGGGCATCCCGGCGCTGACGGCGCGGCGGCAGGAGTTCGCGCAGCACGTGGGCCAGGTCCAGGCGGACTCGACCGGTGACCTGCTGGCGCGAACCCGTCACCTCGCCGCCGACCAGAAAGTGCTCGCCGGGCTCACCCAGAGGATCGAGGACCAGGTCTCGCTGCTGGACGTCTACAGCCGCTGGAGCGCCCTGGTCACGGACCAGCGCCGCGCCGCGCTGCACGCGGTGCTGCTCGGCTGCGTCTGGCTCCTGCTCATTCTCCTGGCCACGATGGGCATCGGCGCCTGGCTCGAGCGGGTCTTCGGACGGTTCGCCCCCGAGCAGCGCCGGCTTCAGACGCTCCGCACGGTCACGCGCTTCGCCATGCGGGGCCTCGCGGTCGTCGCGGCGGCGCTCATCCTGATCGGGCCGCCGAGCCAGCTCGCAACCATCATCGGCCTGGCGGGCGCCGGCCTCACCGTCGCGCTCAAGGACTTCATCGTCGGATTCTTCGGCTGGTTGGCCCTCATGAGGCGGAACGGCATCCGGGTGGGCGACTGGGTGGAGATCAACGGGGTGAGCGGCGTCGTGATCGAGATCACGCCCTTCCATACGGTGGTGCTCGAGACCGGCAACTGGACCGATGCCGGCCACCCCACCGGGCGCCAGGTCACCTTCAGCAACGCGTTCGCGATCGAGGGGCACTACTTCAACTTCTCCACCTCCGGGCAATGGCTCTGGGACGAAGTGGCCTTCGAGCTGCCGACCGCGACCGCGCCGGCGATGATCGAGGCGATCCGGAAGATGGTGACCGAGGAGACGGCGGAGAACGCGCGGCTGGCCGAGCAGGAATGGGGCCGGGTGACGACGGCGCGGGCGGTGAGCGGCTTCTCGGCCGAGCCCGCGATCGACGTGCGTCCCGGCCCCGGCGGAACGCACGTCCTCGTGCGGTACATCATCCGCGCCCAGGACCGGCACCGGTTCCGGACGCGGCTCTACCAGGCGGTGGTGGAGCTATTGGGTCAGCCGTCGCCCGCGGTGCCGCAGGCGACGTAGCCCCGCAGCCGTCAGCCCTTCTGCGCCCGGAAATTCACCGTGGCGCTCGCTCCGCTGTAGACGATGCGGATGGTCCAGGCGCCGGCGACTCCCGCCGTGGTGGGGAAGGTGCCGTTGTCGGCCAGCGAGCGGGAGTACACCTGCGCGCCGTTGGCGTCGAGGATCACCAGCGTCGCCGTCCCGCCCGTCACCGTCGTCGCCTGATTCACGTTGGCCAGCGTCCCGCTGTTCTGCCAGGTGTACGAGAGCGTTCCGGTGTAGTTCGTGACGCTCGTCGCCTGGTACTGGAAGTTGTCCGGCGAGTTCGTGACCTGGGGTTGAATACCCGGACCGGTCGGCGAGTTGCCGCACCCGGTGGCCGCGGCGAGGCCGAGCAGACCGGCGGCGACCCAGACGTTCAGACGCGAGCGCATTGACGACTCCTCTCGAAATGAATGGTTGAGCCCGCCTCCCGACCCCGCCTAGTGGTCCGATTCCCCGTCGTGGTTCTCGTCCTCGAACGCCTCGAAGGACGCCTTGATGTGATTCTCGACCAGCGACTGGTTGGGCTGCCCCGCGAGCGCCGTCGCCGGATCGACCAGCCCCGTCCCGTCCGCCGTCTTGAACCAGCTGCTCACGTCCACGAACAGCGTGATGCTCGCGGGCGTAGAACCGTCGGTCGTGATCGGCGGCGAGAGCGCGATCTCCTGCTCCGCGTCCAGGTCCGTGGTGAACGTGAACGGGGTGCCGTTGTAGGTACCGGTCGCCTTGATGCTCACGCCGTCGAAGCCGGGATTGGCGGCCAGGAAGGCGGCGTCGGCCGTGTCGCTGCTCGAGACCCGGTGCACGTGGAGCTCGGCCTTGTCGTAGGTCCCGGCCGGTACCTGGACGCTGAAGCTCTGGCTGGCGCCGGGGGCGAGGGTCAGGTCGAGCAGCACCGGGCCCACGTTCAGCTCCTCGCAGTCCTGCTCGTGGTTCACGTCGTTCTCGCAGGTGACGTCCTTGCCCTCCCGCTGGAGCTCGATGTGCCGGGCCACGAGCTGCACGTCGGTGAGGTCGAGGGTGTTGGCACCCAGGGTGACGCTCAGGGGGGTCGGGCTCGTGCTGAACGAAGCCTTGCTCGCCGAGGGAGGCGTGCCGGCCCGTGTCGCGGTATTGAACGACACCGTGCTGCCGCCGGCCGCGCTCGGTCCGGTGGAACTGCAGGCCGCAAGGCCAGACGCAAGAAGCAACAGACCAACCCGCCGATGCGTCGCGTACATGTCGTGTGCTCCCGTGTGTTTGGAACCGATGCGGGGCCGCTCTGGCCCCGTCGCACGCCGGGAGGGCAAGGAGCCTGCCACGCAGGGGCGCCTGCCGCATCTCGCGATGCGACAGGCGCGTTCATGACCGGGAGCTTGAGCCGGTGCGCAGGATGATGCATCGCGCCGGTGAACGACTGGCACGCGGCGTTACAGCCGGGCGGGCTCGTTAGCGGAAGCGGCGGAAGGGGCGGTCATCCCCGTCGAAGGGAGCTATCCGGCTCAGCGGCTCGCGCCCGACGCCGGGCCCGCCGTAAGCGGCGGGTCCACGTCCCGCGTCACCACGTAGAAGTTCTCGTCCACGCGGAAGTCCTCGGCGTGCGCGAGCGGCAGCGTCGTGCTCTGCCATGCCTCGGTGGGAGACAGCGTCACCCAGGCCCCCGGCCCGGCCCCCACCCGGATCGGCATGTCGAACCCCGGCACCACGTCGGCCCAGCGATAGCTCAGCTCCCCGCCGCGGAGCCGGTACTCGAACACCGGGATCCTGGTCGTGGTGAGGTACTGCTCGAAGACCCGGTGAAGATCGACGCCCGCGTGGGCACTGATGTAGTCCTCTACCTGCCGGCCGGTGACGATCCGGTGCCGGAACTCGGTGTTGAGCCCGCGGAGGACGGCCCGCCAGGTGCTGTCGTTCCCGATGATATGGCGGATGGTGTGCAGCATGTTGCCGGCCTTGTAGTACATGTCGCCGGAGCCTTCGGCATTCACCCCGTAGGCCGCGACGATCGGGCGGTCGTTGCGGACCGCCTTGCGCGTACCGATGACGTACGCCGCGCCGGCCGCTTCGCCGTAGCGACACTCGGTGTACAGCGCCTCCGCGTAGTTCGCGAAGCCCTCGTGAACCCACATGTCCGCCTGGTCCGCGGTGGTGATGCTGTTCCCGAACCACTCGTGGGCGCTCTCGTGCACCACGATGAAGTCCCACGTCAGGCCCCACCCCGTCCCCGAAAGGTCCCGCCCCCGGTACCCGTTCTTGAAGTCGTTGCCGTAGGCAACGGCGCTCTGGTGCTCCATGCCGAGGTGGGGCGCCTCGACCAGCTGATAGCCGTCACGGTACCAGGGGTAGGGCCCGAACCAGTGCTCGAAGCACCGGAGCATCGGCTTCACCTGCCGCCACTGCTCGCGCGCGGCTTCGAGATGGCTCGCCAGGGGCCAGAAACCCAGCGTCAGGCGGCCCTCCTCGCCCTCGTAGGAGTCGGCGTACTCCGCGTAGCGGCCGACGGACGCCGCGACGTCGTAGTTGTTGATCGGGCTGGTGACGAACCATTCGTAGGTGGTCCAGCCGTCGGGTCGCCGCTCGACGCCGCGCAAACGCCCGTTTGCAACCGCCACGAGCGAGTCCGGAACGGTGAGCGCGATACGCTGGCTGTCGGGCTCGTCGGCCTGGGTGTCCTTGGTGGGCCACCAGACGCTGGCGCCCAGCCCCTGGCAGGTCGTGGCGATCCACGGGTGGCCCTCGGCGTCGCGCCCCCAGGTCACGCCGCCGTCCCAGGGCGGCTTCGCGGCGATGCGCGGCCGCCCGTGGTAGTAGACCGTCACCGTCCGGGTCGCGCCCTGCGGCTGCCGTCCCGCCGTCGTGACGAAGAAGGCGTTGCCGTCCCGCCGGTAGGCGAGCCGCCGTCCGTCCTGGATCACGCTGTCGATCTCGAGCGGCGCCTGGAGATCGATCTGCATCGCGCGCTGCCGGCCGACGACGCGGTAGGTGATGCCGTTCCAGCCGTGCAGCGTGCTGTCGCCCGGGTCCAGCGTGACGTGCAGGTCGTAGAACACGACGTCCCACCAGCCGCGCTCCGGCGTGATGCTGCCCCGCAGCGTGTCGGCGTGGGTGAATCCGGCTTCCTGCGCGGCGGCGCGCGCGAGCGCGACCGGCGCGAGCAGGAGCGCCAGGGCGACGAGCCGAGGAGGGATACGCATCGCGGTATTGTACCCGCGGCATGAAATCCGAACCAGAGCGGCCACGACCGGCCTGTTACACAGCCGTTCCCCGAGCGTAGTCATCACCATGCAGCTTGTGCGGAAGGAACGGCGCGGCCGGGAGCTCCCGGCGCGGATACTCCGGAAAGGGACAAGGCCCAATGACCATCCGAACTCCCAGCCGCAACCGCCGCGGCATGCTCCGTCTGGCGTACCCGGGGCAGCTGCGGGGCACGCTCATGCACCGGGAGGCGCAGCACGAGCTGCTCGATCTCTCACAGGAAGGGGCGCGGGCGGTGGTGCGGTCGGCCCCCGACGCCTACGAAGTGGGCGGGCGCTACGCGGTGGTGCTCTGCCTGGTGAGCCGGACCATCCTCGTCGCCGAGGCCGAAGCGACCCGGGTCGAGGCCGGCGAAGTGGCGTTCCGGTTCTGCGGGCTGCACTTCCCCTTCAGCGTCATGCTCGAGGAGCACTGCGCCGTGCTGGCCGGCGAAGGCGCGGCCGGCGTGGAACGGTCAGCCTGACCGCCGCCCCATCCGGTACGCGCACGAGCCGTCGCCGGCGGGGATGTAGGACACCCGTTCGAGCGACCGCTCGACCATCTCCTCGACGAAGCCCAGCTCCACCCGGCAGGGAAGCCGGGTCGCGCTGACGAGGTGGCGGATCGGGCAGTGACAGAGGCGCAGCACCGGGCTCTTCCCCCGCGCCGCCTCCACCTCCGCCATGAAGCCCTGCTCCGAGAGGATGCGGGCCACCTCCCCGAGCCGGGCCTGCCCGCGGAGACCCCGCAGCCGCTCCCGCGCTCCCGCCCGGGCCGCGGCCACCCGGTCCTCCAGGAAGCGCCGGATCTCCCCTTCCCCGCCCCGCGCCGCCAACCAGCCGGCGAACTCCCCGAGCAGCTCGCCCTCCCGCTGGGGAAAGCGGGCGTGCCCCGCGGGCGTGAGCCCATAGCGATGGCGCGGCCGGCCCCGCGTCTTGCTCCTCACCGGCACCCGCGAGACCAGCCCTTCCGCCTCGAGCGCCGCCAGGTGGGCCCGCAGCGTGGGCAACGCGAGCCGATGGACGAGGGCCAGGGCGCCGAGCGTCGCCGGCCCCCGGCGCTTGAGGGTATCGAGGAGGCGCTCCCGGGTCGTGCCCGGGGAGCGCCGGCGGCGGGTGGAGCGATCGGCCATGCAGCAATTCTACGACGGCACCGCCGACCGGGCAAGAATAAAGGAGGTTTCACGCTGTTTTAATTTGACTCGGCTCGAACGCCGCGGTAGCTTGCCCCGGTCACCCACCGAGCCGCGCCATGGCCGTCCCCAGCGTTTCCTCCCCCCGACCGACTGGTGTGCCCCTCCCCATCGCCGCCGGAGCGGCGGAGCCGCCGCCGTTCCGGCTCCCGGGCGAGCATTTCGCGGCGGCGCTGCTCTGGCTGGGGGCGGGCGCCGGCGGTCTCGTGCTCGTGGCGCCGGACCTCGCGCAGGGCAACCTCTTCGATCCGCACGTCCTCGCCACGACCCACGCGTTCACGCTCGGCGTCGTCACGACTTCGATCTTCGGGGCGCTGTACCAGCTCTTCCCGGTCACCATGGGGGCGACGGTCAAGAGCGTGCGCCTGGGTCACGCCACGTTCTGGGCCCTGCAGCTCGGCATCGTGCTGCTGGTCGCGGGCTTCTGGCTCCAGCGGGGCTGGCTCGAGGGAGCGGGGTGGCTGGCGCTGGCCGCCGCCCTGGGCGGACTCGCCTCGAACCTCGTTTCCCAGCGTCGCCGGGCCACCCAGGGGCGCATCATCGGCCGCTACGTGGCCGGCGCGCACGCGGCGCTCGGCACGGCCATGTTCGTCGCCTGCGCCCGGATCGGCGAGATGCTCGGCTGGTGGCACGTGGACCGGCTCTCGATCATCGCGAGCCACTATCATCTCGCCGCGCTCGGATTCGCGTCCCTCACCGTGGTTGGCGTGGGAAGCCGGATGCTGCCGATGTTCCTCGTCGCCCACGGCTATCCCGAGTGGCCGCTCCGCTGGATCGGGCCCGCCGCCGGAGCCGGCCTGGCCGCGTTCGCGACCGGCCAGCTCGGGAAGCTCGAGCCGCTCGTCTGGGCCGGTGCGCTGCTCATGGCGGCGGCCGCCATCCTCCACCTTTATCTGGTCTCCGGGTATTTCCGGACCCGGAACCGGCGCCGGCTCGATCCGGGACTCGCCCACATGGCGACGGCGTTCTGCTCGCTCGGTGTCGTCGTGCCGGCCGGCATCGCGCTGCTCGCGTGGCCCGGAGGCTTCAACCCGCGCGGCTGGGCCGCATACGGCCTGATCGGTGTGCTCGGCTGGCTGGTCCTGATGATCGTCGGGGTCTACTACCGGATCCTGCCCTTCCTCACCTGGCTCCACCTCTTCGGCCCGCGCATGGGCGAGCCGGACCTCCCCACCGTGGCGGACCTGACCCGTCCCGCGTGGGGGTGGGTCTCGCTGGGCTGCCTGGTCTCGGGCCTGGCGGTGCTCGTGCCCGCCGTGGTCCTGGGCGCTGGTACTGCGGCGCGGGTCGGAGCCCTTGCCTTCGCGGTCGGGGTGGGGCTGGTGCTGTCGCAGGCGGCCCGGATCCTCGCGCTGAGGCGCCGGGCGTGAGCACCGAGCCGCAGGGCACGAGCGCGGAGCCGCCGCTGAGCGAGCGCACGCCGGAGGACCAGGTCCTCCGCCAGCTCTGGCGGGTGGTGGACCCCGAGCTGGGCATGAACGTCCTGCGGCTGGGGCTGATCTACGATGTGGAGATAGAGCAAGGCGACGTGACGGTCGTCATGACGCTCACCACGCCCGGCTGCCCGATGGCGCGGGCCATCACCGAGGGAGTCCATCGGGTCGTGTCCGACCTCCCCTGGGTCACCTCGACCACCGTCCGGCTCGTCTGGGAGCCGCGGTGGACACCTGAAAGGATTCGCCGATGACCGTTCAGCCGATCGACCACGAGGTCCTCCGCCTGGATGTCCGCCCGCTGCTGGCGGCGGGGGAGGAGCCGTTCGGCCTCATCATGCAGAGCGCCGACCGGATTCCGCCGGGCGGGACGCTCGAGCTCACCGCGCCGTTCGAGCCGGTCCCGCTGTACGCCGCGATGCGGCGCCGGGGATTCGCCCGGAGCGGGCTCGCGCGCGACGCCGCGGCCTGGGTGGTGAGCTTCCGGGAAACCGGGATCGTTCCGTCCACGACGGTGGGGCAGGTCGTGGAGCGGCACCCGGCCACGGCGCCGGTCTTCGGCGCCCACGGGCTCGACCTCTGCTGCGGGGGCGGGAAGACGCTCGAGTTCGCCGCGCGGGCGCACGGCGTGGATCTCGATCAGCTGCTCCAGGAGCTGCAGGCGGCGGCCGAGCCGCACGACTGAGCCGATCGCGGCAGGAGAATCATGCAACTACCGGGGTCTCCGTGATCGGGGGCGCCGAGCGCCGGGTGGGCTGGTGGCTCGCGATCTGGGCCGGCATGCTCTATCTCACGGTGCTCATCGGGGGCGCGACCCGCCTCACCGAGTCGGGGCTCTCCATCACTGAGTGGAAGCCGGTCACGGGCATCGTCCCCCCGCTGAGCGCAGGGGCGTGGGCCGCAGAGTTCGCCAGGTACCAGCGGATCCCCCAGTACCGCGCGGTCCACGCCGACATGACGCTGGCCGGGTTCCGCCGCATCTATCTCTGGGAGTACGGGCACCGGCTCTGGGCCCGGCTCGTCGGGCTGGCCTTTGCCGCGCCGCTCGCCGCGTTCGCGCTGCGGCGCGAGCTCTCGCGCCCACTCCGGCGCCGGCTCGTGGTGCTCCTGTGCCTCCTCGGTGCGCAGGGCGCCCTGGGCTGGTACATGGTGCAGAGCGGGCTCGCCCAGCGCACCAGCGTGAGCCAGTATCGCCTGGCCGCGCATCTCGCACTCGCACTCGTGATCTACGCCGTGACGGTCTGGACCGCCGCGGAACTACTTTGGGGCCGGGCCCGCGCCGGCGCCGACCCGGCCACGAGGATTCTCCGACGCTGCGTCGCGGCGGTCCTCGCGCTGGCCTTCGTCACAGCGTTGTCCGGCGCCTTCGTCGCCGGACTCGGTGCGGGCCGGATGTTCAACACCTTCCCCCTCATGGCGGGACGGCTCGTCCCGCCGGGCTGGAGCGTGCTCACACCGTGGTACCGCAACCTCTTCGAGAATCCCTTGGCCGTGCAGTTCGACCACCGCCTTCTTGGAACGATGCTCGTGACCGCCGTGATCACGCTCTGGATCGGGTCGCGCCGCCTGGGGGCCTTCTCCGGCCGTCGCCTGGTCGACCTCCTGCTCCTCGCCGGGCTGGCGCAGGTGGGTCTGGGCATCACCACGTTGCTCCTCGGCGTGCCGGTGGTGGTCGCCGTCCTCCACCAGGGTGGCGCGGTGCTGGTCCTCACATCGGCCCTGCTGGCGTTCTATGGCCTGGGGAGCGGGGGCTCCGGGAATGATCCGCAGCTCAGCCGCTCCCCCGTCTCTCGGGCGGCGGCCGGGTAAAGGCTGCCGCGTGGGGCAGCCAACTCTCACCCGGCGCGCCCCCTGGGACCGAGCGCGCGCCAGGCCGTGTCGAACTCCTCCTGCAGCGGAACCGCGCCGAGGCTCTCGAGCGCCGCCCTCGCCTCCGCGCGGCGGCCCTCGGCCTCCTCCGCGCGATCGAGCCCGCGCAGCGCGAGCGCCAGCACCACGAGACTCTCGGCCCGCACCAGCGCGCACCCGGTCCGCTCCGCTCCCCGGCGCGCCAGATCGGCCTGGCCGTACGCCTCCTGATACGCCTCGCGGCGGAGCGACAGCACGGCGCGGAGCCGCGCCACCTCCGCGCCCGTGGCCTGGTCGTCGGCCTCCTCGGCGAGCTGCGCGGCCCGCTCGAGAGCGCGGCCGGCATGCTCCAGGTCTCCGCATTGGAGCGACCGCTCCCCGAGGCCGCCGAGCGAGAGAGCAAGCAGCAGGCGCTCGCCCAGGGCCTCCGCCTCACCCACGGCGCGCCGGCCTGATTCGCGCGCATCCTCGAGGGCGCCGAGCCGCGCGAGCGTGATGCCCAGATTGTGGCACGTCTCGG
>DASWAI010000035.1:0-6414 GCA_036391215.1 Gemmatimonadales bacterium
GGCCGGCCGCCGCCCCACCGGCCGGGCAAGGCGCCGGCCGGGCGCGCCGGAACGGAGCGGCCGCGTCGCTCGGCACCGGCCGGTGGATCGTGTTCGTGCAGCGGAACGGCCGGCCCACGCCGGTGTGGGTGCGGACGGGCCTCACCGACCTGGATTACAGCGAGGTCCTGAGCGGGCTCCAGGCCGGGGACTCGGTCTACGTCCTGCCGAGCGCGAGCCTGGTCCAGTCCCAGCAGCAGTTCAAGCAGCGCATCACGAACATCACCGGGGGCGGCGGGCTCCCGGGCGTGCGCCAGCAGACCAACCCGACCGGGACCCAGCCACCCTCGCGGTAACCATGCAGCTCAGCGAGACCATCGGTACCGCGCTCGAATCCATCCGGGTGAACCTGCTCCGGGCGGGGCTCACCGCGCTGGGCATCATCATCGGCGTGGGCGCGCTGATCGCGATGGTCGCGCTGGGGAGCGGGGCCCAGGCGGCGGTCGAGGCCAGCATCAACGCGCTGGGCACCAACCTCCTGCGCGTCTTTCCGGGCCAGAGCTTCCAGGGCGGGGTTGCGAGCGCTCAACGCGTGAGCCTCACGCTGGACGACGCGACGGCACTCCAGCGCGACGGGCGGTACTTCAGCGCGGTGGTGCCCGAGATCCAGCAGCAGCTCCAGGTGAAGCTGGGCAGCCGGAACGCCAACGTGTCGGTGGACGGCACGACGACGGACTACCCGGCGGTGCAGAACTCGCCCCTCAAGTACGGCCGCATGTTCACCGCGGGCGACGACGCCGCCCGGCAGCGCTACGCGGTCGTGGGAGCGTCGGTGCCGGACCTCCTGGGCGTGAACCAGGCGGCGATCGTCGGGCAGGAGATCCAGATTCGCGGGCTGGCCTTCGAGGTGATCGGAGTGCTGGCGGAGAAGGGCTCGGCGGGCTCGTTCCTCAACGTCGACGAGATCGTCCTGATCCCGCTCCAGACCGCGCGCTACCGGGTGTTCGGCACCGACCGGCTGCGCTCGGTCACGGTGCAGGTCGTGCAGGGCATCCCCATGGAGCGGGGGATGGTGGACATCGAGCGGGTACTGCGGCGCGAGCACAAGATCCGGCCGGGCGCCGACGACGACTTCCAGATCCGCAACCAGCAGGACATCCTGAGCACCCGGCAGGAAGCGACGCAGGTGTTCACCTACCTGCTGGCGGGGATCGCGGCGGTGAGCCTGCTGGTCGGCGGGATCGGCATCATGAACATCATGCTGGTCTCGGTCACGGAACGGACCCGGGAGATCGGCGTCCGCATGGCCCTGGGGGCCAGCCGCCGCAACATCCTGCTCCAGTTCCTGATCGAGGCGCTGGTGCTCTGCACCCTGGGCGGTGCGCTGGGCATCCTCCTCGGCGCAGGCGTGGCCGTGGGGGCGAGCAAGCTGCTCCACTGGAACACGCTCATCTCGCCGGCCTCGGTGGCGCTAGCCTTCGGCTTCAGCGCCGCGGTCGGGATCATCTTCGGGATGTGGCCCGCGCGGCGTGCCGCCCGGCTCGACCCGATCGAGGCCCTGCGCTACGAGTAGCCGCCGGTCCCACCCCCGGCGTCCGTCCCGTCAACCCACCCGGAACAACTCGACCGCGCGCGGGTAGCGCGCCACCGCCCGCTCGCGCAGCGCCCGGTGCTCCGCCCGCTGGAGCGCGGGGTCGCGCCCCAGCACCTCGCCCGCGAGCTCCCGGGCCCGGGTAAGCAGGTCGGCGTCGTCGGGCAGGCGCGCATGGCGGACCTCGAACCCGCCGGACTGGCGCGCGCCGATCAGGTCGCCCATGCCCCGCTCGGCCAGGTCCAGCTCCGCAATCCGAAACCCGTCCTCCGTGCCGGCGAACGCCTTCAGCCGTTCCGGCACCGCGCCGTCGGCCATCAGGATGCAGTAGCTCTCTCCGCTCCCCCGCCCCACCCGGCCCCGGAGCTGGTGCAGCTGCGCCAGCCCGAAGCGTTCCGGATGCTCGATCACCATGAGCGTCGCGTTGGGGACGTCGATGCCGACCTCGATCACGGTCGTCGCCACCAGCACCTGGATCTCGCCCGCGCGGAACCGGCGCATCACCCCGTCCCGCTCGTCGGGCTTGAGCCGCCCGTGCACCAGCCCCACGGCCAGCGCGGGCCAGCGGGCCGCCAGCGCCTCCGCCATCGTGGTCGCAGCCCGGAGGTCCGCCCGCTCCGACTCCTCGATGACCGGGAGCACCACGTACGCCTGGCGTCCGGCCCGGCACTCCTGCTCGACGAACCCCAGCACCTTGTCCCGCTGGCCGGCCGTGCGCACCGCGGTGCGCACGGCGCCCCGGCCCCGTGGCTTTTCCCGGAGGGTCGAGACGTCCAGGTCGCCGTAGAGCGTCAGCGCCAGCGAGCGCGGAATGGGCGTCGCGGTGAGAAGCAGCACGTCGGGCGCCGGCCCCTTGCCGATCAGCGCCGCCCGCTGCTCCACCCCGAACCGGTGCTGCTCGTCGATCACCACGAGGCCGAGCCGGTGGAACGCCGTGCTCTCCTCGAGCAGGGCGTGCGTACCGATGGCGAGGCGCGCCTGGCCCGTGGCCAGCCGCTTCCGAACCGCGGTCTTCTCCGCCGCGGTGAGCCGGCCCAGCAGGAGCTCCGGGCGGAGCCCGAGCGGCTCGACCAGCTGGGTCAGCGTCGCCGCGTGCTGCTCGGCCAGGAGCTCGGTCGGCGCCATGAGCGCGGCCTGGTAGTCGTTCTCGACGGCGAGCAGCATGGCGAACAGGGCCACGACCGTCTTGCCGGTTCCCACGTCGCCCATGAGCAGCCGGTGCATCCGCTCGGGCGCGGTCATGTCCGCCGTGATCTCCCGCAGCGCCTGCTGCTGGTCCCGGGTGAGCGGCCACGGGAGGCTCTCCCGGAGCCGGGTGGTGAGCTCGCGCCTCACGGCGAACGCCACGCCGCTGCGGGCGCGCTTGGCGATCGCCCGCGCGCGCACCAGCATGAGCTGGAGATCCAGCAGCTCGTCGAACGCCAGCCGCCGCCGGCCCTGCTCCGCCTCGGCCACGGTCTCGGGGCGGTGCACCATGCGGAACGCATCGGCCAGCGCCGGCAGCCCGGCCGCGAGCCGCACGGGCTCGGGAATGATGTCGGGCGAGGCGGCGATGAGCCCCTCCAGATGCCGGTCCACCAGCCCGCGGATCACCTTGTGACTCAGACCCTCGGTCGCCGGATAGACCGGCAGGACCTTGCCGGCGGCCAGCGCATCGCCGTCGCCCTCCGCGTCCCCCAGGATGAGATACTCGCGCGGGGCCATCTGCCGGCCGTGGTAGAACCGCACCGGCCCGGACACGAGCAGGGTCTGCCCGACCTCGATCGTGCGGTCGAGAAACGGCTGGCCGGGCCAGACGCACTCGAGCACGCCGCTCGGATCGCGGAGGACGGCATGGAAGATCCGGAGACCCTTGCGGGTCGGGACGACGCTCTTGGCGGTGACCCGCCCCACGGCGGCGACCTCCATCCCCACCCGCGCCTTGGCGAGCGGGGTGACGGACGAGGCGTCCACGTAGCGATGGGGGAGATGCCAGAGCAGGTCCTGCGCGGTGCGGATGCCGAGCCGGGCGAGCACCTCGGCTCGCCGCTCGCCGATGCCCTTGAGGAACTGGACCGGCGTGTCGAGGCGGAGCGGCCGTGCGGATGCCGGGAGCATCGAGCCGGTCCTAGGCCGCCTCGCCCAGAAGGCCGGCGGCGAACCGCTCCGGATCGAACGGCACGAGATCGTCGAGCGACTCGCCCAGACCCACGAACCGGATCGGCAGCGCGAGCTCCCGGCGGAGCGCCACGACCGCACCGCCGCGCGCGCTGCCGTCCAGCTTGGTCACGACGATCCCGGTGGGCGACACCGCCTCGCCGAAGAGCCTGCCCTGCTGGATCGCATTCTGGCCCACGGTACCGTCCAGCACGAGCAGCGTCTCGTGGGGCGCGCCGGGCACCCGCCGGGCGACGACGCGGGCCACCTTGCGCAGCTCCTCCATCAGCCCTTCCTGCGTGTGGAGCCGCCCGGCGGTATCCACGATGACCGTGTCGAACCCGCGGGACCGGGCCGCGTCGATGGCGTCGAAGGCGACGGCGGCGGGATCGCCACCCGCGGCCCCGGAGACACAGGGAACGCCGAGGCGGCCGGCCCAGACCTCAAGCTGGGCGATGGCCCCGGCTCGGTAGGTGTCGGCGGCGGCGAGCAGGACTTTCCGCCCCTCCCCCGCAAGGCGCCGGGCGAGCTTGGCCGTCGTGGTCGTCTTGCCGGTCCCGTTCACCCCGACCATCAGCACGACCGTGGGCCCCTCGCCGGCCGCCCGGGCGATCGTGCCGGGATCCGCCGGTCCCGCCAGCATGGCCGCGATCCTGGTGCGGAGCGCGCGCTTGAGATCGGCCTCGGTCTTGAGCGTGCCCTTGCGCACGTCCTCTTCCAGCCCGGTCGTGAGCTCGACGGTCGCCGGGACGCCGAAATCGGCTTCGATGAGGAGCCGCTCGAGCCCCTCGAGATCCGCCGCGTTGAGGCCGCGGATGATCGCGTTCACATCCGTGAACGCGAGCCGCTTCAGCCGCGACCAGAGGGATTGCCTGCTTTCGCCGAGCCTGGTGGCCATGAAGATCCGGGTGGACGATGAACAGTAAACAGTAAACGGGGGGCACCCTGCCCGCAGTCTATCTGAGCCCCAGCCGCCGCCGCGCAACCCATTCCCCCGCGAGCCCCATCACGGCGAGCGCAAAGAGCCACGGCCACTCCCGCGCCGAGCGGGTCGTGGTGGCGAAGGCGGCACGCGCCCCGTGCGGTGTCACGGTCACCGGACGCGGGAGCAGCTCATCCGAGTACTCCTCCACCGCCACCGTTCCGGCGCCACCGGGACCGAGCCGGTAGCGGTACTCGCCGGGCGCGAGCCACACGGTCGCCCTGCCGGCTCCATCGAACCGGAGCGTGTCGCGCCCGGTGCGCGGGCCCGCCCACTGAACGGGCACCGACCGGGCGGCCCCTGGGCCCACCCACTCGAACACGAGCGGCCGGCCGCTCTGTACCACGCCCCGCACGGGCCGCGCGACGCCCTGCGCCGTGTCGGCGCCGGCGAGCAGCCAGCTGAGGGTCGCGGCCACCCAGGCGCGGTAGCTCTGCTCGCTCGATCCCCCGCGAAAGGCCCAGCGCCAGAGCCCGTCGGCCAGCACGGTCACCTCGCGGACCCGCCCGAGATCGCGACCGACGACCACGGGCCATTTGGAGCCCCGGCGCCCTTCCTGGGCCGTGAGGGCGATCCAGTCCGCCGGCGGACCCCGAAGCTCGATGATCTGGATCGCGGGCGGGAAGGAGTCCACGAAGAATCCGGTGAACGCCCCCTCCAGCGGGGAGCCGCCGACGGGCGCGAGATACCAGTCCCCGGGCGTGGGCGCAGCGTCCGGCGCCTCCCCGCTGGGCCAGCGCCACACGCCCCGCGCCTGGCCGCCGTCGGCGACCGCGCCGACGTTCCCCTTGAGCACCACGACGTCGGCCCGGCGAGCGGCCCGGCTCACCTGCTCGCCGCCGACGGCCGAGAGATCCTGCATCGACCGCCATCGCTCGGCCTCGAGCCGCTCGTATCCGCGGACGGGAAGCTGCGCCACGTCCTTGAGCGCGCGATAGAGGAATCGCGTGTCCCAGTCTGCGGGCCCGGCGAGCAGGACGATGCCGGGGGTCGGGACGATGCTGACCAGGTGGAGCCGGCGGTCGGTCCTCGGCTCCGCGTCGCGCTGATCGAGGAGCAGCACCTGCAGCACGTGCTCGCCCGGGGAAAGCCCCGCGGACGAGACGGCGAGCCGTACCCGGCCGGCCCGAGCCGAGCCGAGCCGCACGCTGCGCCGGGCGAGGCGGCGGGCGCCGTCGTCCAGCGCGACCACGGCGCTGTCGGGCGCGGGCGCCCCGATCGCTTCGACGTCGGCCTCGAGGACCAGCGAATCGCCGCTGGTGACGCGGGCGGGACCCTTCACGGCGGTGATGGCGACGTCGGCGGCGGGCGCGCGGGGAAACACGCGCAACGTGGTGCGCGCGAGCAGGTCGGCCGGCACGTCGCGCATGTCCTCGAGCTCCCCGTCGGTCACGACGATCACGGGACGGTCCGACGCCGACGCCGCGAGCAACGCCGGCGCCAGGAGCGAGCGGCCGCGATCCGGCAGCGTGTCGTTCCCGCCCCGCTCGTCTCCGAAGAGACGCACGTCGCCCCACTTGGCAGCCGAGTCGCGGGCTTCGCGCCAGCGCCCGCCGGGCCCGCCCAGGCTGAGCGACCCGTCCAGCAGGACCAGCGCCCGGCGAGCCGGCGCGGCGACCGGACAGCTCAGATTGAGGAGCAGGAGACCCAGCGCGCTCCAGGTGACCGCGCGACAGGCCAACGGCACCAGCGCGCGCCGCCCCAGCCGCTCCAGATAGAGGTAGGT
>DASWAI010000036.1:0-9338 GCA_036391215.1 Gemmatimonadales bacterium
TGCTGGAGCTCACCGAGCGGTTGTAACGCGGCGCCGGCACGGCGCGGCCGGCTCAGGCGGACGTAAGGATGCGCGGCCCGTCGGCCATGATCGCAACGGTGTGCTCGAAGTGGGCCGAGAGGCTCCCGTCGGCGGTCACGACGGTCCACTTGTCGGGCAGTGTCCGGGTGGCGGGGTTTCCCAGCGTGATCATCGGCTCGATGGCCAGGGTCATCCCTTCGAGCAGCCGCGGGCCGCGGCGCGGGGCCCCGTAGTTCGGCACCTGCGGCTCCTCGTGGAATCGCGTGCCGATCCCGTGCCCGACCAGTTCCCGCACCACGCCGTAGCCGGCTCCCTCCGCCACCTGCTGCACCGCATACCCGATGTCCCCGACGTGGTTGCCCACGCGGGCGGCCGCGATCCCGGCGGCCAGGCACTCCTGCGTCACCCGAAGCAGCCGCTCGGCCTCCGGACTGACCTTCCCCACAGGGAAGGTCGCCGCCGAATCCGCGTGCAGTCCCTCCAGCTGCACGCCCACGTCCACGCTCAGGATGCTGCCTTCGGCCAGCACCCGCTTGGTCGAGGGAATGCCGTGCACGATCTCCTGGTCGATCGACGTGCACAGCGTCTTGGGGAAGCCGTAGAGTCCCTTGAAGGAGGGCGTCGCGCCGGCATGGCCCCGGATGAACGCCTCCGCCTCGGCGTCCAGCTCCTCCGTACTGACGCCGGGCCGAACCAGCTCGGCCATCTTCGCGAGCACGCCGGCCACGATCCGCCCCGCCCGGCCCATGACCTCGATCTCCCGGGGGGACTTCAGGGTGATCATGCGCCGCCAAGCGCCCGGCGCACCCGTTCCGCCACCTCGTCCACGGCTCCGGTGCCGGAGATGCGGCGGACGAGCCCGCGCGCGTCGTACCACGCCAGGACCGGGGCAGTCTGTTCCCGATACGCGCGGAGCCGGGTCGCGACCGCAGCAGGATCGTCGTCCGCCCGGGACTCCAGCGTACGCCGCTTCTCCAGCCGGCCGAGGATCTCGTTGTCGGTGACGTCGAAGAAGAGCACCGCGTCCAGCTTCTTGCCCTGCTCGGCCAGCAGCCGCTCCACGCCCTCGGCTTGGGGGACGGTCCGCACAACCCCGTCGAACACCACGCCGAGGGCGGCCGCCGGGCGGGCCATCTCCTCGCGCACCACGCCGAGGATGATGTCGTCGCTCACGAGATGCCCCGCCTCCATCACCGCCTTGGCCTTCTGGCCCAGCGGCGTGCCGCGCTTCACCGCGTCACGGAGCAGATCGCCGGTGGCGAACTTGGGGAGGCCGAGCCGCTGGGCGAGAATGGCCCCCTGGGTGCCTTTGCCGGCGCCGGGCGGGCCCATGAGGAGGATGTGCACGGCGGAGGATCCCGGAACGCTCGTGAGAAGTGAGAAGTGGGAAGTGAGACGTGAGACGTGAGACGTGAGAAGGGGGTGCCTTCTCACGTCTGACTTCTCACGTCTCACTCACATGTAGCGCTGCTGGCGGCCCCGGAACTTGACGCGCCCGGTCTTCATGAAGCCGTCGTACTTTCGGAGCGTGCGGTGCTGCTCGACCTGGGCGATCGTATCCAGCAGCACGCCGACTACGATCAGCACCGAGGTCCCGCCGAAGTGCGTCTGGATGCCGACCCGCTGGGAGATGATGATCGGGAGCAGCGCGATGAACGCGAGGAAGAGCGCGCCGGGCAGCGTCACCCGCGACAGGACCGCGTCGATGTAGTCGGCCGTGCTGGCGCCGGGCTTCACGCCCGGGATGAACCCGCCCTGCTTCTTCAGGTTCTCCGCCAGGTCCACCGAGTTGAAGATGATGGACGTGTAGAAGTAGCTGAAGATGACGATCAGCACGGCGAACGTGAGATCGTACGGGAGGTAGCCGGGACTGAAGAAGCTCGCGATGTCCTGGAGCGCCGCGCTCTTGGTGAAGCTGGCGACGGTGCCGGGGACGATGATGATCGTCTGCGCGAAGATGATCGGCATCACCCCCGCCGTGATGAGCCGGATGGGGATGAAGGTCTTCTGGCCCTCGCGGATCCGCCCCCGTCCCATGACCTTCCGCGGAATCTGGATGGGGATCCGCCGGGCCGCGATGGTCATCGCCACCACCACCCCGATCACCGCGATCACCACCGCGATATAGAACGCCGCGCCCAGCGGCGAGACGATCCCGCCCTTGATGAAGTTCGCCAGCTCGACCGTGGAGGGCCACAGGCGCTCCAGGATCGAGAAGGTGATGAGGAGGCTCATCCCGTTTCCGATGCCCCGCTCGGTGATCTGCTCGCCCAGCCACATCACGAAGATGGCGCCCGCGGTGAGCGTCACGACCATGATCAGGCGGGAGGCGAAGCCGGGGTTGGGGATGGCGCCGGGGATGGACTCGGTGAACAGGGCGAACGTGTAGGCCTGGGCCAGCGAGATGCCCACCGTCATGTACCGGGTCCACTGCGTGATCTTCTTCCGGCCTTCCTCGTCCTTCTGCATCTTGCCGACCGACGGCACGATGCCGCCGGCGAGCTGGAAGATGATCGAGGCGGAGATGTACGGCATGATCCCGAGCGCGAACACCGTGGCCCGGGAGAGGCCGCCACCCAGCGTGTCGTAGAGGCCGAAGAACCCGGCGGCGCCGGAGTTCCGGATGAAATCGGCGAGGGCCGTGACGTTGACGCCCGGGGCGGCGATGTGCGCGCCGACCCGGTAGATCACCAACGCCAGCAGCGTGAACAGGAGCTTCCGCTTCAGCTCGTCGTCGATGGCGAACGCGGAAACGCGCGGCTCGGTCACTTACGCCTCGATGCTGCCGCCCGCGGCCTCGAGCTTGGCGCGCGCCGAGGCGGAGAGCGTGACTCCCTGCACGGTGTACGCGCGGTCGGCGTCGCCGGTGCCCAGCAGTTTCACCGGGACGTGGCGCTTGCCGATCAGGCCGGCGGCGAAGAGCGTTTCGGGATTGACGACCTGCCCGGTCACCTTCCGCAGCTGCCGGAGGTTGACCGCCTGGGCCGTCACCTTGAACGGGTTGGTGAATCCGCGCTTCGGCAGGCGCCGGTAGAGCGGCGTCTGGCCGCCCTCGAAGCCGGGGTTGGTCGCGCCGCCGGTGCGGGCCTTGTGGCCCTTGTGGCCCTTGCCGGAGGTCTTGCCGAGCCCCGAGCCGGGGCCCCGCCCCAACCGCTTGCGCACCGGGGACGAGCCCGGCGCCGGGCGGAGCGTGGACAGGGTCACCTTGGTCTGGTCTGCCATCACTGCTCCTTGGCGGGCGCTACCTCGACGAGGTGGCGCACCTTGTACAGCATCCCCCGGATCGCCGCCGTGTTCCTGAGCCGGACGGTCTGCTGGTGATGCCGGAGGCCGAGCGCCTCGAGCGTGCGGCGCATGGTGGCCGCGTGTCCGATGCCGGAGCGGATCTGCTTCACGGCCAGCACGGGCGCATCGCCCTCGGACGGAACGATCGCCGCATGGTGGCTCGGCCCCTGCCGTCCGACCACAGGATTACGTCCCATGGCTCAGACCTCCTGCCGCGGCTTGTAGGCGATCTGATCCACCTCGATGCCCCGCTCCCGCGCCACCTGGCGGGCGGACACGAGGCGGGAGAGGCCGTTCATCGTCGCCCGGACCATGTTGTGCGGGTTGGTGGACCCGAGGCTCTTGGTGAGGATGTCGGTGATCCCGGCGCACTCGAGCACCGCGCGCACCGGCCCGCCGGCGATCACGCCGGTGCCGCTGGCGGCGGGCTTGAGGAGGACGCGGCCCGCGCCGTGCTCGCCCACGATCTCGTGGGGGATCGTCGAGCCGGTGCGCGGCAGCTCCACCATGCCCCGCTTGGCCGCGTCCACCGCCTTGCGAACGGCCTCGGACACCTCGTTCGCCTTCCCCGTGGCGATGCCCACGCGGCCCCGGCCGTCGCCCACCGCGACCAGCGCGTTGAACGAGAACCGGCGGCCGCCCTTCACGACCTTGGCGACGCGGTTGATCGAGATGACGTTCTCGACCATGTCGCTGCCGTGCTCGCGGTCGCGGTCCCGGCGGGAGCCGCGGTCTCCCCGCCCCCGCTCCCCGCCGCGCCCCCGTCCCCGTCCCCGCGGCGCTTCCGCCGCGGGACGCTCGGGTGCGGCCGTCTCGGTGCCTTCGGTGGTCGCCTGCTGCTCGTCAGCCATGCTAGAGCTCCAATCCGCCTTCGCGCGCGCCGTCTGCGACGGCCTGCACGCGACCGTGATACCGATAACCGGCGCGGTCGAACACGACCCTCGTGATCCCCGCCGCCTTGGCCCGCTCCGCCAGCAGCTTCCCGGTCGCCTTGCCCTTCGCGACCTTGCCGGCGCCCTCGACCTGGATCCCCTCGCTCCGGTCGTTCACGCCGAGGAGCGTGACGCCGCGGTCGTCGTCCACCAGCTGGGCCGTGATGTGCTTGAGCGAGCGGAAGACCACGAGCCGCGGCCGCTCGGCCGTCCCGTGCAGGGCCTTCCGGACCCGCAGGTGGCGGCGGTACCGCCGGTCGGCCCGCGTCTTCGGGGCATGAATCGCTCTCATGACTATTTCGCTCCGGTCTTGCCCGCCTTGCGGCGCACATGCTCGCCCTGGTACCGGACGCCCTTGCCCTTGTAGGGCTCGGGCGGGCGGACCTGGCGCAGCTCCGCCGCCACCTGGCCGACGAGTTCCTTGTCCGGTCCTTCGATCTTCACGAGGACGTTGTTCTCCACCGAGATCTTGATCCCCTTGGGGGCCTCGTACTTGACGGGATGCGAGTAGCCCACCACGAGATTGACCCCGTAGGGCTTGGTCTCGGCCTTGTAGCCCACGCCCTGGATCTCGAGCGTCTTCGCGAAGCCCCGGGCGACGCCGTCCACCATGTTCTGGACCAGGGTGCGGCTCAACCCGTGGAGCGCCTTGTGCCGGTTCTCGTCGCTGGGCCGAGCCACCGCCACCGTGTCGCCTTCCACGCTCAGCGTCATGTCCGGGTGGAAGGTGCGGCTCAGCTCGCCCTTCGGGCCCTTCACCGACAGGGTGTGCCCGGCGAGCGCCACGGTGACGCCTTTGGGGATGGCGACCGGCTTCTTACCGATACGGGACACGCCGCCCCTCCTACCACACCACCGCGAGCAGCTCGCCGCCGAGATTGGCGGTCCGCGCTTCGCGGTCGGTCATGAGGCCCTTGGGCGTGGAGACGATCGCCATCCCGAGGCCGTTCTTCACCCGGGGAATCTCGCGGCACTTCACGTACCGGCGCAGCCCGGGCGTGGAGACGCGGCGGAGCTCCCGGATCACCGGCTCGTCGTTGTGGTACTTGAGGTACAGCCGCAGCACGCCGTGCATGCCGTCGTCCAGTACCTTGAAGTCCGCGATGTAGTGGTTGTCGCGCAGCAGCCGGGCCAGCTCGCTCTTGAGCTTGGAGACCGGCATGTCGACCCGCCGGTGGCCCGCCGAGCAGGCGTTCCGGATCCGGGTCAGCATGTCCGCGACGGGATCTGTCAGACTCATCCGATGTCCCCCTACCAGCTGGCCTTGCGCACGCCCGGGATGTCTCCCCGCAACGCGAGCTCACGGAAACAGATACGGCAGAGCCCGAACTTGCGGAGCACCGCCCGGCTGCGCCCGCACCGCTGGCACCGCCGCACGGTCCGGACCTTGAACTTCGGTGTGCGCTTCGCTCGTTCGATCCAGCAGGTTTTCGCCATCTAGTCCTCTACTACGGTGAGAGGTGAGAAGTGAGAAGTGAGAAGGCCACCCGGCCCCCGCCACCCCTTCTCACTTCTTCCTTCCGACTTCTTGCCGCGCCGCCTCATGCCACGCGCGCCGGCGTCTCGCCCCGGAACGGCCACCCCAGCTCCCGGAGCAGGGCCAGCGCCAGGTCGTCGCGCGGCGCCGAGGTCACGATCGTGATGTCCATCCCATGGATCTTCTCGACCTTGTCGAAGTCGACCTCGGGGAAGATCATCTGCTCCTTGATGCCGAAGGTGTAGTTCCCCCGGCCGTCGAAGCTCCGGTTCGAGAGCCCGCGGAAATCCCGGATGCGGGGGATCGCCAGCGTGATGAACCGGTCGAGGAACTCGTACATCCGCGCGCGCCGGAGCGTCACGGTGACGCCGACGGGCACGCCCTCCCGGATGCCGAAGTTCGCGATCGCCTTCTTGGCGCGGGTGATGACCGGCTTCTGGCCGGTGACGATCCCGAGCTCCTCCGCCGCCGCCTCGAGCTGCTTCGGGTTCTTGCTCGCGTCGCCCATCCCCACGTTGAGCACGACCTTGAGCACCCGCGGCACCTCGTGCGGGTTGGTCAGCCCGAACTCCTGCTGGAGCCGGGGCCGGACGGTCTGCTCGTAGTACGTCTGGAGGCGCGGCTTCCCCTCGCTCGCCTTGGGCGCCGGATCGGTGGCGGCAACCGGGCCGCGGTCCTTGCCCTTCCCGCCGCCCTGGGCGGGGGCGCTCTTCTTGGGCGCATCCTTCTTGGGCGCGTCCTTCTTGGGCGCCTTCTCCTTCGGCGTCTCGTCGGCCATGGCTTACCGGGTCCTCGGGATCGGCTGGTCCGACTTGACCGCGATCCGCTCCAGGGTTCCGTCCTTGTCCTTGCGCCGGCGGATCCGCGTCGGCTCCCCGCTCTTCGGGTCGATCAGCATCGCCTTCGAGTGATGGATCGGCGCCGCGAAGGTCACGATGCCGGCCTCGCTCGTCGCGGTGGCGCGGCGGTGGCGCTTCACCACGTTCACGCCGTCGATGACGATGCGCCCGGTCTTCGGGAGGACCCGCAGGACCTTGCCCCGCTTCCCCTTGTCGTCGCCCGAGATCACCTGCACCGTGTCGCCCTTGGTGAGGTGCAGCGTCATCCGGACCGGCGCGGCGTGCCGGAGGCGCTTTGCCTTCTTGTACACCAGTGGCTTCATGCTACAGCACCTCCGGCGCCAGCGAGACGATCTTCATGTAGCGCTTCTCGCGGAGCTCGCGCGCCACCGGCCCGAAGATGCGGGTGGCGCGGGGCTCGCCCGTATCGGTGATCAGCACCGCCGCGTTCTCGTCGAACCGGATGTAGGACCCGTCCTTGCGGCGGACCTCCTTCGCGGTGCGCACGATGACCGCCTTCGCGACGTCACCCTTCTTCACCTGGCCGGTCGGGATCGCGTCCTTGATCGCGACGACGACCTGGTCGCCCAGGCTCGCGTACCGGCGCTTGCTCCCGCCCAGGACGCGGATCACGAGCGCCTTGCGCGCGCCGGAGTTGTCGGCGATGCGGAGGATCGATTCTTGTTGGACCATAGCCGTTAGCCTTTAGCGCCTATTTCGCCTTCTGAACGATCTCGACGACGCGCCACCGTACCGTCCGGGCGATCGGCCGGGTTTCCATGATCCGCACGGTGTCGCCGACCTTCGCGCCCTGCTCGTCGTGCGCCTTGACGGTCTTGGTGCGGGTCACCTGCTTGCCGTACACCGGATGGGCGTACCGGCGCACCAGCGCGACCACGACCGTCTTCGTCATCTTGTCGCTCGTCACGACGCCCTGGCGGACCTTGCGGCGCCCGCGGATTTCCGTCTCAGCCATGCCCCTCACCCTCGTCCCTGGCCCGCGCGCTCGCGCAGGACCGTCTGGATCCGGGCGATGTCCCGGCGGATCGCCCGGAATCGCATCGGATTCTCGATCGATTCCGTCGCGGAGCGGAACCCGAGGCGGAACCTCTCTTCAGTGAGCTCCCGGACCAGCGTCTCCAGCTCGTCGGTGGCCTTGTCCCGCCACTCCTTGAGCCGCTCGCCGCGCGTCTGCTTGTCCACGTCAGCCCTCCTCCCGCTTCACGAAGCGGGTGCGGACCGGCAGCTTGGCCTGCGCCAGGCCGAGCGCCTTCCGGGCCAGATCTTCCGGGATGCCCTCGAGCTCGAACAGCACCCGACCCGGCTTCACCACGCAGACCCAACCCTCCGGATTGCCCTTGCCCTTCCCCATGCGGGTCTCGGCCGGCTTCTTGGTGATCGGCTTGTCCGGGAAGATCCGGATCCACACCTTGCCGCCGCGCTTCATCTCGCGCGTCATCGCCACCCGGCTGGCCTCGATCTGCCGGTTGGTGACCCAGCCCGGCTCGAGGCTCATCAGGCCGAACTCGCCGAAGGAGACGCGGCTGCCCCGCTGCGCGATCCCCTTGGTGCGGCCCTTGAACATCTTGCGGAACTTGATCCGCTTCGGCGCGAGCATCGGTCAGGCCCCCGTGCTGTAGGTCCGGCCGGCCACGTCCTCGATGACCTCGCCCTTGAAGATCCAGACCTTGATGCCGATCGTCCCGTAGGTGGTCTTGGCCGTGCTGGTGGCGTAGTCCACGTCGGCGCGGAGCGTGTGGAGGGGCACGCGGCCCTCGCGGTACCCCTCGGTCCGGGCGATCTCGGCGCCGCCCAGGCGGCCCGATACCCGGATCTTGATGCCCTGCGCGCCCATCCGCATGGTGCTCTGCACCGCCCGCTTCATCGCCCGGCGGAACGAGATCCGCTGCTCCAGCTGGTGCGCGATGTTGTCGCCCACCAGCTGCGACGCGAGCTCCGGCCGCTTGATCTCCTCGACGTTGATCGCCGCTTCCTTGCCGGTGAGCTGCGCCAGCTCGTCCCGGAGCTTGTCCACCTCGGCGCCGCGCTTCCCGATCACCACTCCCGGGCGCCCGGTGTGCACCGTCACGGTGACCTTGCCTGGCCGGCGGTCGATGTGGATCTCCGAGATCGCCGCGTGGCCGAGCCGGGTCTTCAGGTACTTGCGGATCAGCTCGTCCTCCTTGAGCAGCGCCGGCATGTCCTTGGTCGCGAACCACCGGGACTTCCACGGCTTGACGATGCCGAGGCGGAGGCCCACCGGATGCGTCTTCTGACCCATTACTCGCTCTCCTTCGCGACGACGTGGATCTCCACGTGGCTCGTGCGCTTGCGGATCGGCGTGGCCCGCCCCTGCGCGGCGGCCCCGAACCGCTTGAGCGGCTGGCCCCCGTTCACGATGGCGTGGCTCACGACCAGCTGATCGGGATCGAACCGCTCGTTGCCCTTGAGCGCCGCCTGCTCCGCGTTGGCCACCGCCGAGCGCAGCGTCTTGGCGATCTGCTTGGCGGCGAGCTTCTTGTTGTACTTGAGGATCGCGTACGCCTCGTTCACGTCCTTGCCGCGAATGAGGTCGATCACGAGCCGCATCTTCCGAGGCGACTGCCGCACGCCCCGCTGGATCGCGCGTCCGCTCATGGCTACTCCGGCTTTGCCTTCTTGTCGGCCACCAGCCTGCCGCTATGCCCGCGGAACAGGCGTGTGGGCGCGAACTCGCCGAGCTTGTGGCCGACCATGTTCTCCGTCACGAACACCGGCACGAACTTCTTGCCCTGGTGCACGGCG
>DASWAI010000037.1:0-4540 GCA_036391215.1 Gemmatimonadales bacterium
TCCGCTTGCTCCGCCACGTCTTCGCGGTAGTCGCCATGCTCGGCCTCGCGGCCGGCCCGGTACCGCTCTCCGCGGTCCCGGGTAGTCACTGTGCCGCCCGTCACCAGACGCACGCCGGGCACGTGGGGAAGGGGGCGCCTACCGGAGCCGTCACCCACGGTATGGGTGCCGACATGCCCGCCGACTGCCCCCACTGCGCCTCGGCCGAGTGCGCGGTTCTCGCGCCCTGCGCGGGAGGTGTGACGGCGGTCGGCGCCCCCGCCATGCCGGCGCTGGGCGTGGCGGCCGCGGCCCGGGCCACGGCCGCTCCCGCCGCCGCGGGGCCCGCATCACTCGCCCTCGCGCCTCCCACTCCGCCCCCGTTGCCCCGCTCGTAGTCGCGGCCGCGAACGTTCTCGCGGTCGCCGTCATCGACCGGCTACGAGGACCAGGCATGCGACACACCCATACGGGCGCCGTGCTGGCGGCCGCCGCTCTCGTCCTGAGCGCCGCACCCGCGGCGGCCCAGATCGATTATCGCAATCTCGACGACGGGCGTCCCGTGCACACGGAGGACGCCTACCCGATCGAGCGTTACGCGTTCGAGCTGCTCGCGCCGGTGCGGCTCGAGGCCCTGCCCGGGGGGCTGGACAACGCGATCGTGGCCCCCGAGGTCGAGTACGGCGCGCTCATGAACGGCCAGGTGGGGCTGTCTCTCCCATTCGCGCGGGTCCACGGCGCCGGCGCCTCGGACTTCGGGCTGGCCGGCCTCCGGCTCCACGCGTTCTACAACTTCAACACCGAGGGCCGGTCGCTGCCGGCCTTCGCGCTGCGGACAGACCTCGCGCTGCCCGTGGGCGCGCTCGCGGGCGACGTGGCTCGGCTCACGGTCAAGGGCATCGCCACCCGCTCCTGGGGGCTCACCCGTGCGCACCTGAACGCGGCCTGGACTTTCGGGTCGGAGAACGGATTGGCGCAGGCGGAGGCCGCACCCCGCTGGTCCGGCAGCCTCGCCGTGGACCGGACGCTGTTTCGGCAAAGCGTGCTACTGGCGGTCGAAGGCCTCGCCGAGCAGGAGGTTCGGGGCGGGCCCACCGTTGCCACTCTGGCCGCGGGCGCCCGGTGGCAATGGACGCCTACGGACGTGCTCGATCTCGGCCTCTCCCGGCGGCTCACCTCCGCCGGGCCGGATTTCGAGATCACCGTCGGCTTGTCCCACGCTTTCGCGCTGCGCGGGCTGCTGCCTGCGGGGAGGTGATTTCCATGCGACCGACCATGCGACTGCGCGTCTGGGCGCTCGCCGCCGTCGCCGTGCTGGGCGCCGCGGCGCCCGCCGCGGCGCAGGACCGGCGGGACGAGCAGTTCTACTATCCGGGCGGGTTCAACTGGCAATTCCTGAAACGGTTTCCGGACGCCGCCCGCCTGTTCAACGCCTTCGACTACGGCCACGCCATCCTGTACGAAATCCTGCTCACGAAGCGCGGCCCCGAGGCCGAGCGGGAGCTGGATGGGGCCTACCGGTACCTCGTCGGAGACCTGCTCGTGCGGCCGCCCCGTTTCGCGGTGCCGGAGGAGGCCATCGAGCCGCACTACGCGAAGCTCGCCTGGCGTGCGAAGATGATGTTCGACTGGGCCCACGTGCTGCACCGCCAGATCTACGACGTCTACGCCGACGAGCGGCTCTCCCTGCCGGCGAAGGACTCGCTGATCGAGCGGATCACCGACTACTACCTGTCGAAGAAGCCGTACGCGTTCGCCGACGCGCCCAAGGCCATGGAGCTGATGGACGACCAGGCGTTCAGCCAGGTCTTCCGCCGGACCCACCCCCGGTTCAACGGGCTCATCTGGGCGTACCACTGGCTCCAGGTGGGGCTCTACGAGCCACTGATCGTGTACCGCACCGAGGCGGACCGCCGCGCGGGCGTGGCGGCGACCGTGGCCCGCTTCCGGCGCATGCTCGCGAACCCGCCGGCCACCATGCCGCAGGTGATGCCGATGACGGCGGCGGTGGCCCCGGCGTTCGCCCGGCGGCACCCCCGCGCTGCGGCGATCTTCGACAACCTCCACATGATGCACGATATCGTCTCGGATCTGCTGCTGGCGGACAGCCTCACCGCCGGGGGGAAGCGGACGGCGATCTACGACCAGCTGGAGGAGTTCCGGGACTCGACCCGCAACGTCATGCCGCTGGAGCACTGGGCCATGATGGGCGACATGATGGGCGGAGTGGACCGGATGGGGGGGACCGGCATCGGACCCTGGGCCGACACCACGACCGGCGTGCCGGGACCGTGAACGCCCTCGCGGAGGCGGATATCCGGGCGTATGATGGTGGGCGCGATCGCCAGCCTATGGAGGGCCCGTGCGGTCAACCCTCGGTCGCTTCTCCGCTCTCGTACAGCTCGTTCTCGGCGTCGCCGCGCTCCCGTCGCCCGCTTCGGCGCAGGCAGGGTCGGAGGCGCCGGCCCCGAAGGCCCCGCGGCGCCTGTTCCGCGACGACGCCGCCCTGCCGCTCACGCTGAGCGCCGACTTTCGCGCGGTCTTCGGCAAGCGGGACACCATCAACCCCCCGAAGTACCCGGCGCAGCTGACCTTCCAGGGCGATTCGGGGCCGATGACGGTACCCGTCGAGCTGAGCACGCGGGGGCATTTCCGGCTCAAGCCGTCCACTTGCGGCTTCGCGCCGCTCAAGGTGCACTTCCCCAAGGACCAGTTGAAGGGGACCGTCTTCGGCGGAGAGGGCTCGCTGAAGCTCATCACGCACTGCGAGAAGGGGGCGCGCTACGAGCAGAACCTCCTGGTCGAGTACGGGACGTACCGGGCCTACAACCAGCTCACCGACCTGAGCCATCGCGCCCGGCTCGCGCGGATCACGTACGCCGACACGCGCGACTCCTCCCGGACGATCACGCGCTACGGATTCTTCCTGGAGGAGGACAAGGACATGGCCGCCCGGAACGGGGGCCGGGTGCTGGAGCACGCGGGGGCCAGCTATTCCGAGTTGGACTCGGCCCAGATGGACCTGCTGGGCGTGTTCGAGTGGCTGATCGGAAACACCGACTGGTCGGTGGTCATGAACCACAACGTCCGGCTGGTGCAGTTCGAGGGACGGGCGTCGCTCTACCCCGTGGCGTACGACTTCGACTTCTCCGGGCTGGTGGACGCGCCCTATGCCATGCCGGACGGCAGACTTCCGATCAAGAGCGTGCGGCAGCGGCTGTATCGCGGGATGTGCCGGCCGCTCGGGGCGATGACGGCCACCCTGGAGCGATTCATGGCGAAGCAGGAGGCGATCTACGATGCCTACCGCACGGTGCCCGGCCTCGACCCCAAGCGGCTGAAGGACGCCACCGGATACCTGAAGGACGGCTTCGCGATCATGGCCAGGCCGAAGGACTTCATGCCGGAGCAGGACTATAGCTGCGCACGGATGCGGCAGTGAGCGGTCCCCGGGCGGGGGCGCTCGTCCGCCGCGTTCTGCTGGTCGGGCTCGGGAACGTCGGCCGCGGCTTCCTCCAGATTCTCCAGACTCAGGAATCCCTTCTCGCCGAGCGCTACGGGGTGGCGTTCCGCGTGGTGGGGGCCGCGGACTCGGGCGGAATCGCCGTCGCGCCCGGTGGGCTGGACCCCGCGGTCGTGCTGGCGGCAAAGGAGCGGGGCAAGAGTGTCGCGACGCTCCCCGGCGGCCGCCCCGAGGCTCCGGCCCTCGAGCTGCTCGAAGCGGTGGCCGCGGACGCCCTGCTCGAGGCGACCCCGGTCGATCTCCAGACCGGGCAGCCGGGGCTCGACGTTACCCGGGCCGCCCTCCGCCGCGGGCTGCCGGTGGTCCTGGCGAACAAGGGCCCGCTCGCGCTCGCTTACCAGGAGCTGGCCGCGCTGAGCGATCTCGGCGCCGGCGCCACCGGCACGCCGCTTCGGTTCAGCGCCTGTGTGGGCGGCGCCATGCCCACGATCAACCTGGGCCTGCGCGACCTGGCCGGCGCGCGGATTCTGCGGGTGGAGGCCGTGCTCAACGGCACTACGCAGTACATCCTCCGCGCCATGGAGGCGGGGCGGAGTTACGCCGACGTCCTGGCGGAGGCGAAGCGGCGCGGGCTGGCCGAGACCGATCCGTCGCTCGACGTGGACGGCTGGGATGCGGCCAACAAGCTGGTCATCCTGGCGAATGCCGTGCTGCGCCAGCCGACGTCCCTCGCCGACGTCCGGGTCGAGGGGATCGCGGGGCTCACGGCGGACGGGCTTCGCGCGGCCCGGGTGAGGGGCGAGCGGATCGTCCTCCTCTGCCTGGCGGAGTCGAACGGGGCAGGACGGTTCCGGCTGAGCGTGCGGCCGACGCCGCTGCCGCTGGATCACCCGCTTGCGCGGATGGACGGCGACGAGATGGGGGTGGTCTACTACACGGATATCGCCGGCCGGTCGAGCGCCACCAGCGCCGAGCGGGACCCGGTCCCCACCGCCGCGGCGATGCTGCGAGACCTCCTCGACGTCACGGTCGCCCTCCCGGCCGGCGCCGCATCTCGTCCCGATTGCCGGACGTTGCAAGGGCCGGGAGGAAAGAAGC
>DASWAI010000038.1:0-21665 GCA_036391215.1 Gemmatimonadales bacterium
CGCCAGCGGCGGGCGAACTCGATCTCCGCCGGTGTGGCGCCGGGCTGCTGGTCGGCGGTCGGCCAGTGGGAGCTCATCGTCTCCCACAGCTTGCGCCCATACAGCGCCAGGCCCGTCGCCGCCACCCGGTCAGACCACCACTGGAACAGCTCGTCGCTCGGGGCGCTCCAGCCGAGGTCGTCGCCGGGCGCGGCAATGTAGCCGTCCAGGGTCAGGTTCATGCCAAAGGTCAGTTTCCGCACGGCGTCAGCCTCCCGCGAGTCGGTTTTCGGCGTACAGACCAGCACGGCGCGGAAAAGTCATCCACCGCAACCGCGGGCAAAGCAGGTGTCTCGGCCAGCGAGCCGCTTGGCCTCCATCTCGGACGGTACCCGTCAGAGCTTCACCGTCAGCGTGAGTGGCTGATAGCCGGCGTGCGTCACCGTGAGCGTCGCCTTCCCGGACGAACCGCCCGGCACAGTGACCGTGGCGACCCCCGACGCGTTCGTCTTCGCCTTCTTGCCCGCGATCGCCACCGTCGCGCCGGGCACCGCGTCGCCGGCATCGGTCACCGTCACGGTCACCGTGTGGGCGATCACCTTGCCCTTGCCGTTCTTGATCGCCTTGACCTTCACCGACGCGCTGAGCAGCGGCAGGACGCGCGCGTAGTAGTTGCCCGCCGGCACGACGGTGTTCGCGTTCGGGATCTCATCAGCGAACAGGTCGAGCGGGCCGAGCCGCCCGTCGCCGGACAGGCGGTAGAGGGTGAACGCGTTCGAGTTGACGCGCTGGAGGGGCTCGAAGCGCGTCACCGCGCGATTGGAGCGCGTCACGGCGATCCCGGACGGGCTGTCGGTTCCCCAGAAGACCCAGATGCGGCCGTCGGGGCCGGTGGCCGTGCCGAGCGCCTTCGCGGCGAGCCCGGGCACCGCACCCACCGCCACTGAGCCGCCCCCATAGCGAAGCAGCCGGACATGAGATCCGTCAGACGTATAGGCCGCGTAGACCCCGGCGCCCTTGTCGCGCCCCGACGGGATCAGAGCATTGCGCGGCTGACCTGGAACCGGCTGGGCGGCGCTGATCGGGGCGGCGCCCTGGAGCCAGTCGCCGCCCGCCCCGTTGAGCGACCGCCAGCCGGCGACGACCTGATGCGTCGCCGCGTCGACGGCGAGGTCGGCGTCGGTCATCGACGCGTTCGCGGGCGTCGTGAGCTGGTAGTTCGCCGCGGTCGGGCCGAGGCCGACCTGGATGACGAGGTTGCCCGCGTGCGGGAGCGCGAGCACCGGAGTGGCTCCCGACATGATCGCGGTCACGTCGGCGGCGTCGGCCAGCGCCTCATTCGGGCCCGTCCCCCTCACGTCGAACGGCGCGCCCCAGGTGCTGCCGCCGTTCATCGACGACATCCCCCACACCGTGCTGAACAGGCTTGGGTTGGCCGCACCGAAGAACGCCGTGAGACCGCCGGTGGGCGATGCGACCAGTCCCGGCTGGGTGGTTGCCCAGGACGAAAGAGCCGGGATCTGCGGACCGGGCGCCCCGGACGTGCTGATCGACATCGTGGCCAGGCCGCTGAACGCCCGACCGGCGAACGTCTGGAACACGAGGTGAAGCGTGCCGTTCGCCGTCCGTGCCATGGCCACCGCGGCCGCGCTGCTCGCGTTCACGGTGGACAGCCGCTTGAAGGTCACCTTCGCGCCCGCGCCCGCCGGCAATGCCGCGAATGCGCATGCCGCGACGGCCACGACAGCGGCCGGTCGCCGCCCCATCCAGTCCCAGCCCCTCATCGCAGGCCCCCTTCTACTCGCCGATCAGCGCGCCTCGCGCCCGCGCGACTGTACTAGCCGCAGCGGCCCGCGTCGAGGAAAGCCGACGGACAGGCCAGGCGGTGAGGAGGACCCGGCGGCGATTGCCTATCCCCCAAACCGCCAAGGCAACCGAGGCACCTTCGCATTCGTGATCGCTGCAGGCTGAGCGCGAGCCTTCGAGTCTCGACGGTCTGCGAGTGATCAGGCTGATGTCCGCAGCGGCCCATCGGGGTGAGGTGTCGTCAGCGGGTCAGCGTGGCGACTGACGACCTTCCAGTCACCGCCGAACAGCCGGAACGTGGTCGTGACGCGCAGATCGAACGGCGCCAGCTCGGTGCGAGCTCCCACCTTGGTCTCCCAATGCTCCCGTTCGAATAGCGAGACGAGGTCAGTGCTGGAGTAGCGTGAGACCTCTTCAAATCGAACGCGCTGGCCGTCGCGGAAGTTGGAGGATGCGAAGTCGAGCGCCTCGGAGACCGCCGTCCAGCCGCGCGACGCGCCGCCGAACGGATTCGCCAGCAACACATCCTCACTCCGCGCGTAGAGCGCCTTGATCGGCGCCGGATCACCAATCGCGAACGCGTCACACGCCGAGTGGTACCGCTCGATGACCCCCGCGATATCCATGATGTGTCCTCCGTCTATTTGTACGAGACGGGCCTCCCGCGCCGCTGGAGTATTCCAAACGTCGGGCATGCGTTCGAGACACTTCTCAGCGCCCACCGGTGTATTCGCCGCGTCCTCAGTGCGTAGCGGCGCTCACGGGAGGTAGTTGGCTGCCGCGCCTGCGGCACCGGCGCCGCCCCCATTGCCCGAGCCGGTTCCGCCCGCCCCGCCCGCTCCGCTCTCACCAAACAGGAGCGACAGGGCTGGCGGCGGGGCGAGGCCGATGAACTCGGGGGCTCGGCGAAACCCCTCCGGAAGACTGTCGGCCAGCCGGCCAAACCGGGGAGCGCTGGCGACAAACCCTCCCGGGCCAGTAGAGCGAGTGCCCATGCGACACCGCTCGCGCCCAGGTAAACGCCGCGAAGGGGAACGTCAGGATCACCCTCGAGATCATCCGGCGCGTTGGGCCATAGCCGCTCCGCCACAGGACGTTGGACGCGGGCAGCGAATAGCCGACGATGTACATGTTCCACGTGCTGAGCGAGATGACCGCCGAGGTGCGCGACGTCCTGCGCGCGCGCACCCCGACCCATGGCCGCCTGCGCGACCGGCTTCTCGCCATTGCTGTGGTCACCGTTGGCGTCGACGCGACCTGCGCCATCTTGGCGTTCGTGTTCGAGCACCATCAGAAGCAGACCCAGATCAAGAGTCTCGGCAGCGCGCTGTTCTGGACCACCACCCAGCTGCTGACGGTCTCTTCCAATATCCAGAACCCGATCTCATTCCCGGGGAGAGTCCTGGACGTCCTCATGGAGGCCTATGCGATCACGGTCATCGGCTCGCTCGCGGGTGCGCTGGGCGCGTTCTTGGTCAAGCGCGGCGAGGAGCTCGACACGGCGCCCAAGCGCGCCTGACGCAAGCGCGGCCCTGGGTCTGTGGGGTCCCCAAGACAATCCCGCCTCTGCGGTCGCTCTGGATGCGGATGCGGATTTGGCTGTTCCGGAGTCCGCAATCTCGCGGCGGTCATGCGCCTAGCATCGTGGGCAGATGCCAACGAGCGAGGAGCGCGAGATGAAGATCGGAATCATCGGGGCGGGAAACATCGGCGGCGCGCTGGCGCGGCGTTTCACGGAGTTGGGCCATGAGGTGTCGATCGCGAACTCGCGCGGGCCGGACACCCTGCGCGAGGTGGAGGCAGAGACGGGCGCTGCTGCTGTCGCCGCGCGCGAGGCGGCTCTGGGCAAGGACGTGGTGGTGGTCACGATTCCGGAGAGGAACGTTGCCCAACTGCCTGATGACCTGTTTGAAGGGGTGGCCGACGACGTGGTCGTGATCGACACGGGCAACTACTACCCGCAGCATCGCGACGGCCGGATCGATGAGATTGAGGCCGGAACTCCTGAAAGCGTGTGGGTGTCGCAGCAACTCGGGCGTTCGGTCGTAAAGGCGTTCAACAACATCTATGCCCAGCACCTGCGTGATCACGGTCGGCCGCCTGGCTCACGCGATCGGATCGCGCTTCCGATCGCCGGTGATCCACCGGGGAAGGCGACGGTCATGCAGCTGGCCGAGGAATTGGGTTTTGATGCCGTCGATGCCGGAGGCCTCGAGGAGTCCTGGCGCCAGCAGCCGGGCACACCCGTCTACGCGGCAGATCTAGATGCCGACGGCGTGCGTCGCGCCTTGGCGGAGGCGAGCCCCGAGCGGCCGGCGGACTTCCGCGCCACGCCCAGCAGCCCCGGCAGCTACACCGACCCCGCCTGAGCCGGCTTCACTCTCTGCGAGGGACATCGCGGGAATGCCCACCGCGAGGCGACTGGCGCTAATACGCCCCGTTGGCGCCCAGGGTCAGTGCGTCGCCCAGCGAGAATGGCCCGGCGTTGATCATCCAGGGCCGGCCCAGCCACATGTAGGCATCGACCTGCCGGGCGGCGATTCCACGGTCGGTGGCGCTGAGATGCCAGCGCCGGTTCGTGACGTCGGTGGTGGGTGGAATGCCGAGCCGCTGGCACAGCCGCTGGCCGGGGGAGCTGCACCGGGGGGTGTAGTTGGACGCGGCCCCGCCGCCGGGGATCTGGCCGGCCAGGTACGGGGTCCCGTTCTCGTCGGTGTTGATCACGAAGTGCTTGCCGCGCGCTCCGGCGGCCGCGAGCGCGCGGTTGATCTGGGCGCCCCACTGCAGCTCCTGGCCGGTCGAGCCGTATTGGGTGACGTTGAGGGCGAAGCCGCGCGAGTGCCAGATGCCCGAGCTCTCAAGCAACCGAGCGACCGGCCCGGGTTGAAACCACGCGTAGGCACCGGCGTCGATATAGACGCTGGTGTGTGGCAGCGAGTTGAAGACCGCCGCGGCGTAGGCGGTGAGTTGCTCAGGCACTCCGGAGGCGACGCACAGTGCGAACGGCAGGTCAGGCTGAAGGATCAGCGCGACGCGTGCCGATCCGATCCCGGCGGCATAGCTGCGGATCCAGGCTCGGTAGCTGGCCTGGTTTGCCGCCGACCAGTATCCGGAGCAGGTCTCCCACGGGCTGAGGCGGAAGATCGCGACCTCGGTCAGAACGTTCGGATCGCCCTGAGTCGAATCGCGAATGGACTCCTGCGCCGTCGCCTTCGGGTTGCCGTCCCAATACCCGTCCCAGACCGCGTGCGGTTGCAGAGCGAGCTTTCCCAGCAACTGCCGGTTGTGCCCGTGGGCGGACGCGTACGCGGGCCACAGGCCATCGATCGGTCCCCGGTAGATCCCCCACGAGAACCCGGCCAGCGGGTTCCGGCTGCCCGTGTGGAGGCCACCGCCGGCGCTCCCCGCCCAGGCCGGCGCCACCCCGACGACCAGCGCCAGCATCGCGACCAGCCCGACCTTCGTACCCCGCCGGCTCACACCGCGGATAACCCTGCTCATCATCATGCGCCCTTCTGCGGTCTGGCCCCGGAAAACTCGCGGCAGCATACCGGATTCAGGGCCGCTGGAAGTTGCCGCCGTGCGGCGTGCAACGGCCTCCGCGTTCAGAGGGCCGGCAGCGGCGCGTCACGTGTTCTTACGGAGTCGGTGGAGTAGTAACGGCGCTCATGGCATGCTCGAGCCCCCTGTAGCGTTGACGTCCGCTCGCCGCGTCGCGGGGAACCTGTCCGCAGAAGGAGCTTCACGATGTATCGCTTTCTGTTCCGCCTCGCTGCTGTGGCCGCCGCCGGCGGCGCGCTCACGCTCGCCCCGTCGGCGATGGCCGCCGGCCGGCTGGGCGCGGCGGGGCGGGCGCCGATCCACAAGGTGGGCCACAGCGCCAGCACCAACTGGTCCGGCTACGCGGTCACCGGCAGCACCTACACGAGCGTTTCGGCCAGCTGGACGCAGCCCTCGGTGGACTGTTCGGTCACGCCCACCGGCTGGTCGAGTTACTGGGTCGGCCTCGACGGCGATACCAGCCGCACCGTCGAGCAGACCGGAACCGAGGCGGACTGCAGCAGCGGCCGCCCCGTCTATTCCGCCTGGTACGAGATGTATCCGAAGTTTCCGGTGAACTTCTCCAACCCCGTTTCCCCGGGCGATCACCTCAGCGCAGCGGTGACCACCGACGGCCGGGGTTCCTTCACGCTGACGCTCGTCGACATCACGCAGGGCTGGACACAGACCAACGTCGCGCGGCTGAGACCAGCCCGGCTCGCATCGGCCGAGGTGATCACCGAGGCGCCTTCGAGCTCCGGCGGCGTGCTGCCACTCGCCGACTTCGGCACGGTCGGGTTCAGCTCCGCGACGGTGAACGGCACGACGCTCACGGGCTCCACCCCCGGTCTTGATCCGATCACCATGGTCTCCGGTAGCACGGTCAAGGCGCAGCCGTCGAGGCTGAGCCGCGGAGGCTTTTCGGTGAGCTGGTACCACTCCTAAAGGCCTCCGGCAGCTCTCCTGTCCCCAGCCCGGGGGCGGCTCACCGTCCCGCGTTGGCCGACCCGTTGGTATCAGCGCGCGGGGCGGGCCGCGGTGCGGGTCGCGGCGACCGCCAGCACGTCGGCTCGCTCGTTGAGCGCGTGGCCGATATGCCCCTTGACCCAGTGCCAGCGGACCTGCTCGTGCTCCAACGCGGCGGCGTCGAGCTGGACCCAGATCTCCCGGTTCTTGACCGGGGCGCCCGAAGCCGTCCGCCAGTCCTTGCGCTTCCAGCCCGCCATCCAGGAGGTCATGCCGTCGTGCAGGTAGCGGGAGTCGGTCACGACGCACACCCGCGACCCCGATGGCAGCGCGCGCAGGCCCTCCAGAGCGGCGGTCATCTCCATGATGTTGTTCGTCGTGAGGGCCAGACCGCCGCTGTGCTCTTCAACGATCCCGTCCTCCCAGCAGACCAGCGCAGCCCACCCGCCCGGGCCGGGATTGCGCTGACAGGCGCCGTCGGTCCAGACCAGCACCTCACCCGGGGCGGCCTCCGGGAGGTGGCCGGGCAGGGACTTCGATCGCCGATGCGAGGCAGGGGCCATACGCGGGATTGAACCAACCCGCCTCGCTCGCTGGAAGCCCACCTGTCCCGGGCTGGTTGGCGACATCGACGCCGGTGCCTATGACCCCGCGCCCGTCGCCTGAACCTGGCTGCTCATGACCGCCCCGGAGTCATCGATCGAGCTTGGTGGCCAGCAGGGTGAACAGGATCGGAAGCGGCTGGCCGTCGAGGCGGAGCCGGTAGCGGCCGTCGGCCTCGCGCGGGACCATCGGTGGACGCGGGCCCTTGCTCGTCTCCAGGTGCTCGGTGAGCGAGTCGATGCGCAAGCCCGACTCGATCGCCGCCGTGACGGTCTCGCCGAGGCTGTGGGCGAAGTTGACGGTCTCACTCGAGGGAAGCTCGGCGCCCGGAGCGGCATAGGTGCCGGCCTCGTTGAAGTGGTGCGGCCCGTCGAACGCGTAGGGGAAGTCAAGTGAGAATGGCTGCCGCTCGGCCACCATGTTGAGCAGCGGATGGATCTCGACCAACACGAAGCGCCCGCCCGGGCGCAGCGTCGCTGCGATCGAGCGCATCCATGCCGAGATGTCCTCGATCCAGCAGGTCGCTCCGATCGTCGCGTAGGCCAGGTCGAAGCGCCCGTGCAGGCCGGCGGGAATGTGGGCGGCGTCAGCCTGCACCCAACTGACTTCGACGCCCGCGCGCCTGGCCAGCTCCTGCGCCTTCGCGAGCGCGGCCGGTGAGAAGTCAAGACCGGTGACCCGCGCTCCACGGCGCGCCAGGGAGATCGTGTCGAAGCCGATGTGGCATTGCACATGGATGACGTCCAGGCCGTTGACGCTTCCGACGGATGCGGCGACGGCCGCGTGCTCCTCGGCGCCGAGCCGGTCGGCCCCGGCCAGCAACGCGTCGGTGTCGTAGATCGGGTCGGCGCCGTGAACCGCGGCGGCGCCGTCCCACCAGGCGCGATTGATGGCCAGCGCATCTCCTTCCACGCGCGCATTGTGACGAGACCGGGCGCGTTCGTCTTCCTGGTCACAGCGCCCCGCTCTGAGGGGTCCTGGTGGTCTTCCCATCCTGGTAACCGGATCGCCGCTCGCCGTCGCTACCGTGGCGCCGCACTGCGACGGGCTTCGGATCCTCCGGACGGGCGTCCTGAGGACCATTGCGCCGCCGCTGTTCGTCGTCAAGGAAAGGAAGACCTAGACATGAGACTCAAGCGAATCGTCTTGGGACTGCTGGCTCTCGCCGGCGTCGCCTCCGCGATCGTTCCGAGTGTCGTATCCGCTCGCCCCGCGCACTCCCGGCACCAGGCCGGCATCCGGGCGGGCTCAAAGCACGAACCGGGCACCTCGGTGCCTCACTATCGGCACATCGTCGAGATCATGATGGAGAACACCAGTTACGGCTCGATCATCGGGAACTCCCTCGCCCCGAACCTCAACGCACTGGCAGATCGGTACGGCCTGGCGAAGAGCTACTTCGGGGTCACGCATCCCAGCGAGCCGAACTACGTGGCCAACATCGGCGGCTCCTATTTCGGCATCCAGGATGACGACCAGTTCTACTGCACGCCGGCGATGGCCACGACTGACCCGCACTGCCACGACACCACGGTCAACCACACGGTCAGCGCCCCGTCGCTGGCCGACCAGCTGACGGCGGCCGGCAAGACCTGGAAGGGCTACTTCCAGAACCTGCCCCCCGCTCCCAGCCAGGTGGTGAAGACCGGCCCGAACGCCAACGGTCCGTACACGTTCAAGTGGCCGAGCGATGGCAACGCTCTGTACGCCTCAAAGCACAACCCGTTCATCAACTTCACCGGGACTCAGGACGCCATGTCCCAGATGGTTCCCGACAGCCAACTGGGCGTCGATCTGCAGACCCACCACCTGCCGAACTACAGCCTGGTGGTCCCAGACCAGTGCCACGACATGCACGGCACGGGCAGCTGCTCAGACACCAACGGCCTGATCCAGGCCGGCGACCAGTACGTGGGCAGCACCGTCAATCAGGTCATGGCCTCGCGTACGTGGAGGGAAGGCAACAACGCCATCGTCATCACGTGGGACGAGGACGACTACAGCGACCAGGGGCAGCCGGGAACCGGGTGCTGCGGAGCTGATCCGGGCGGCGGCCACGTTGTGACGATCGTCATCACCAACCACGGCTCGGGCCACGTCACGGACAGCACGGCCTACAACCACTACTCGCTGCTGCGGACCATGGAGGCGGCGTTCGGCCTGCCCTGCCTGGCCCACGCCTGCGATAGCTCGGTGCCGACGATGGCTCGGCTGTTCGCCAACGGCCGCGGGAGTTCCTACCGCCGCAGGCACCGGTAGGACCACAGTCCGCCGGGTCGGCCCGACGCCCTGCGGGGCCGGGCCGACCCGCCACGGGCCCCCCTCGGCCGGCTACCGACACCGGCGCCGACGGGCGGCGAGGTCAGGCAGTCAATCCGGGTACTCGTCCTTGCGCCAGGCGCGGACCTCGCTGATCCCGGCCTTCGGCGTCCGCTGGAGCAGGAAGGCGTGGTATGGCGCCACGAACTGATCGGGCGCGGTGACCGTGTAGGTGTGGAACACGCTTCCGTTCTCCCGCGCGAAGGCGATGAAGCCCGGGGCCTCGCGCAGACCGTCCTCGAGCCTGGCGCCGATCTGACGGCTCCAGTCGGTCAGCCACGGGGGCGGGTCAGCGATCATCCCCACGAGCTCCGGGATCCCCTGGGCCTGCTCGCGTGTCAGGGCGAGCCCGAAGTCGAACGGAAACTCCGTCTCATAGGTTGAGACATAGGGGAACTGCCAACCCATGCGCTTGCCGTAGGCGGTGAGCCGGTCGATCGGCGCGCGCGAGAAACAGATCAGCGTCACGTCACGGTGGTTCAGATGCACGCGCGTGGCGTCGATCTCATCCCCCAGGTTCGAACACCCGGGGCACGCGCCGAGCTCGTAGTCGGGTCCGAACATGATGTTGTAGGCGAGCAGTTGCGAGCGCCCGTCGAACAGCTCGGGGAGCGTCTTCCTGCCCTCCGCGGTGTCGAACCGGTACTCCTTGTCCACCCGGACCCAGGGCAGCCGACGGCGCTGCTCGGTCAGCTTCCGGCCAAGCTCGGCGTACTCGGCCTCCAGCTTGGCGAGATCCCCGCGAGCCGCCAGCCATTCCTCACGGGTTCCAATCGTGTAGTCGGACATCGTCACTCCCTCGCTGCTCGTGGGACCGGCACGGGCTGAGCGGGCCGGTCCTGTTCGACCGCCACCGCCCGCGGCGGATCCGTCAGGACTTGGGGACCAGCGTGTAGCGGACCGTCTGCACGCGGATCAGGCCGTCACGGAAGACGAACGTATCGATCCCATCCTCCACCTTGACCGCTTCGGACTCGGCCTTCCACTCGAGGAGCAGGATGTCGTCCTCGAAGACCTGCGTCGGGAGCTCCCATTTGGCGCCCGGGACATCGCCGATCAGCTTCACGAAGCCTTCGCGCACGCCGGACTTTCCGCGCCGCACTCCGTCCGGCGTGATGAACAGCGCGTCCTCGGCATAGTCGCTGACGATCGCGTCCAGGTCCTCAGCCATGAGCGCCTCCCCGTGATGCTGGAAGACCTCTTGTGGAGTTCTCGCCATGCTCTCCTCCTCTGCGATATGGACTGTGTGGTCAGCTTCCCTTGCGCACCCGTCGCTCGAGCCCCGCGGCCGCCTTGGCCAGCTCGGTCGGTTCGCGCAGCGCCCCGATCGTCCGTTCGAACAACTCCGCCTGGCTCTTGACGAGCGCGCCGGTCTCCTCGAGCGCGCGGCCGGCCGCCTCCAGCGCCTCCGCCTGCCTGAACAACATGGCTCCGCTCTCCTGCACCAGATCAAAGATCGCGTCGACGGGGGCGACGAGATGACCCGCCACCTGCTTCTGAAGTCTCCGTTCGCGCTCGATGACCTGCTGCATGAGCTCCAGCTGGCGGCGCATCGGTTCCAGCAGCTGTTGCGGGATCTCCCTCCCGCCCCCGAGGGACGCCGCGGAGGCGACGACGGATTCCATCATCTTCCGCCACTCACGGAGCAGCTCCTGACCACTGAGCTCAGGCACCGGACATCACAGCCCTGATGATCGCACTGAAACGCGACCCGGTGAGCGCTCTGCAGCGGAACCTGCAGCCGGCCGTGTCCGCTCCGACCGTGTCCTGGCCGCCTCCAGCAGGTCCGCCATCGACCGCTCGATACCGCGCCCCAGGACACCGATGTCGGGCGCGCGATCGTAGTCGCCGGTGATTCCGAAGGCCAGCCGCCCGTCATAGGAGAAGATGGCCACCCCGACACGCACGTGACCGGCCACCGGGACGTAGGGGAAGCACTCGAGCATCCGCCGCCCGGCCGCGTACAGCGGGCGCTGAGGACCGGGAACGTTGGTGGTCACCGTGTTGACGTTCCGCTGCGGCATGCGGGTGGCCGCCCGCAGGGCCAGCGAGAGGAGCATCGCGGGCGCGAACCCGGACAGGCCGACCAGCACATCCCCGGCCACCGCCTCGTGCGAGCGCTTCAGATGCTCCATCTGGTGGCGCACCGCAGCCAGCCGAGCGACCGGATCAGCGATCCCCACGGGTAGGTCGGCGAAGATCGCCGAAACCCGATTGTTGTAGCGACCCTGCTCAGCGGGCGCGCGGACCGAAACCGGCACCAGTGAGCGGACCACGCGGTCCGTCGACTCACCCCGCGCGGACAGCAGGGCGCGGAAGCCGCCCGCGATTACGCTCAGCACGACGTCGTTGACCGTCCCCCCGAACGCCCGGCGGATCAGCCTTACCTCCGAGAGGTCCGCCCGCGCCCAGTCCCAGCGGCGATGCGGCCCGATCGCCCCGTTCAGTGACGATGCGAGCGGCGGCCGCAGGATCCCGCCGAGCGTCAGGAGACCCTCGGTAGTGGCGACCGCGAGCTCCGCGGCCCGACGCGGTGAAGCCAGGCCGGATCGGATCGCCTCAGATGGGCTGCCGGCACGATGAACCAGGGCCCGGACGGCGAGCTCGACTCCGGACGGTTGGCGCTCCGGTGACCATCGGGCCGGCTTGACCGGCGGTGGCTCGGGCTGCTCGTCAAGAATCGCCGAGAGAAGCTCGGCCCCAGCGACGCCGTCGACCATCGAGTGATGGACCTTGGTCAGCAGAGCCCAGCGCCGATCGCTCAGGTTCTCGATCATCCACATCTCCCACAGCGGCTTGTCGCGATCGAGCCGCTGGGACATCACGCGGCCGGTCAGCAGACGCAGTTGCTCATCACCTCCCGGCTCGGGAAGAGCGGTTCGCCGCAGGTGGTAGCCGAGGTTGAAGTGGGGATCATCGACCCAGACCGGCCGGCCGAGCGAGAGCGGCACGAGGTGCAGACGCTGCCGGTAGCGCGGGACCCGGGGCAGGTTCGCCTGGACCCGATCGAGCACCGCGGCGTAGTCCGGGCAGGGCCCCTCGAGAATGGCCAGCGCACCGATGTGCATGTGGCTGACGGCGTCCTCCACGTCGAGGAAGGATGCGTCCTGAGCGCTCAGCCGCTGCATCTTGAGATCTGATCCGGCACCGTGCCGTCGAGGCTACGTCGCGCCCCCGGTCCTGGCATCAGCAGCTTCCCGGCCAGCGCATCCGTGGTCCGACCCGACCCGGACTGTCCGGGACCCCGGGGGAGTCCTGGGCCGGGCCTCGGACTAGAGCGATGCTTCGGCCTTGATCGGCTCTCTTCCCAGCGCGCGCAGCGCCGCCTCGATGGAGGAGATCACGATCTCGAGCACCTGCACCCGCGCGTAGGGCTTTGACTCCGCCGCGACCACGTGCCACGGCGCCGCCGGGTGGTCGGTCGCCGCGAGCATCTCCTCAACCGCCTCCTCGTAGTCGGCGCGGCGCGAGAGGTTTCGCCAGTCCTCGCCGGTCAGCTTCCAGCGCTTGAGCGGGTCTCGCTCGCGCCCGCGGAAGCGGCGCAGCTGCTCGTCCTCAGAAATGTGGAGCCAGAACTTGATGATCACGGCCCCCTCGCCGGCCAGTCCGGCCTCCCATTGGACGATCTGCGGATAGCCGCGCCTCCACTCCGCTTGGGTCGCGAGCCCCTCGACGCGTTCGACCAGCACGCGGCCGTACCAGGATCGGTCGAGCACCGCCATCCCACCCCAACCCGGCAGGGCTCCGGAGAAGCGATGCAGGAAGTGATGACGGCGTTCATCCGGCGTCGGCGCCCCGAATTGCGTGACGCGCACATGCCGCGGGTCCAGCGGACTGACCAGCCGGCGGATGCTGCCGCCCTTGCCGGACGCGTCCCAGCCCTCGAACACCACGCACAGCGGCGGCCCGAGCTCGGAGCCCGCGATCAGCCCGCCGAGCTGCAACCGCAGCGCCAGCAGCCGGCGCTGCGCCTTGCCGATGCGCCGCTCGCTATCCGCTGAGCTCAGCTTGAGCCCGAGGTCCGCATCAGCCAACGAGGCCACGCCAATATCCTCCCAGCGGCACCAGACGCCGGCCCGGAGGCGCCCGCGGCGCAGGCCGTACCTTCCCGAAGTCCGCTCCGGGGTTGCACGCGGTGCGGGACCGGAGCCGCCGTGCAACGCTCGCGGCGTGAGCCTTGACCTTGACATCTACAACGTCAAGCTCAGCCTCGAACGCCTCGACGCCGCCGGACAGCGGCTGCGCGACACGCTCGACCTCGAGCTCCTGCGCCACGCGCGCCGGGCCCTGCTCCCGCTCCCGCTGATCGATCGCCCGCAGGCGACCCCGGACGAGGTCTTTCCGCCCTTCCGCCGGCGTCCGGCGGCCGCCCTGTCCGGCAAGCGCATCGCAGTCGTCGCCTCCGGTGGCGCGGGCGCGGCCGTGGCCCTGATCGGCGCCGCGCGCGCGTTCGAGGAGGCGGGCATCCAGCCCGAGCTCATCTCGGGCTGCTCGGGTGGCGGGATGTTCGGTGCCCTGTGGGCGGCCGGGCTCTCGGCGCAGGAAATGGCGGATTTCGTTCTCGCATGGCAACCGGAGCAATATCTCGACGCGCAGTGGGGGCGCCTGCCCCGGTTCGCGCTGGGCGCGCTGCGCGGCTTCACGGGCGTCATGAAGGGGGAGGCGGTTGAGCGGCTGTTCACCGATCGCTTGGGAACCCTGACCGCGGGCGAGCTCCCGGTGCCGCTGGCCACGATCGTCTACAACACCGATCTCGGTTTGGCCGAGTACTTCGGCACTCACACCACGCCCGAGGTGACCGTCGCCCGGCTCGTGCGGATCACCATCGCGCTGCCGGTGTTCATCGAGTCGGTCGAGGTCCGGGGACACCTGTATGTGGACGGCGGCCTGATCGAGCTGCTGCCCACGCAGCCCGTGATCGAGCATGGCCCCTTCGACCACGTCTTCGGCCTCAACTTCATGCTCCCCGAGGGGCTGACGCCCGAGGACATAACCGGCTGGCAGAAGAAGCCGCTGGGCATCGTGCGGGCCAGCCGCGAGTTGCAGCAGGCCTACCACGTCGAATTCGCGCGCCGGGCTCGCCGCGAGCTGGGTGACGCGCTGACGATCATCGACGCCGCCGATCCCCGTCTGTGCCGGGGTGCCTGGCTGTACGACCTGTTCATCGACCGCAGTCGCTGGCCGGAGCTGATCCGGGACGGTTATGAGCGAACCACCAGCGCGCTGGCCCCGATGCGGCGACGGTCCCGGCGATAGGCATCGCCCGAATCCCGAACTGGAGCTTGTGGAGTACGCGTCGGGGCAGGCTTGGCCGGTGGGGCGAGCCTGCACGGGCGTAAGGTCCGACCCGATGCCGACCGTCGAGGAAACGCGCCTGTGGCACCCGTTCGCCGACATGGGCGCCGTCCGTCGCGGCGAACTGGTGATCGAGCGCGGCGAGGACGTCTGGGTGTGGGACAGCGACGGCCGGCGCTACCTCGACGCAACGGCCAGCCTGTGGTATGCGAATGTCGGTCACGGGCGACCGGAGATCGCAGCCGCGGTGGCGGACCAGATGTCCCGGCTGGAGGCCTACTCGGCGTTCGGAGATTTCGCGACTCCGCCCGCCCGCGAGCTCGCCGGAACGCTGGCCGACCTCGCGCCGATGCCGGCCCGGGTGTTCCTCGGTTCCGGCGGAGGCGATGGGATCGACACCGCCGCCAAGCTGGCCCGCCGCTATTGGTATGAGCTCGGGCAACCCGAGCGGACGCTGCTGGTCAGCCGCACTTCCGGCTACCACGGCACACACGGCTTTGGCACCGCGCTGGGCGGCATTCCAGCCAACCGCGGCGGCTTCGGCCCTCAGATCGAGACCGTCCAGGTCCCGCACGATTCACTCGAGGCGCTTGAGGCGGCGATCGAGAGCGCCGGTGCCGAGCGGGTTGCGGCCGTGTTCGTGGAGCCGGTGATCGGAGCCGGTGGTGTGTATCCGCCCGTGCCCGGCTACATCGAGGGAGTCGCCGCACTGTGTGAACGGACCGGCGTGCTGCTGGTCATCGACGCGGTGATCTGCGGGTTCGGTCGCCTGGGAACCTGGTTCGGGATCGAGCGTTGGGGGGTCGAGCCGGCCATGATCGTCTTCGCGAAAGGGGTCACCAGCGGGTACCTCCCGCTCGGCGGTGTGGTCGTCTCCGAACGGATCGCCGAGCCGTTCTGGGCCTCACCGGGCGGCCCCGTTCTCCGCCACGGCCCGACCTACGCCGGGCATGCGACCTGCTGCGCGGCAGCCCTGGCCAATATCGCGCTGCTCGAGCGCGACCGGCTGGTCGAACGGGGAGGCCAGCTGGAGGGCGTGCTCCTGGACGCGCTGACGCCGCTGGCCGATCATCAGGCCGTGGCCGAGGTGCGGGGCGGCGTGGGGCTGCTGGCCGCCGTCGCGCTGACCAGCGAGGTGCTCGAGCGAGATCCGGACGCGGTCACGCGGGTGGTGATGGCCGCACGCAGGGAGGGCGTCCTGGTTCGCCCGCTGCCGGGCGCGGTCGCCGTCTCGCCTCCGTTGACGATCGAGACCGAGCATCTCCCGCTGATCGCCCGGGCCCTCGAGCGCGGACTCGCGACGCTCTGAATTTAGGTTTTAGCGTCGGCCGAGCGGGGAGCTTGCCACATAGGCCACAAGGCCATTGGTGAGCGAGGGAGGTAACCATGCGAGCGCTGCGACCGACGGGGCGCACCATCTATTTCTTCGGGGCCCTGGGGGGCCTGCTGTTCGGATACGACACGGGCGTGATCTCCGGCGCCCTGTTGTTCATCCCGAACGACTTCAAGCTGTCTCCGTTCCTGCAGGGGGCGATCGTCGCCGGCCTCCTGCTGGGCGCGATGATCGGCGCCGCCTTTGCCGGCCGGCTGTCCGACCGGATGGGACGAAGGAAGCTGATCATCATCGCGGCGGTCATCTTCACGGCCGGCGCGCTGCTGGCGGCGCTCGCGCCGAGCGTGGGAGTGCTGGTCGCGGCGCGGTTCATCATCGGTCTCGCGGTCGGGTCGGCGGCGCTGGTCGTCCCGCTGTACCTGTCGGAGATCGCCCCCACGGAGGTGCGGGGAGCGATCGCCTCGCTGAACCAGTTGATGATCGTCGGCGGCATCCTGGCCGCATTCATCGTCAATGCCATCCTCGCCTCCTCCGGGGACTGGCGGTTGATGCTGGGTCTGGCGGCGGTGCCGTCGCTGATCCTCCTGGCCGGAATGCTGTTCATGCCCGAGACCCCGCGATATCTCGTCCATTCCGGTGAAGAGGAGACCGCGCGTGAGGTCCTCGAGGACCTGCCGGGTGATGAGCGCCCTGAGGAGCGGATCGGGGAGATCCGCGAGGTCGAGCAGCAGGAGGAGGGTGGAACGGGTCTTGGCGCACTCTGGCGGGCGAGGTGGGTGCGTCCGGCGCTGCTGGTCGCCACCGGACTGGCCGTGTTCCAGCAGCTGGTCGGGATCAACACGATCATCTACTACGCGCCGACCACCCTGACCAACGTCGGTTTCGCCAAGACCAGCGCGATCTACGCCAACCTGATCATCGGCGTGGTGAACGTCCTCATGACGGTGATCGCAATCCGGCTGATCGATCGGGTCGGCCGCAAGCCGATGCTGTTCGCGGGCGTGGCCGGCATGGTCGGCAGCCTGCTGGTGCTGGGCATCTCGCTCTCCGCGCTGGCGACGCCCCACCATCCGGGCGACCCGGCGGCAGTCATCACGCTCGTCTGCCTGGGCACGTTCATCGCCTCGTTCGCGGCCACCTGGGGCCCGGTGGTGTGGGTGATGATTCCGGAGGTGTTGCCGCTGAACGTGCGCGGCACCGCGATGGGCGTGGCCGTGTTCGGCAACTGGGCGGCCAACTTCGTCGTCTCCCAGAGCTTCCCACCGCTGCTGAAGGGCCTCGGGCCCGGGCCGGTGTTCCTGGGCTACGCGGGCCTGGGGGTGCTGGCCGGCCTGTTTGTGATGGCCTTCGTGACCGAGACCAAGGGCCGCAGCCTGGAGGAGATCGAGACTGATCTTCAGGGCGCCGGCGGGAGCCCGGGACGGAGCCAAGGCGAGCCCCGCCAGGCCACCCTGTCGCGTTGATGCCGGCTGTCTAACGCATCGTGGCCATCGCGTGCACCGGCTGGCTCCCCCCAGTCGGGATGACCAGGCCCGGCACGTCGCCCGGCAGGGCGAGAACCGCGACCGCAAGCACGATCAGCACGCCCGCCGCGACCCCGGTAGCCACACGGCGCCATGGGATCGTCTTCTCGAGCGCGATCAGGCCGGCGATCAGCGCCATCCAGGTGACGCTCATGATGCCGAGGGCAAACAGCCCGGCCATCAGCGCCCAGCAACAGCCCAGGCACCAGGCGGCGTGCCGGGATCCCATCTCGAGAGCGCCGCGATTTCCGTCGCGCCAACTTCCGAGCAGGAATCCCAAAGGGCTGCGGCACTTGCCGAGGCACACCTCCTTCAACGGCGTCAGCTCGTAGCCGGCCGCGACGGCCAGGATCCCGGCGGCGCACCATCGGCCGCCCGCGCGCCAGGCCAGCTGGCTGCCCAGCAGGTCTCGGCCGAGGCGAAACAGAGCGTATGCGCCCAGCCCGGCCGCCCCCCACACCACCAGGTAACCGGCCGTGAACAGGAGCGGACGGCTCCAGCCCCGCCGCCGCGTCATCCGCGCGTAGAGCGCCGTGGTCGGCGCCAGCGAGGGGACCATCATCGCCGCCATCATCACCAGCCACACGCCCAGGAACCAGCCGAGGGCCCCGAGATCGGTGCCCGGCCCGGAGTCCATGCCGGCCATGCGGTGGACTGACGACCACCAGGCGACAGCGGCCAACCCCAGCAACAGCGCGACCAGGCCGAGCCGCGCCCGAACAGCGTCAAGGGTCGCCGCCGGCTCGCCTCTCCCCGTGTCGCCACCGACCAGGGAGGTGGCGGTGCTCAGGCCGCCCATGCGAACTGGGACGCCGAGAAGGCCGCGTTCCCGTCGTACTGGATCCCGAAGGCGTCGATCTGGGAGCGCGTCGCTCGAGCCACCGTGAGCTCGGAGCCTGCCGGGTGAAACACGCCCGTCAGGCGCACCGGCTCACCGCTCTGCGCCCCGAACGGGACCACATCCTCGACTTCGAAGTCGACCATGCCGCCGATCCGGATCGAGTGGCGCAAACCATCCTCGTGCACCTCGATCGGGGCCCGCTCGACGCCGAGGTTCTCACCCACGAGCGGGCCCAGCGCCGCCATCGGACCGCCCAGGGCGCCGGAGAACACTCCACCCAGCTTCTCGGCCTGCTCGTCGGATGCGGCCGCATCGATCACGACGCCGAGGCGCCAGTTGCCCTCGCTCATGACCTTGGGCGTATCGGCGACCGCGGCGACGGTCAGGCCGCTCACGTCGGTGCCCTCGACGTCCCCGCTCTTGATGTGAAACACGAGCGTGACCCGGCAGCGGTCGTGCGTGGCGCCGATCGCCATCGACGCTGTGCACGGGCAGATCACGTCGCACGAGCACGTTTCGAAATAGGACCCATCCAGCTTCCACGACATACCGGCCCCCCGGTTCGAGATTGAGGATCCGATTATCTTCACCGCCGCGGGCTCGCGTCAACCTCAGTCCTGGATCGGCTGAACTCAGGCCGGCTGCGCTCAGTGCGGGACGCTCAGCCTGGCGATCAGCGCCCGGTAGGCGCCGAACGCCGGCTTGCGCGAATAGTCGTCGCGCAGCAGGCCGTAGTGGCTCTCGAAGCCGGGCGCGGCCGAATCGGCATCGCGGAGGTCGAACCACCGGTAGCCGGTGATGTGATCACGAGACCGGACCGCATCGACCGGGCGGACCGCCGCCTCGAGCGCCGTCACCTGCATTTCCTCGGTCCGCCCCGTTCCCGTTGGATAACCGCTCTCGGAGACATGCAGCGCCACCCTGGAGACGGTCCCCGCCGCCGCCCGGGCCCCAGACCTGACGCCCCCCAAGGGGCCCGAGTTCCCTTAGACTCGCGCTGGATGTCGGTGGACCCAGGCATCAGCTTCCCTGACGAGTCGAGCGAGTACCGGCGCGAACGCAATCGCCTGCTCGAGGCCGAGATCGAGCTCCGGCGGGCCGTCGAGCGGGTTGCCGCGCAGCGGCGTGCGCTGCCCGCGGGCGGAGTCGTCCCCCAGGACTATCGCTTCGAGGAGGCCGGCGCCGAGCGCCGCGAGGTGAGGTTTTCCGAGCTGTTCGCGGCGGGGAAGGACACGCTCGTGATCTACAGCTTCATGTTCCCGCGCTGGTCGGGCGACACCAGACCGGGACCCGCGGAAGGCGAGACAGCGAAGCTGGCCCTCCGGGAAACGCCGTGCCCGTCCTGCACCTCGATCCTCGATTCGCTCGATGGGGCCGCCCGGCAGCTAACCCGGCGGATCAACCTGGCTGTCACGGCAAAGTCCGCTCCCGAGCGAATCCGCGCTTTTGCCGCCGAACGCGGCTGGCGACACCTGCGCCTTCTCTCCTCCCGGAGCAACAGCTACAACCGCGACTACCACGCCGAGACGGCGGAGGGTGAGCAGGCCCCGATCCTGAACGTATTCATCCGCGACGGCGACCGTGTCCGTCACTCATGGGCGACGGAACTCATGTTCGCGCCCCGGGACGCGGGTGAGGACCCTCGCCACGTCGACTCGATCTGGCCGCTCTGGAACGTGCTGGACCTGACCCCGGGCGGTCGGGGCAGCGGGTCAGATTTCCCCTCGCTGGCGACCTAGCCTCGTACAAACGTCCAGAGTCGGCCCGAGCGCCCGTCCGCCCTGGCTTACGCTGAGGAAGAGGTGGGTGGCACGGCGAGACCAAGTTGGGCGGCCATACTCGTCGCAGTCATTTCTGCGGTGTGTGCCGGCATGGCGGTTGGGGCCGTTCAGCACAGTCCGAGACTGCGCGGGGCCGAGCACATCAGGATCTGCCATGCGCTCGGTAATGGCGGTTGGATCCTGATCGAGCCGTCGGTGGCCGGTGTGCTGAGCGGACACGAGGGCCATCCCCGGGACATCATCCCCCCGTTCGACTACGAGCTCAACGGGAGAGAGGGACATTTCCCCGGCCTCAACTGGACCGGGGGGCAGACCACCTGGGAGAACGGCTGCGTGCGGCCGGCGCCCCCGCCGGGCCAGATCCGCGTGTTCGTCACCTGCGTGGACGCCGGGGCATCGACCTACGACGCCCGGTTCGGTTATCAGAGCGCCAACGATGGCAATGTCTCGATCGCCGTCGGATCCGACAACGGCTTCTCGCCGGCACCCGAGGACCGCGGCCAGGCGACCGTGTTTCTCCCGGGAGAGGTGGGCAGCGCCTTTAACGTGAACAACATTCCCGTGGGCACACCGCTCACCTGGACCGTGTCCTATGGCGGCCACACCTCGACGGCGACGGCGAGCTCCACGTTCGGGGTCTCATGCACCACCCCGCCGCCGCCTCATGTGGGCGTCTTCGTCCGCTGCGTTTCAAACCACGGCGACCGGTTTGACGCGACCTTCGGCTACCAGAATGACGGCTCCACCAGTTACGGGATCCCGGTCGGCGCCGACAACCGGTTCTCTCCGGCGCCCGAGGGTCGAGGCCAGACGACCGACTTCTTGCCCGGCAACGTCCAGGATGCGTTCACGGTCAAGGACATTCCCGCGGCCGAGCAACTCGTCTGGTCCCTCAAGTCGGATACCACCGCGACGGCGACGGCGACGGCCGGCTTTGACACCAAGTGCTCAGAACCGCCACCGCCCGTCCGTCCGATCGGCGTGTTCGTCACCTGTGTCGCCCATCACGGGCCTACCTATGACGCGGTCTTCGGCTACGAGAGCGACAACCTCGTCGATCGGGTTGTGCCGATCGGTGAAGCGAATACGTTCTCGCCCGGTCCGGGGAGCCGGGGCCAGCCCACGGTCTTCTCACCCGGCCGAATTGAGAATGCGGTGACCGTCACCGGCATTCCGGACTCGACGGCCCTCACCTGGACGCTCGTCTCCGACGGCACCCGCAGCGCCACCGCCACGACCTCGGCGCCGGCGTGTGCAGGGCCGCCTGAGCCACCTCGGCCGTTCGGAATCTTCGCGACCTGCGTGGTCAACCACGGCGGGACCTACGATGCGGTGTTCGGTTACCTGAACGGGAGCGTGGGGGACGTGCTCATCCCGATCGGCTCGAGCAACGTGATCAGCCCAGGGCCGGCGGGCCAGGGGCAACCCGACACGTTCCAGCCCGGCTTTGTGAACGCGGCGTTCGCGGTTCGGGGACTCGATGCCGCCCAACCGGTCAGCTGGAGGCTGACCTTGGGGCACGATGTCCTCGTGGCCACGGCCACCGCCGAACACACCCCCAAGTGTCTGACGGCACCGATCAACCCCATCTCCGACTTGGGGCTCTCGAAGTCCCTCGGTGCAAAGACCGCGAGAGTCGGTCAGCAGGTCGACTTCACGATCGTCGTGCGCAACCGGGG
>DASWAI010000039.1:0-2012 GCA_036391215.1 Gemmatimonadales bacterium
GGCGCGCCGTTGGGCGAAGGCGCGAGGACGACGGCGGCGGGCTCCAGCTCGGCCGGCGGCGCCGGCGGCCGCGGGCGGGTCTCGGGCGTGGGGAGGATCTCGCCCAGCCGCTCCATCTCCTCCTTGAGCTGCAGCAGCGGGATGATGCGGGACCCCTGGTCCTCGCTCCGGAGGAAGACGCGCTCGCGGAAGATGTCCACCGCCACCACCTTCTCCACCCCGGCCGCGGTGCGCAGCGCCTTCCCCTCCTTGGGGAAGCGCTTCCGCGCCGTCACGTAGAATTCGTGCTCGTACTTGAGGCAGCAGAGCAGCCGCCCGCAGCCGCCGGAGATCTGGGCGGGGTTGAGCGAGAGGTGCTGGTCCTTGGCCAGGCCCAGGTTGACCGGCGAGAGCTCGCCGAGCCAGGTGGAGCAGCAATACTCCCGCCCGCAGCGGCCCACGCCCGAGAGGCGGGCCGCCTCGTCGCGCACCCCGATCTGCCGGAGCTCGATCCGGGTGCGGAAGAGCGTGGCGAGGTCGCGCACCAGCGCGCGGAAGTCCACCCGCTTCTCCGCCGTGAAGTAGATCGTGAGCTTGTTCCGGTCCCACTGCCACTCGGTGTCGCTCACCTTCATGACCAGTGCGTGCGATCGCACCCGCTCGAGCACCTTGCGGCGCACGTCCTCCTCGGAGCGGCGGCTTTCGTTGTGCTGGCGGATGTCGTCGGGGGTGGCGCGGCGGAGAACGGACTTGAGCGGCTCGTCGGCGGCGGGCGCCGCGGAGGGCTCGCCCGGACCGTCCCCGATCGCGCAGCCGGTACTGCAGGAGGTGCACTTTCGCTCGGCCACGTCACCGGTGGCGGTGATGCGGCCGTAGTCCTTCCCCCGCTCGACCTCGACGATCACCGGCTCCGCCAGCCGGAGCGGCGCCGCGTCGTCGGCCCAGGTGAAGTACCCTCGGCGGGTGCCCTTGAACCGGACTTCGACCGTCTGGAGCATCAGGCTTCGGTGAACACGCCCATGGCGGCGTACTTCTCGGCCCGGCGCTTCACCAGCTTCTCGGGGCGGACCTTCCTGAGCTCGGTGACGTGGCGGATGAGCGCCGCCCGGAGCGCCTCGCCGGTGGCGTCGGGGTCCACGTGCGCGCCGCCCACGGGCTCGGGCACGATCTCGTCGATGAGCTTGAGCCGGAGCAGGTCTTCCGCCGTGAGCCGGAGCGCTTCCGCCGCCCGCTCCCGCTGGCTCGCGTCCTTCCAGAGAATGGCGGCGCAGCCCTCGGGCGAGATGACCGAGTAGACCGAGTTCTCCAGCATGAGCACCCGGTCGGCCACGCCCAGCGCGAGCGCGCCGCCGGAGCCGCCCTCGCCGATCACGCAGGCGACGGTCGGGGTCTCCAGGCCGGCCATCTCGAGGATGTTGCGGGCCAGCGCCTCGGACTGTCCCCGCTCCTCGGCGCCGAGGCCGGGGTAGGCGCCCGGCGTGTCGATGAGCGTGATGACCGGCGCGGCGAACTTGGCGGCCATCTCCATCAGGCGGAGCGCCTTCCGGTAGCCCTCGGGGTGGGGCATGCCGAAATTGCGCTTGAGGTTCTCCTTGGTGTCGCGGCCCTTCTGGTGCCCGATTACCATGACCGAGATGCCGGCGAGCCGCGCCCAGCCGCCTACGATGGCGGGATCGTCGCGGAAGAGCCGGTCGCCGTGCAGCTCGATGAAGTCGGTGAAGATGGTGCTGAGGTAGTCGAGCGTGTAGGGGCGGCGCGGGTGGCGGGCGACCATCACCCGCTGCATCGGAGTGAGGGTCCGGTAGATCTCGGCGCGGAGCGCCTCCAGCTTGCTTTGGAGCCCCTCCAGCTCCCCGGCCACGTCGATCTGCCGCTCCTCGCCCAAGCGCTTGAGCTCGTCGATCTGCTTCTCCAGCTCGAGGAGCGGCTTCTCGAACTCCAGCGTGTACGTCGGCGGCATGCCCTTCAGCTCGCTTTCACGTAGTGGACGGCGTCGCTGCCAAGCAGATCCCGGAGGGCCCGCACCAAATCCT
>DASWAI010000040.1:0-2945 GCA_036391215.1 Gemmatimonadales bacterium
CGGTCTGGCAGTGGAAGCGGAGCCGCATCGATTCGGGCTTCGTGGCGCCGAAGCGCTCGTTCATGATGCGCGCCCAGACGCGCCGCGCCGCGCGGAACTTCGCCACCTCCTCGAAGAAGTCGTTGTGGACGTCCCAGAAGAAGCTCAGGCGCGGCGCGAAGGCGTCGACGTCGAGGCCGCGCTCCACGCACTCCTGCACGTACTCGATGCCGTCCGCGAGCGTGAAGGCGAGCTCCTGGACCGCCGTCGCCCCGGCCTCCCGGATGTGGTAGCCGGAGATCGAGACCGGGTTCCAGCGCGGCATCTCCTTCGCGCAGAACTCGATCATGTCGCAGACGATCTTCACGGCGGGCGCGGGCGGGATCATCCACTCCTTCTGCGCGATGTACTCCTTCAGCATGTCGTTCTGGAGCGTGCCGCCCAGCTTCGCCCGCGGGACCCCCTGCTGCTCCGCCACCGCCACGTACATGGCCAGCGCGACGTAGAATGCGAGCAGGACGATGGCCGGCCCGTTGATGGTCATCGACGTCGTCACGCGATCGAGCGGGATGTCCGCGAAGAGGACCTCCATGTCCCGTAGCGAATCGACCGCGACGCCGCACATGCCCACCTCGCCCCGGCTCATGGGGTGGTCGGCGTCGTAGCCCATCAGCGCTGGCATGTCGAAGGCGGTGGAGAGGCCGGTCACGCCCTGCTGGAGCAGGTACTTGAAGCGCCGGTTGGTGTCCTCGGGCGTGCCGAACCCGGCGAACTGGCGCATGGTCCAGAGGCGGCCCCGGTACATGGTCGGCTGCGGTCCGCGCGTGAACGGGTAGCGCCCCGGGTAGCCCACGTCGCGGACGTGATCCAGCTCGCCGACCGAGGCGGGATCGAGCACGTCGGGGATGGGGATGCCGGAGTCGGTGCGGAACTCCTTCCGGCGCGGGCCGAGCCGCGAGAGCGCCTCGGCCAGCTCCTCGCGCGTCCACCGCTCGCGCTCCTCGAGGACCCGGGCGATCTCGTCCCTGGCGTAGACGGGGTGCTCGGCGCGGTCCGGAGCCCTCGGCGTCTCTCCCCGCTCCCGCCCTGGGGGCGCACCCTGCGCGACGTCGCTTGCCGGCTTCGAGCCCATGGATCCTCCCGTGCGGTCGACCCGAGCGTCGATCTAACCGGAGCAGGCCGGACGACGCAGGCCGCCCGCCCGGGGTCCGCCCGGGATGCCGTACCGGCTCCCGCCGGGTCGCCAGGCCACGCAGAGGCGTCCCGGAAGGCCCGTTTCGGGCCCGGCGTGCAAACGTCCGTTGGCCGCCGCAGCGTCTGACACGGAGGACGCGGATGCGGATGCACCACGGGGTGTGGCTCATCGGGGCGCTTTGGGCGCTCGGCTGTGGAGGCGGCGGCGCGAGCGGGGCCCCCGGCGGCGGCGCGGCTCAGCCTCCTTCCGCGAATCCGTCCGGTCCCCTCCCGTCCGACCCCCTCGCGCCGCCGGTGGCCGCCGAGAACGCGCTCGGCGGTGGCACCGGCTGGAAGGTGGCCGATTGCGCCGGTCCGGGCGTGCTGGACGCCTATGCGTCCGCCGCCAGCGTGAACCACGGTGAGGCCCTCGACGTCCACGTCCGGTCGAACGTGGACACCCGGGTCAGCTGGCAGGCGTGGCGCATGGGGTGGTACGGCGGCTCCGGCGGCCGGTCCCTCGCGCGCGGCGGACCCGTCGCCGCCGGGCCGCAGCCGATGCCCACGCCGGATCCCGTCACCGGCATGGTCGCGTGCCACTGGCCTGTGACGTTCACGGTGCAGACGGGCCCGGACTGGACGAGCGGCGTCTACCTCCTGATCGTCGAGCGCTCGGACGGCGCGCAGACCTCCCTGCCGTTCGTGGTGCGCGCCGACGAGCGGAAGGGGGTCGGCGTCTTCCAGGCCTCCTTCACCACCTACCAGGCGTACAACCGCTGGGGCGGCACCAGCCTGTACGACGGCACGCCGCCTGCGGTCGAGGTCTCCTTCGACCGTCCGTACGTGGAGCGCTGCGGCTCCGGCCAGTTCTTCTGGTACGAGTACGACTTCGTGCGGTGGGCCGAGTCGCGCGGCTTCGACCTCACCTACCTCACCAACCTCGATCTCGACCGGGACCCGACGCTGGTCCAGGGACAGCGGCTGTTCCTCTCCGTCGGCCACGACGAGTACTGGTCGCACCCGGCGCGCGACGCCATCGTCGCGGCGCTCGCGACGGGGACGAGCCTCGCCTTCTTCTCCGCGAACGCGATCTACTGGCAGATCCGGCTCGAGCCCTCGCAGGACGGCCGCCCGGGCCGGACCCAGGTGTGCTGGAAGAAGCGCGCCGACACGGAGGACCCGCTCCGCGGAACGCCGCTCGAGACCACCAAGTGGGCGCTCCCGCCCGTGAACGAGCCGCCGCACGCGATCCTCGGGGTCGGATACCACTCGTGGAATGGCCCGACGCCCGCCGCCTGGATCGTGAAGAACGCGGGGGCGTGGCCATACGAGGGCACCGGGGTGAAGGACGGGGACGCGATCCCCGGCATCGTGGGGTACGAGACCGACCGCGTCGTCTACGACGCCCAGACGCCGCCCGGCCTGACGATCCTCGCCGAGTCGCCGGTGATCGGACACGACGGCACGCCGGACCTCCAGCAGGCGGTGGTCCGGGACGTGCCCGGCGGCGGGTTCGTGTTCGCGGCGGGGACGATCGAGTGGTCGTGGGGCCTCTCGAAGCCCGGGGTCGCCGACCCGCGGGTGCAGCGCATCACGGAGAACGTGCTCCGGCGCGCCGGGCTCGCGCCCGTGCAGTAGGGCTCGCCCGGCCTCGCCCCTGCTTGACGCCTCCCCGGGAGCGACCTATAAACCCGCGTTCCGCCGGACCGGTGAGGTAGCTCAGTCGGCTAGAGCGAGGGTCTCATAATCCCTAGGTCGGGAGTTCGATTCTCCCCCTCACCACTCGAAGGCCA
>DASWAI010000041.1:0-3756 GCA_036391215.1 Gemmatimonadales bacterium
GCGCCGGCCCGGCGGGTGTCTGGCGCCGAGCCAGGCCAAGGATGTCCGTTTCACGCGCCCGTAGCTCAGTTGGATAGAGCGTCTGGCTACGAACCAGAAGGTCGGGAGTTCGAATCTCTCCGGGCGCGCCATAAAATCAAGTACTTGCGCATGCCGTTCTGGCATGGTTGTGCTATTCAGGGCCCGGTTTTTGCCGGTCCACTATCTCCAGACGCCTGCGGTAATGCTTCCTTGTGGTTCGCGCGTCGGCATAGCCGAGCAAGAGCTGAGCTTGCTCGATGGTGGCCGGGTCTGAGCCGACCTTGGCTTCATCGCGGTGTCGGCAGGGTGCGGACTGGCCTGTCTACAGGGGGCACCGTCCATCCTGCAAGGAGACGGTTTTGTCGCTGACCCAGGACTGGTTCTGACTCGGGTTCGCGGCTATGGGACAGGGCCGGACTGGACCTAACGGCCTGACGGGAGCGTGGACGGCCAGGAGGAGCCGGACCAAAATGCCCCGCCATTAGCGGGGCTTTTGTGGAGCGCGCCCTGAGAGATTCGAACTCCCGACCTTCGGTTCCGTAGACCGACGCTCTATCCAGCTGAGCTAAGGGCGCTGGGCGCCCGATTCTAGCCTCCGAGGCCGGAGCGGTCAGGCTGAGGGGGAGGGAGCGTCCTCGGGCCCGGCGAAGCGGGCCACGGTGAAGGCGATCAGGGTGGGGACCTGGAGGGCGTAGACCAGGAGCGAGAGGGTGAGGATGACCAGCGCGCCGCCGCTCACGTGGTCGCGCAGGAACGCGTACTCGATCATCGCGGCCGTGAACAGGTAGGCCAGGCCCGCCCACTTGGCGACCTGGAAGAAGCGCGGCCAGGCGAACCCGTCGACCCGGCCCAGTGACGAGAGGTTGTAGGCCACGAGTCCGGCCGAGATGACCAGCAGGATGATCGCGGGGGCGAGCGGCACGTGCTTGGGCAGGTGGGAGGAGAGGTAGATCCCTCCGGCCACGATCAGAGCCAGAGACGCCATGCCGACCTGCGTGAAGGGTGGGTACTTGCTCTGGCCGGCCATGCTCACATCGACGCGATCTTGGTCATGATGACCAGCGTCGCGATCTGCATCACGCCGAGGATCCCGGCGCAGTACATGAAGCGCTTCATCAGGCTCTCGATGACCTGGGGGTTGGGCCGCTTCTTCTTGAGCTCATAGAGGACGGCGATGTTGGCCGGCTCGAGCAGACCCAGGGCGAGGATCGCCATCACCCCGACGACGATGAAGCTGGCGACCACCCAGCCATGGCTCGGGCTGGCGCTCAGCACCCGCCCCTCCTTGGTGGCCAGCTGCCAGCCGGCCGCGAGCGTCATGGTCACGACGGTCGGCATGATGACCACCATCTTGGGCATCAGCCGGGTGGTGAACTCGATCCGGGCCGGGATCGACATCGAGCCCATGATCGGGCCCAGGACGAGTCCCAGGAACAGGTCGATGATCGTCCAGGCCGCCCCGCCCGCGACGTGGAAGAAGGTGAGCGGCCAGAGGCTGTTGACGGCGATGGCGACGATCAGCAGGACCATCAACACCGCTGCGATCGCCAGGCCTACTCGAGGCACGATGTCGAACTGAAGCGGGACCGGCGGAGGGCCCGCATGCGGCCCGTCGTTGCGGTGCGCGCTCGGCTCAACCTCATCAATGGCGGGAAGCTGCCCCGTTACGTCCACCATTGCGGCTAATGCTAGGGGCCGGCGCGGTCGACGTCCAGGGACCGCCCCGATCTTTCTCAGGCCACCAACCTCACGATGGCGGCGATCCCGACGACCAGGATCACCGCGCGGAGAGCGGTGGGGGGAAGGCGCCGGCCGTAGCGGGCGCCGAGCACTCCGCCCACCAGCGATCCGGCGGCGATCAGCGCGGCCGGCAGCCAGGCGATATGCGCCACCAGGACGAACAGCACGCCGGCGACCAGGTTGACCAGTCCGGTGAGCACGACCTTCAGCGCGTTGAGGCGCTGCAGCTCGTCCTCAAGCGAGAGGTTGAGGATGGCCAGCATCAGGATCCCCTGGGCGGCGCCGAAGTAGCCACCGTAGATGCCGCTGGCGAACACCGCGCCGAGCGCGACGGGGCCGGGCCGTGCGCCCGGGTGCGTGCGGCGGTGGCTCAACGCCCGGGACAGGCGTGGTTGGAGCATGATGAGGATCAGGGCGATGGCGATGAAGCCGGGTACGATCGCCTTGAAGGCCGAGGCCGGCAGGCTGAGCAGCAGCACGCCCCCGGTGACGCCGCCGAGCAGCGAGGCCAGCGCTAGCGGCAGGATTCGCTCCCGCTGGCGGGCGAGTTCGGGGCGATAACCGATCGCTCCGGAGGCGGATCCGGGGACGAGCCCGACCGTATTGGAGACGTTGGCGACGACCGGGGCATAGCCGAGGCCGAGCAGGACCGGGAAGGTGATCAGCGTCCCACTGCCGACGACCGTGTTGATCGTTCCCGCCGCAATCCCGGCGGCGAGGATGACCAGCACGTGCAGGGCACTCACCGGCGGCGCGCGATCAAGTCGGTAGACCGAGGATCCCGAGGGTGGTCTCTCCTCGCCGCAGGCGCTCGAGCGTCTCCCGCTCGGCGGCGTCCCGCGCGTGGGCGGCGGCCGCCACGTCCTCGATTTCGTCCGCGCGAACGACGACCGCCCCATCGGCGTCACCGACCACGGCGTCGCCGGGACGGACATCGACCTCGCCAATGCGGAGCACTGCCCCAAGCCTCCCCTTGCCGTGCGCGTCCTTGACCGTCCCGCGGAGACAGACGTTGGCCGCGAACACGGGGAGCTCAAGGGCGGAGATCGCCGTGCAGTCGCGGACGCCGCCGGTGATCAGCAGGCCGCCGAGATCTCGCGCGAGCGCGGCGTGGCTGAGGATCTCACCCCAGTAGCCGGCCTCGGTCTGGCCGTGCACGTCGGCCACGATCACGTCTCCGGGGGCGGCGGCGTAGATCGCACGGTGCAGCCAGAGGTTGTCGCCCGGCGGGCAGTCGACGGTCAGCGCCGGGCCGCACAGGCGAAAGCGGGGTGCCACCGGCTTGATCGCCGAGGGCAGAGCACCCTGTGCGCCGTACGCCTCGTGGACGGTGGCCGCGCTCAGCCCCGACAGGGGATGGTCAGCCATCGGCGCGCTGAGACGCGGTCCCCAGGAGATTGCCCTCGACCCGCTGCAGATGGGTCTCCATCGCCGCGATCGCGACCGGGAGGTCTCTGGCCGCCAGCGCGTCGACGAGCGCCACGTGATCCTGGTGGTACACCGCGCGCCGCTCCAGGGAATCGCTGCGCCGCTTGAGGCTCCCCCAGATGGCGCCGTGCCGGGCCTGTTCGATGACGGCATACATGTCGAGCAGCAGGCGGTTCCGGCTCGCGGCGACGATCGCGTGATGCAGGGCGAAATCCCAGACCTCGAATTCGTCGTAGTTCGCGGCCGTGCCGCCGCCATCAAGGCACCGGCGCATCTCGTCGAAGTCGCGGGCGGTCGCCCAGGCCACGACGAGCGGCAGTACCTGAGGTTCGATCAGGCGTCGAGCCACCATCACATCGGCCGGTCCAACCTCCTGATCGCCGGGCCTTCCATCCGTGCCGGTGGTGACCCGGCCCCGACTGGAGTCGCGCAGGAAGGTGCCGCGTCCGACCTCCCGGGAGATGCGGCCCTCCGCCTCGAGGATGGCCAGCGCGTGCCGGATCATCGTCCGGGTCACGCCGAGGTCCGAGGCCAGCTGGCGCTCGGTCATCATCCGGGCCCCGGGGC
>DASWAI010000042.1:0-9188 GCA_036391215.1 Gemmatimonadales bacterium
TCGAAGACCAGGTCCTTCATCGGGAAGCCCAGCGTGATCTCGTAGTTGCCCGGCCGCGCGATGTGCCCGCAGACCGAGATCAGCTTGGTGCCGGTGCTCTTGGGGCTGCCGAGCGAGAGCGCCTTGTACCAGGCGGCGCCGCGGGTGAGGATATGCGGGACCGCGGCCAGGGTCTCGACGTTGTTGATGGTGGTCGGCATGCCGAACACGCCGGCCTGGGCCGGGAACGGGGGCTTGATCCGCGGGTTGCCGCGCTTCCCCTCGAGCGAGTTCATCAGGGCGGTCTCCTCGCCGCAGATGTACGCGCCCGCACCCCGGTGGACCACGACGTCGATCCGCTTGCCGCTCCCCAGCACGTTCGGCCCCAGCGCCCCCTCGGCGTACGCCTCGGCCACGGCCGCGGTCATGATCCGGAGCGGCTCGGTGAACTCGCCCCGGATATAGATGTAGCAGGTCTCCGCACCGATGGCGTACGCGGCGATGGCGCAGCCCTCGAGCAGCTGGTGGGGCGTCCAGCGCATGATCTCGCGGTCCTTGAACGTCCCCGGCTCCGACTCGTCCGCGTTGCAGATGAGATAGTGCGGCTTGCCATCGTTCTTGGGCATGAACGACCACTTGAGGCCGGTGGGGAAGCCGGCGCCGCCCCGGCCCCGGAGGCCCGATTCCTTCACGACCGCGGTGACCTCGTCGGGCGCCATGCCGAGCGCCTGGCGCAGGGCGGCGTAGCCGCCCCGCTCGACCCAACCCCGGTAGGAGCGGGCGCCGGCGTCGCCGAAGTAGCGGGAGAGCACCACCGTCTCCCGGGGATGGCTGGCGTGGGGAAAGCCCATCAGGCGTACCTCTTGAGAATCGCCGCGACGCCGTCCGGCGTCACGCTCTCGATGAAGTCGTCGTCCACGAGGATCGGCGTCGGGAACCCGCAGGCGCCCAGGCACTCGACCTCCGTGACGGTGAAGCGGCCGTCGGGGCTGGTGGCGCCGAGCTCGCCGCATCCGGTCTGGGCCAGCAGCGCCTTGAGGGTGTCCTCCGCGCCGCAGAGCCCGCACGGGGAGGTGGTGCAGACCTGGATGAAATGCCGGCCGACGGGGTGGGTGTGGTACATCGTGTAGAACGTGACCACGCCCTTCACGTACGCCGGCGTGAGCCCGACCACGTCCGCCACCTCGGCCATGGCCTGCTCCGAGATCCAGCCCCGGGCCTCCTGCACCAGCCAGAGCGCCGGCAGGAGGCAGGCGGCCTTGGTGGGGTACCGGGCGAAGAGCTGGTCGAGCTTCGCCCGGGTCTCGCCCACGAAGACGGGCTCGTGCGGCGCCGCGTGCCCGCCATGCCCGGCGGCGCCGTGCGGCTGCGCGAGGTGCTGGCTCATCGGTCGATCTCTCCCATGACGATGTCCACGCTCGCGTTGATCGCGATCACGTCGGACAGGAGCGCGCCCACGCACATGCGGGGGAGCGCGGACAGGTTGAGGAACGAGGGCGGGCGGATCCGCCAGCGGACCGGCTTGGCCGTGCCGTCCGAGACGAAATAGTAGCCGAGCTCGCCCTTGGGGTTCTCGATCCCCATGTACGCCTCGCCCACCGGCGGCTTCACTCCCTCCATGACCTGCTTGAAGTGGTAGATCATGGCTTCCATGTCGCTCATCGCGCGCGACTTGGGCGGGAGGATCACGCGCGGGTCGCTCACGTTGACCGGGGCGCCCTCGAGCCGGTCCAGCCGGTCGAGCGCCTGCTCCAGGATCCGGGTGGACTGGAACATCTCCTCCAGCCGCACGCGGTAACGGTCGTAGATGTCGCCGTGCTCGCCGATGGGCACGTCGAAGTCATAGGTCTCGTAGTCCAGGTACGGCCGGTCCTTCCGCACGTCGAAGTCCACCCCGCTGGCGCGGAGCATCGGGCCCGAGAGCGAGCCGTTGATCGCCTCCTCCCGGGAGAGCACCCCCACGCCCTGGGTCCGCCCGATCCAGATCGCGTTGCGGGTGAACATGGTGTCCACCTCGCGCAGCGTGGCCGGGAAGGTGCGGCAGAACTCCCGGAGCCCCGCGCTCCAGCCCTCCGGCACGTCGGCCATCATTCCGCCCACCCGGGTGACGCTGGTGGTGAGCCGGGCGCCGGTCCACGCCTCCTGGAGATTGTAGATCCGCTCGCGCTCCTGGAACGACCAGAGGAACGGCGTGAACGCGCCCAGGTCGATCCCGGTGGTGCCGAGCCACACGAGGTGGGAGATGATCCGGCTCATCTCGCACGCGAGCACCCGGAGCACGCGGCAGCGCTCGGTGATCTCGAGGCCCATCAGTTTCTCGACCGCCAGCGCCAGGCACACGTTGTTCGCCATGGGCGAGAGGTAGTCCGTGCGGTCGGTGAGCGGAACGATCTGGTTGTACTGGCGGTACTCCCCCAGCTTCTCGAACCCGGAGTGGAGATAGCCGATGTGGGGGATGACCCGGATGACCGTCTCGCCGTCCAGCTCGATCACGAGGCGGAGCACCCCGTGGGTGGCCGGGTGCTGCGGCCCGATATTCACCAGCATGTGCTCGGCGCCGAAGCTCTCGTCGAACTGACCCGCCGCCCGGTACTCGTGGGTGTCCTTGAATCCCAGGCCCAGGGGGACGTCCACGACCCGGCCGTGGGCGTCGAGCCCCGGCGTCGCGAGAGTGTATTCGACCGTGCGCTCGCTCATTTCAGGAATCCCCGCTCGCCCCGGCGCAGGCGCTCCCGCATGTCCTTGGGCAGCTCGTGGAACGCCTCGGCGATCGACAGCTCGTCGAGCGAGTAGTGGGCCTCGGGCGCGGCGGCGAGCGCCTGCCGCGTCTGCTCGGCCCGGCTGAAGTGCCCCCGGAGCGGGAAGTCTTTCCGCAGCGGGTGTCCCTCCGCGTAGGTTTCCCACATCAGGATGCGGCGGAGATCCGGGTGGCCGGTGAAGACGACGCCGAACATGTCGTACACCTCCCGCTCCAGCCAGTCGGCGCCTTTCCACAGGTCGCAGACCGACGGCACCTCCAGCGGCGCGGACTTGTCGAGCGCCGCCTTGACGCGGAGGTCCGCCTTCCGCGGAAGCGAACGCAGCTGCCAGACGACCTCGAGCGGCCGCTCCGCATCGCGGTACTCGACCGCGGTCACGTCGGTCAGGTAGTCGAACTGCTGCTCCGGGTCGGTCTTGAGCCATGCGAGCGCCTCGTGCACCCGGTCCGTTCGCAGGTAGACGATGGTATCGCCGCAGGAAACGGCCACCCGCTCGACCGCGTCGCCGAAGGCACGGCGCAGGGCGGGCACGCTGGGAGACGGCTGGGTCATCCGGACCGGGTCTGCGATACGGAGTTGCCGAAGGGCTCGGACAGCTCGTTCACCCGCTCGGCGGGAAGAAAGAGCCCCGAGGGACCCACGAGGTGCTCCTCGCGGAGCGAGTCGTCGCTGATGCTCTCGCCCTGGATCTTCTTCTGGAGGAGCCGGATCCCGTAGATCAGCCCCTCCGGCCGCGGCGGGCAGCCGGGCACGTAGACATCCACCGGAATGATGGTGTCGATGCCCTGCACCATCGCGTAGTTGTCGAAGATGCCGCCGGACGAGGCGCAGGCGCCCATCGAGATCGACCACTTCGGCTGGGGCATCTGGTCCCAGATCAGCCGGATCACCGGCGCCAGCTTGAAGGGGAGGCGGCCGGCGCAGATGAGCACGTCCGACTGCCGGGGCGAGAAGCTCATGCGCTCCATGCCGAACCGGGCCAGGTCGAACCGGCTCGCCGCCGTGGCCATGAACTCGATGGCGCAGCAGGCGGTGCCGAACGGCATGGGCCAGAGCGAGTTGGCCCGGGCCCAGTTGGTCAGGAAATCGAGCCGGGTCGTGACCCAGTTGGGCGAGACCGACGAGACCTGTACGCCCCCGGCCGAGTCCGGCCGGCCCGTGTCGCTCAATCCCATTGCAGCGCTCCCCGCTTCCAGGCGTAGACGTACCCTACCGCGAGGATGAGCATGAACACGACCATGTCAGCCAGCACGAGCCCCATGCTCAGCGGGATCACCTTCTCGCGCGCCTGGAAGAACGCGACGGCCCACGGGACCATGAAGACGACTTCGATGTCGAAGATGATGAACAGCATCGCGACGAGATAGAACTTGACCGAGAAGCGCTCCCGGGCGTCCCCCAGAATGGGCATGCCGGATTCGTAGGGAGCGATCTTCGCGGGGGTGCGGCGGTAGGTGGAGAGGACGTGCGAGAGCCCGAGCATCAAGATCGCGTTCAGGACGACAAAGACGATCAGGACCAGGATCGGAATGTAGGGCTGGAGCACGCCGTCCCTCCCTCGTGAAAAATTTCACGTTCTCCCGACGAACAAGGTAATCGCGCCCGGAAGGCACTTCAACCCAGCCGCTTTCGCTTATATTGAGCGCCGTTCCCCGATGGGCCGGCCGCTCGCGCCCATCCACCGTCCGGCCCCTCGCCCCCGCTCCCCGATGTCCATCAAATCCGACCGCTGGATCCGGCGCATGGCGCGCGAGCACCGGATGATCGACCCCTTCGTGGACGGGCAGGTGCGGGAGCTGGACCGGCAGGGCCGCAAGGTCATCTCCTACGGCGTCTCGTCCTACGGGTACGACATGCGGGTGGCGCCGGAGTTCAAGATCTTCACCAACGTGCTGTCCGCGGTGGTGGACCCGAAGCAGTTCGACTCGAAGAGCTTCGTCGAGTTCGAGGGCGACGTGTGCATCGTGCCGCCCAACAGTTTCGCGCTGGCGCGCTCGGTGGAGTACTTCCGCATCCCCCGCAACTGCCTCACCATCTGCGTGGGCAAGTCCACCTACGCGCGCTGCGGCATCATCACCAACGTGACGCCCTTCGAGCCCGAGTGGGAGGGCTACGTCACGCTCGAGATCAGCAACACGACGCCGCTCCCGGCCAAGATCTACGCCAACGAGGGGATCTGCCAGGTCCTCTTCTTCGAGGCGGACGACGACGACATCTGCGAGACCAGCTACGCCGACAAGGCCGGGAAGTACCAGGCCCAGACCGGCGTGACCCTGCCGAAGCTCTGACCATGCGCACAGCGATCCTCTTGATCGCCCTCGCCGCGGCATCGGCCCCGGTCCGGGCCCAGGGCCCCGCTCCCGCCCCCCGGCAGGACGACTCGCCCTTCCGCCGCCTCGACCTCCCCGCGCCGAACACGATCCGCACCGGCAGCGGCGCCCCGGGCCGGGACTACTGGCAGCAACGGGCGGACTACGCCATCAAGGCGACGCTCGACACCGGCGCGAGCGCCGTGATCGGCGACGAACGGATCACCTACACCAACAACTCGCCCGACACGCTCCGCTACCTCTGGCTGCAGCTGGACCAGAACGTGTTCGAGGCGGCGAGCCGGGGCGCATTGATCGACCCCAGGGACACGGGCACGGACGGCGGGATGCGACTCGTCTGGGTGGGCGAGCCGGCCGTGACCGCCGCGAAGGGACGGGCGGCCCGCGCGCCTGCGCCGCTTTCCCACGTCGTGAACGGCACCATGATGCGGGTAGACCTCGCGCGGCCGCTCCCACCCAAGGGCCGGCAGCTGCTCTCGATCTCGTGGACCTTCCCGTTCGGCCCCCAACGCAACCGGATGGGTATCGAGACGATCGACGGCTCGACGATCTACGAAGTGGCGCAGTGGTACCCCCGCATGGCCGTGTACGATGATGTCCGCGGCTGGAATACCGAGCAGTACCTGGGCCGGGGCGAGTTCTATCTCGAGTACGGCAGCTTCGACGTGAGCCTCACGGTCCCGGCGAGCATGCTGGTGGCGGCGACCGGCACGCTCCGCAACCCGGAGCAGGTGCTCACCGCCCCCCAGCGCGCCCGGCTGGCGGCCGCGCGCCGGAGCGAGCGGACGGTGGTGATCCGGGGGAAGAGCGAGATCGACGATCCGGCGTCGCGCCCCGCCGCGCCGGGGGGGACGCTCACCTGGCGCTTCACGGCCGACAGCGTGCGCGACTTCGCCTGGGCGGCCGCGCGCCAATTCGTCTGGGACGCGGTCGGCGCCAACCAGGGCAAGCTGCTGGTGCAGAGCTTCTACCCGCCCTCGGCGGACTCGATCTGGAGCCGGGCCACGGAGTACGGCAAGCTCGCCATCGAGCGCTACTCCAAGCAGTGGTGGGCGTTTCCCTATCCCATGGCGACGAACGTGAACGGGATCGAAGGCGGCATGGAGTATCCCATGATCGTCTTCTGCCACAACCGCACCGAGCCGGAGGCGCTGTACAGCGTCACCGACCACGAGTTCGGCCACACCTGGTTCCCGATGCTGGTGGGGAGCAACGAGCGCCTCTATGCCTGGCAGGACGAAGGGTTCAACACGTTCATGAACTCCTACAACTGGGAGCAGCAGTATCCCGGGACGCACAACCGCCGGGGCGGGATCGAGGAGTACCTCAAGTACGTGGCGTCGGGCAAGCCGCAGGAGACGATCATGACGCCGCCCGACCGGCTCCACGACCTGGGCCAGCTCGGCTACAACAAGCCCGGGCTCGGGCTCCGGCTGCTCCGGGACGTGGTGCTCGGCGCGGACCGCTTCGATCCGGCCTTCCGGGAATACATCCGGCGCTGGGCCTACAAGCACCCCACGCCCGCCGATTTCTTCCGGACGATGGAGGACGGCGTGGGCGAGGACCTGAGCTGGTTCTGGCGGGGATGGTTCTACACGACCGGCACGATCGACCAGGCGGTGGATTCGGTGACGGTGTCGGACAGCGCGGGGGTGGCGTCGCGGATCTACCTGCGGAGCGCGGGCGCGATCCCGATGCCGGTGGATCTGGCCCTCACGCTCGGCGGCGGCGGGCGCGCCCGGCTGAAGCTCCCGGTCGAGATCTGGTTCCGGGGCGACACCTACGTCGCGACGGTGCCGGGGGACGTCACCGGCGTCCGCATCGACCCGGACAGCGCCCTGCCGGACGTGGACCGGGCCAACAACGCCTGGCCCCGCGAGGGAGCAACCGGGCGCTAGCGCGTCCCGCCGCTCACTCGCCGCCGTCGCTCGCGGCGGCGGGGCGAAGGGCCACCAGCGCCCGGAGGTAGTCGCGGTTCATCCGCGCAATCGTCTCGATCCCGATCTGCTTCGGGCACGCCTCCTGGCACTCGCCGAAGAGCGTGCACCCGCCGAAGCCCTCCACGTCCATCTGCACCACCATGCCCAGGGCCCGGCGGGCCCGCTCCGGCTGGCCCTGCGGCAGGAGGCCGAGGTGGGTGATCTTGGCCGCGGTGAAGAGCGAGGCCGAGCCGTTGGGGCATGCCGCCACGCACGCGCCGCAGCCGATGCACTGGGCGGCGTCCATCGCCCGGTCGGCGTCGTCCTTGGGGACGGGCAGGTTGTTGCCGTCGCGGGCGCTGCCGGTGTTCACCGAGACGAAGCCGCCGGCCTGGATGATCCGGTCGAACGCGCTCCGGTCCACCACGAGGTCCTTGATCACGGGGAAGGCACGGGCCCGCCAGGGCTCGATCGTGATCACGTCGCCGTCCCGGAACTTGCGCATGTGGAGCTGGCAAGTGGCCGTGCCCTTCTCCGGACCGTGGGCGACGCCGTTGATCATGAGCCCGCAGGAGCCGCAGATGCCTTCGCGGCAATCGTGATCGAAGGCGATGGGCGCCTCGCCCCGCTGGGCGAGGCGGTCGTTGACGACGTCGAGCATCTCGAGGAACGAGGCGTCGGGGCTGATGTCGCCGGCGTCGTATTCGACGAAGCGGCCGGGGGCATCGGGCCCGGGCTGGCGCCAGACGCGAAGCTTGAGGTTCAGAAAGGGCATGAGCCGTTCGCCGTAAGCCGTTAGCTACTTGTAGCTTCGGGTCGCCAACTTCACGTTCTCGAACGCCAGGGGCTCCCGGTGCAGGCAGGGGTCCTGCCCCTCGCCGCGCCATTCCCAGGCGGCCACGTAGGCAAAGTGCTCGTCGTCCCGCCGGGCCTCGCCGTCCTCGGTCTGGTACTCCTCGCGGAAGTGCCCGCCGCAGGACTCCTCGCGGTGCAGCGCGTCGCGGCACACCAGCTCGCCCAGCTCCAGGAAGTCGGCCACCCGTCCCGCCTTCTCGAGCGCCTGGTTCAGCTCGGCATCGCTGCCGGGGACGTTCAGGTTGCGCCAGAACTCCTCGCGCAGCGCCGGGATGCGCTGAATCGCCTCGCGCAGGCCCTCGGCCCGCCGCGCCATCCCGCACTTGTCCCACAGGAGCTTGCCCAGCTCCCGGTGGAACGAGTCGACGGTGCGCTTGCCCTTGATGGCGAGGAGCTTCCGGACCCGGTCGTTGACGGCCGCCTCCGCGCCGGCGACGTCCGGGTGGCTGGCGTCGACGCCGTCGGCCTTGGCGCCCGCCAGATAGTCGCCGATGGTATTGGGGAGGATGAAGTAGCCGTCCGCCAGGCCCTGCATCAGCGCGCTGGCGCCCAGGCGGTTGGCCCCGTGGTCGGAGAAGTTGGCCTCGCCGATCACGAACAGCCCGGGCACCGTGCTCTGGAGGTTGTAGTCCACCCACAGCCCGCCCATCGTGTAGTGGACGGCCGGGTAGATCCGCATCGGCAGCTTGTAGGGGTTCTCGTCCGTGATCCGCTGGTACATCTCGAAGAGGTTGCCGTAGCGCTCGCGGATCTTGTCCTCGCCCAGGCGCCGGATGGCGTCGGCGAAGTCGAGATACACGCCCAACCCCCCGGGCCCCACTCCCCGCCCCTCGTCGCACACCTCCTTGGCCGCGCGCGACGCGATGTCGCGCGGCGCGAGGTTGCCGAAGCTGGGGTACTTCCGCTCGAGGTAGTAGTCCCGCTCGCTCTCGGGGACCTCGCCCGGCGGACGGGTGTCGCCTTTCCGCTTGGGGACCCAGACCCGGCCGTCGTTGCGCAGGGACTCGCTCATCAGGGTGAGCTTGGACTGGTAGTCACCGCTCACCGGGATGCAGGTCGGGTGGATCTGGGTGTAGCACGGGTTGGCGAAGAGGGCCCCGCGCTTGTGCGCGCGCCAGATGGCGGTGGCGTTGGACCCCTTGGCGTTGGTCGACAGATAGAAGACGTTGCCGTAGCCGCCGGTGCCGAGCACCACCGCGTCGCCGAGGTGGGAGGAGATCTTGCCGGTCACCATGTCGCGCACCACGATCCCCCGCGCCCGGCCGCCGATCACGATCAGGTCGAGCATCTCGGTGCGGGGGAACATGGTGACCCCACCCTTGGCCACTTCCTTCTCCAGCGCCTGG
>DASWAI010000043.1:0-3710 GCA_036391215.1 Gemmatimonadales bacterium
AGGACGCCGCCCGCGCGGCGGTGGCCGGGCTCGACGCGGCCGGCGCCGGGAGAGGCGCCGGCGCCCAGGAGGGCCTCGGTCCGGTCGCCCTGCACGAGTCCGAGCCACCCCCGGCGCCTGACGGCGAGGGTCCCGGCGCCGCCCCGCCGGTCGCCGCGGTCACCCAGGACCTCGGCTTCACGAACCAGCGCTCGGATCCGGAGCCGGACCTGGACCGGCCGAGCCCGGGCGAGGCGCTGACCTGGCCCGCGTTCGAGCTCGGCCCCGACACGCTCGCCGATGGTCAGATCTGGGAGCCTTTTCCGCCGGCCCCCGCGCCTGCCCCGCCGGGCACTCACCGGCGCATCGCGTCGCTGGATCCATGGCCCGCGCCGCCGCACCCCTCCCGGGAGACGGCTCTTGACCCATGGTCTGAGTCACCGGAGCGTGACTCAGATGAGTGAGGAACGGCTGACCTACGCGTTCGGTCCGCTCGAGCGCCGGGGCCTGCTCGGCCCGGTCCGTGGGGGCCAGGCCCTGATCCTCAGCCTCGGCGTACTGGTGGCGATCGCCGTGCTGGACCGCTTTTCCTCGGCGGCGGGTGCGCTGGCTGCCCTGACCTCGCTCGCCGGCGCGTGCGCGGCGAGCTTCGCCCCGCTGGCCGGGCGGACCGTCCAGGAGTGGCTGCCGGTCGGGATCTCCTTCCTGGGGCGCCGGTTGCTTGGGCATTGGCGGTTTCGCTCCCCGACCCCAACCGCGGGCACGTTCATCTCGATCCGCACCGGCTGGCCGCGGACGGGCCGGCGACCGCATGATCCCGCCGTCCCGCCCGAGCTTCGCGGACTCCGGATCACCGAGGTCCCGTACGGCGGCCACGCGGTCGGGGTCCTGGCCGAGCACGCCGGGCGACGTCTCACGGCCGTGCTGGCCTGCCGCGTCCTGGCCTTCTCACTGCTCGACCCCGAGGCCCAGGAACGCCGCCTGGCCCGGTGGGGACTGGTTCTGTCCAGCACCGCGGGCACCCCGGTCCGGCGGCTGCAGTGGATCGAGCGCACCGCACCGGCGCAGGGTGACGAGCTGGCCCGCTGGCTGCACTCCGAACGGGACCCCGCCCTGGCGCCTCGCGGCGCGCCGATCATGGAGTCCTACCTCGAGCTGATCGGCGCCAGTACGAGAATCACCCAGGAACACGAGATCCTGCTCGCCGTCCAGGTCGACGGGCGCCGCTCGCGGAACTGGTCGGGGCGCCTGGCCCGTGGCCTCGACGAGCAGCTGATCGAGGTGACTGAACGCGTCTCGCGGGGCCTCATCGAGGCCGAGGTCGAGGTCCTCGGCGCCCTCAGCCCGGGCCAGCTCGCCCGCACCCTGCGCACGGCGTTCGATCCCTTCGCCCGCGCCGAGCTGTCCGGACTCGAGGCCACCGACCCCGACCGCGACGGCCTCGACGAAGCCGAGGCGTGGCCGGTGGGCGCTCGCGAGCGCTGGGACCACTACCAGAGCGATGGCGCGCTGCATGCCAGCTTCTGGGTCTCGGGGTGGCCCCGGATCGAGGTCTCGCCGATGTTCATGGACGCGCTGCTGGGACGCTCGGGCGCAGTTCGTGCCGTGGCCGTCACCTTCGAGCCGCTGGCCATCGGGCGCTCGACGCGGGAGATCGAGGCGGCGATCACGCGCGATCAGGCTGACCGGGAGCTTCGCCATCGCTTCGGGCAATCGGAGACGGCGCGGCAGCGACAGGCCCGGACGGCCACGCGGCGGCGCGAGGCCGAGCTGGCGGCCGGTCATGGCGAGGTGCGTCTGAGCGGGTTCATCACCGTCTCGGGGCGTGACGCCGCCGAGCTGCGCCGCTCCTGTGCCGAGGTTCAGGATCATGCGGCCCGGGCCCGGCTCGAGCTGCACCGGCTCTACGGCCAGCAGGCGGATGCCTTCACCTTCACGCTGCCGCTCTGCCGGGGCCTACGGTGAGTCTGCGCGCCTCGCAACGGCCAGGGCACCGGTCCACGACCCGTCATGCCCAGGCGCTGTACCCGTTCATCTCTGCCGGTGGCCTCGGCGGACGGGGCGCGTTCGTGGGTCACGACTCGAGCGGCGGTGCATTCTGCTTTGACCCGTGGCTGCTGTACGGGCAAGGCGCGCTCGATGACCCCAATGTGATCGTGCTCGGCAAGCTCGGCCAGGGCAAGAGCGCGCTCGTCAAGACCCTGCTGTGGCGAATGCTCCTGTTCGGGCGCCGCGCGTTCGTGCTCGATGTCAAGCGCGAGTACGGGCCGCTCTGCCAGGCGGTGGGCGTCCGGCCGGTATCGCTCGTGCCCGGCGGCGGCGTTCGTCTGAACCCGCTCGCGGCGCGACCCGAGGAGCATGCCCAGCTCGACTTGCTCCGGGCCGTCACGGTCACGGCGCTCGGCGGTCCCCTGACCCAGATCGAGTCCGCAGCGCTGCGCGAGGCTCTGCGGGTGGTCCGCGCTCATGGCGGTGAGCCGACGCTGCCTGACGTCGCTGGCCTGCTGTTCGCTCCGGTGGCCGAGATGGTCGACCCGCTGCAGACCGAGGCGCGGTGCCTGACCGTGGACGTCCGCCGGGCCGCCCTTGCCCTCCAGGAGCTGTGCGAGGGGCCGCTCCGGGGGATGTTCGACGGCCCCACCACGCCGGGGATCGACCTCGACGCGCGCCTGCTCGTGCTCGACCTGCACGCCGTCCGCGACTCGCCTGCCGTCGGGATCCTGATGGCCTGCGCGTCGGCCTGGATCAGCGCGCTCCTGGCACGAACCGCGCAGCGCCCTGGCCGGGAGCGACTGATCAACGTTGCCGACGAGTCCTGGAAGATCGTCCAGCACGCGGGGCTCGGCGAGTGGTTTCAGTCCAACTTCAAACTGGCCCGCCAGTTCGGGGTGATGAACCTGGTCGTCATGCACAAGCTGGCCGACCTCCACGGAGCCGGCGACGCCGGCTCGCGTGCCGCCCGCATTGCCGAGGGGTTGATCGCCGACGCCTCCACGCGCATCGTCTACCACCAGGACGAGAGCCAGGTGCCGCTCACCCGAAGCCTGCTCGGGCTGTCCCGGGCCGAGGGAGAGCTGATCTCGCTGCTCGGGCCCGGACAGGCGCTGTGGCGCGTCGGCGGTCGCTCGTTCGTCGTGCAGCACCATCGCTCGCGGATCGAGACCGGCTTCACCGACACGAATACCGGAATGCGGGCCTCCGACCGGCAGCTCGTGCGCCGATGAGCCGTGCCAAACCGCCCAGCTCGTTCTCCGACGCGGTGTTCCTCGGTTTGATCGGGGCGCTGGCCGCGCTCGGCGCCCTGGTTTGGGCGTGGGGCGGGGTGGCCGGTGCCGTGTTCGGCCATGGCTGGCCGCGGCTGGGTGCCGGACAGCTGCCGATGGTGATCTTCCGCCTCCCCGCGCGGCTCGCCGACCCGGCCCAGGCCTGGCCGCGCGGCGCCCGGCGCCTGCTGCCGAGCCCGGTCGGCGCCTACGCGGCGCTGGCGCTGGTGGCGGGAATCGTCTGGGCGGCGATCCTGGCCACCGCACGGTCGGGCGTGGCAACGCGGCTGCTCGGAGGTCCCCCGCGCGGAGCCCGCTGGGCAGCCAACGGGGACCTCCGGCGCCTGCGTAGCGCGCGGCCCCGATCCCACGGTGCCGCCGGCCGTCTCACGCTGGGTCGCTACCGGGGGCGCCTGTTGCGCGCTGAGGAGCGCCACGCGCTGGTCGCATTCGGGCCTCCGCAGTCGG
>DASWAI010000044.1:0-4091 GCA_036391215.1 Gemmatimonadales bacterium
GGTGAACCGGCCGCCGATTACATTCAGTGTTGCGAATAGTACCTGCTCACGCAGGGCATGCCGCGCACCGTAATGAGGCCGTTCGAATTATCAGCGATAAGGTTCCTTCCGCCGGATCCGGGAGGTGCCAAGCCCCTGGCAGCGGGCATTTTGACGGATTAACCCCCCTGGTAACGGGCAGTATCAAGGAGGTTCACTGGCGCAACGGGTCGCTACCGCCCGGTAGCAACGTGGTTGCCATGCTGTCCCACCGTTGGCATCGTTTCCTGCTTGCCCGGGCAAGACGCGGACCAGGCAGGACGCGGTTTCAGGCGAACTTAAGGATTCATGCATTACCCTCTCCAGCAATGACCACACCATCGGGGCGGGAGCCACGGCCGGGTCCCACGCGCGGCAGCCAATCTCGGCAAGTGCCACGCGGGGCTGGCGGCTGGCCACCAGACGAAGCCGATCCGCGACGGCGGGTACCGCGCGGTACCGGACCCGTCGCCGGACGCGGCTGGGACGCCGGCCCCGGTGGCGGGCAGGGACGCGGTGCGGGTGACGGCCGCGGCCCGCGGTTCATCCCGGACGGTGCGACTGGCGCGCGGGGCACCGGCCCGGCTGGCCAGCGCGCGCCGCGCGACGGCCAGGGGAGGCGTGTCCCCGGTGCGAATGGCTACGAAAAGCGCGGTCTGCCTGACGACTTCGCCGGCCGGCCACGGCCGAGCGGCGAGATCTTGACGTCGAACCGAGGGCGGCCCGGCGGGCCGCCGGACGGACTCGACGGCCTGCGGTCGGGCGCGCTGCTCCGCTGGCTTGGCACGATGTCCACGCTAAGGGCCGTGCTCGTGCTGACCGGCGCCACCTTCGTCGGAGCCGTGGTCACGGTGATCTCAGGCACGGAGCCGGGCAACGTGCTCGGGTTCTTCGTCATCGTCGGCTCGCTCGCCGCGGTGCTCGGCGTCCGGCGCGGCGCGGTTCATCTTTTCTTCCCGGCGCCTGCCCTGGTCTTCTTCGTGGCCGCCGTGGCGACCGGCATCATCCATGACCGTCAGCTCGCGTCGTCCACCGCGGGCCTGGGCGCGAGCTTCGCGCAGTGGGTGGCGGGCATCTTCTGGCCCGCGGTAGTGGCGACCATCCTCGTGCTCCTTGCCGGCGGTGCCCGCTGGCTGCTTAAGGCTCCCCTGGTCACGGGCCAGTCCCCGCTCCCAGGCGGCCGCCCGATGCAGCCGGGCAACGCGCGTCCCCTCCAGGGTTCCCGCCGCCCAGCCGGTTCCCGGCCCAACGACCGCTTCATGGACGATGACGTCCTGCGCTCAAGGACCGGGCCCACCCCCCGGCAGGGAACCGGACCTCCCCCCCGGCAGGGAACCGGGCCTACCTCCCGGCAGGGAACCGGGCCCACCCCCCGGCAGGGAACCGGGCTGACCCCGCAGCAAGGCAACGGTTCGTGGCGAGGCCCTGCCAACGGTTCCCGCCCCGGCCGCGCGCCGCGAGACCCGCGCGCTGACCGGGATCCCTGGGGCGATCCCCGGCTACCCCCCGATCGCAGCCAGCCGACAGACCCGCGGCCGCAGGCTAATGGCCGCCCGGCGCCCCAGCCGCAGCCACGCGCCCCGCGAGAGGGACGGCCCGGACCATCCTGGAACCCGGTGCCCCGCCCCCAGCGCCCCCAGCCCCCAGACGGCTGGGCCAAGCGCTAAACGGAATCCAGACCGCCCAGCGCGGCCAGGGTAATGTCACCCATCCAGAGACACCCCCAGTCGGGCCAGCGCGCCCAGAGTAACGTCTCCGCCCAGAGCAGGCACGTGTCAGGCCTGCGCTGCAAAAACCGGCGGACGGAGCGCTGGAGTAGATGGCCCGGACCTGGTAATCCCCGGTAATGCGGAGCAGGGGCGCTGGCGGTGTCAGCCGCGCGCGTTCGGGGCTCGTCCTTAGAGCCACGACTGCGCGCGGGGACACTGCCAAGCCCCAGCGACCCGCGGATTCACAGCTTTTCCAGTGGCGCGTACCGCAGGACAAGGTGCTTAACCCCGTACGAACCGCCGAAGTCGATCTTCGCTTCCGCGCTATCGCCGTAGCCATCGGCCGAGACGACCGTGCCGAGGCCGAACTTGTCGTGGTTGACCCGGTCACCCGGGGACAGCGCGGGCACGGAACGGTTGCCCACCACGGTCGCGCCCGGCCGGGCGGCCACCCGCGCCGAGGCGGGGGTGGCTGCCGCCGCCACGTCCTTCGCGCTGCGCTTCCATTCGATCAGCGAGGATGGGATCTCCGACAGGAACCGGGACGGCGTGTGGAACGAGGGCCGGCCGTACCAGTTGCGCGACGCGGTTCTCGTCAGGTACAGCCGCTGCTTCGCACGGGTGATCCCGACGTAGGCGAGGCGTCGCTCCTCCTCCAGCTCGCGCTGGTTGGTCAGCGCTCTGGCGTGCGGGAACACCTCCTCCTCCATGCCGGTGAGGAACACCACGGGGAACTCAAGGCCCTTGGCGGTGTGCAGCGTCATCAGCGTCACCATCCCGCCGTGGTTCTCCCCGTCGGGGATATCGTCGGCGTCCGCCACGAGGGCGACCCGCTCAAGGAAGTCGGCGAGCGTGCCGTCTGGGGTCGCGCCGTCGAACTCGCGGGCCACCGAGACCATTTCCTGCAGGTTCTCCACCCGGGTGGCGTCCTGCAGGTCCTCCGAGTTCTCCAGCGAGGCCTGGTAGCCCGTCTTGTCGAGGACCGACTCGACGAGCTCGGCCACCGGGCCGCCCGTCGCGGCCTGCTCGCGGAGCTCGCCGACGAGCGCGTTGAAGCCGGCGATCGCCGCCGCGGACCGCGCGGCGAGGGCGGGCACGTCGCCCGGGGTCCGCAGTGCCTCGGCGAACGTGATCCGCTCCCGTGACGCGTAGGAGGCGACGCACTCCTCCGCCCGGTCCCCGATCCCGCGCCTGGGCACGTTAAGCACCCGGCGCAGCGATACCTCGTCCGCCGGGTTGGCGATCAGCCGCAGGTAGGCGAGCAGGTCGCGGACCTCTCGCCGCTCGTAGAAGCGGACGCCGCCGACCACCCGGTACGGCAGCCCGACCCGGATGAACACTTCCTCAAAGACCCGGGACTGCGCGTTCGTCCGGTAGAAGACCGCCACCTGGCCCGGGGGCGCCAGGCCCTCGTCGTTCAGCCGGTCGACTTCCTCGGCGACGAACGCCGCCTCGTCGTGCTCGTTGTCCGCGACGTAGCCGGTGATTGGCGGGCCGTCGCCGGCGTCAGACCACAGGTTCTTGGGCTTGCGGCCCGGGTTGCGGGACACCACCGCGTTCGCCGCGGCGAGGATGTTCTGCGTCGAGCGGTAGTTCTGCTCGAGCAGGATCACCGTGGCGTCCGGGTAGTCCTCCTCGAACTCGACGATGTTCCTGATGGTCGCGCCGCGGAACGCGTAGATGGACTGGTCCGCGTCACCCACGACGCACAGCTCGGACGGCGCGACCGCCTCTGCTGGGGCGTCTGGCGAATCGGGATTACCCGCCCCCGTTCCGGCTCCCCTTGACCTTGGCCTTGCGAAGAGCGGTCCGCCACCGGAGACCAGCTCGCGGACGAGCACGTACTGCGCGTGGTTGGTGTCCTGGTACTCGTCCACGAGCACGTGCCGGAAGCGCCGCCGGTAGGCCTCCGCGACCTCGGGGAACGCCTGGAACAGGTTGACGGTGACCATGATCAGGTCGTCGAAGTCCATCGCGCCGGCGGCGACCAGGCGGCGCTGGTACTCCGCGTACGCCTCGGCGAGCGTCTTCTCCCGCGCGCCGCGCGCCTGCCGGGCGAACGACTCGTAGTCCACGAGCTCGTTCTTGAGGTTGGACACCTGGGCAGCCATCGACTTGGGCGGGTACTGCCTGGCGTCGAGCTCAAGCTCCCGGCAGACAAGCGCCATCAGGCGCTGTGCGTCGGCCGCGTCGTAGATGGAGAAGTTCGACGGGTAGCCGAACCTGGCGGCCTCGCGGCGCAGGATGCGGACGCACGCCGAGTGGAACGTCATCACCCACATCGCCCTGGCCCGGCGGTCGCCGACCAGCGCCGCGACCCGGGTGGCCATCTCGCCGGCCGCCTTGTTGGTGAACGTGATCGCG
>DASWAI010000045.1:0-8659 GCA_036391215.1 Gemmatimonadales bacterium
CCGCGTTGCCGACGCCCTGGCCCAGCGGACCCGTCGTCGTCTCGACGCCCGGGGTGTGTCCCCGCTCGGGATGGCCCGGCGTGCGCGAGTTCCACTGGCGGAAGTTCCTGAGCTCGTCCAGCGGGAGATCGTACCCGGAAAGATGCAGCAGCGCGTACAGGAGCATCGACGCGTGGCCGCACGAGAGCACGAACCGGTCGCGGTCGGGCCAGTCGGGGCTCCCGGGGTCGTGCTTGAGGAAGCGGGTCCAGAGCACGAAGGCGGCGGGCGCGAGCGCCATCGGCGTGCCGGGGTGGCCCGCCTGGGCCCGCTCGACCGCATCCATGGCGAGCGCGCGTACGGCGTTGATGGCGATCCAGGCGGACTCGGATTGCGGCACGGTCGGGTGCGGGCCCGCCGCGCGGGCGGAAGGGGTCTCGACGGTCAGGGAGCGGCTCCTTCGGATTGGCGTCCGGGCGCGGGAAAGATAGACCCGGGGGATGGGGCCTCGCCATCCGTGCCTCTCACGGCCTGAGGAAACCTGCCTTAGCTTCCGCTCCCGTGACCGGGATTCTGAACGCGTCCGAGGCGCCCCCGGGCCCGCGGGGCGCGCCCCGAGCATCGGCGCTCGTCGTCGGCGCCGGCGTCGGCGGGCTGGCGGCGGCGGTGCGGCTCGCCCATCGGGGCTTTGCCGTCACGGTGCTCGAGCGCCACGACGTTCCGGGGGGCCGGGTCGGGCTCTGGCGGTCGCACGGCTTCACGTTCGACACCGGCGCGTCGCTGGTCATGATGACGGAGTACTGGCACCGGCTCTTCCGGGACGTGGGGCGACGGCTCGAGGACTACGTCACGCTGGTACAGCTCGACCCGTGCTACCGGATCCACTTCCCCGACGGCACGGCGCACGACCGGACCAGCTCGCTCGACCGGCTGATCGAAGGCTGCGAGGCGATCGAGCCGGGGTGCGGGCCCCGGCTGCTGGCATGGCTGGCGACGACCGGGAAGATGTACGACGGCGGGCTCCGGTTCATCGGCCGGAACATGCACCGGCTCCGGAGCATGCTGAGCCCGCCGAACCTCGGACTGCTGGGCGGGGCCGGCGCACTGGGTGACCTGCAGGCGCTCACCGGCCGCTACTTTCGGGACGAGCGGCTCCGGCAGTCTTTCAGCTTCCAGACGCTCTACCTCGGGCTGTCGCCCTACGAATCGCTCGCGGTGTACTCGCTGCTCCCCTACGTCGAGATCGCCGGCGGCATCCACTACCCCATGGGCGGGATGCACCGGCTGCCGGCCGCGCTCGAGCAGCTGGCGACGGAGCTTGGGGTTCGGTTCCGGTATGGGACGGGGGTGGCCCGGGTCGAGCGGGACTCCCGGGCGGTGTCCGGCGTGGTGCTGGAGGGCGGCCAGCGGATCGGCGCGGACGTGATCGTGATGAACGCCGACCTGCCCTATGCCTACGATCGCCTGCTGGGAGAGCCCTATCCGGATATCGAGGAGAAGCGCTTCAGCTGCTCGGCAGTCCTCATGTATCTGGGATTGAGCCGGACCTACCCCCATCTCCGGCACCACAATTTCGTGGTCGGACGGGATATGCGTGCGGCGTGCGACGACATGTTCGTGCGCCATCGCATGCCCGAGGACCCGCCATTCTACCTGGTGGCCACGACCCGCACGGATCCGGGACAGGCGCCACCCGGATGCGAGAACCTGTTCGTCCTGGTGCTGGCGCCCAGCCAGCCGAAGGACCGCGGCCGATGGATCGACTGGAACCGCGAGGGCCCCCGCGTCGAGGACCGGACGCTGCGCCGGATGGAGACGACGCTGGGCATGACCGACCTCCGGCGGCACATCGTCACTCGCCGCCTCGCCACCCCGCAGACCTTCACCGACCGGTACGGCAACCTGCGGGGCGAAGCCTTCGGGCTGTCGCACAACCTGCGGCAGATCGGCTGGTTCCGGCCGCACAACCGGCACGCGTGGCTTCGCAACCTCTATTTCGTCGGCCAGAGCACCCATCCCGGATGCGGACTGCCGATGGTCCTGATCTCGGCTGAATGCGTGGTGGACCGGATCCTCGCGGAGCACGCCGCCCCGTGACCGCGACGGGCGCGCGGGAGACCGAGGCGGCCGCGCTCGACCGCGCCTACCGCGCCGCGGAGCGGGTGACCGCCGCCTGGGCCAAGAGCTTCTATTTCGCGAGCCGGTTCCTCCCGGTCGGGAAGCGCCGGGCCGTCTTCGCGCTCTACGATTTTTGCCGCCACGCCGACAATCTCGTGGACGCCCGCGGCGACCGGGCCGCCGCCGCCGTGCGGGCCGAGCTCCGGGCCCTGGGCTGGACCGTGCGGCGCCTGTGCGCCGGCGAGCCCGCCGGCGGCCAGCGCTGGCTTGCTCTAGGCGACACGCTCCGCCGCTACCCGATTCCCGAGGAGCCGCTGCTCGATCTGCTCGACGGCGTGGCGCTCGATCTCGGACCGGTGGAGCTGCCGGACTTCGCCGCGCTCTCCGGCTATTGCCGCCTGGTGGCCGGCGGGGTCGGGCTCATGCTCGGCCCCATTCTCGGCGCGGCGCCGGACGTCTTCTCGGAGCCGGGGGTCCGGCTGGGAGTGGCCATGCAGCTCACCAACGTGCTGCGCGACGTGGGCGAGGATCTCGACGCCGGCCGGGTCTACCTGCCGGCCGACGAGCTGCGCCGGTTCGGGCTCGATCGGGGGGTGCTGGAGGAGCGGCGGGTGACGCCCGAGTTCCGGCGTCTGATGGCGTTTCAGATCGCGCGGGCCCGGCGCTGTTTCCAGGAGGGCTCGCGGGTCGTGCCGCTCTTCCCGAACGACGGTTCGCGGCTCACCGTCAGGCTGCTGTACCAGACCTACGCCGGCATTCTCGATGCGATCGAAGACCTGGACTATGATGTCTTCCGGACGCGCGCATACGTGTCCGCTGCCCGTAAGGCGTTGATCTTGGGCCGGGCGTGGTGGACGGAGCGCCCGGGCTTCCTGTCCCCGTCCCTCTCGGAGCGCTCCGTCTGAGGCCGCGCCCGTCCGGGAGCCCGCCGTATCGCCCGCCCAGCCCGCTCACGGTCCGGGCGTTCGACCGGTACGTCCGGTCCCAGCTCGCGAGGCACTTTGCCACGACGCGGCTCGCCTCCCTCTGCGATGCGGGCCGCTGGGACCGCGCCATTCCCACGCTGCTGCTCGCCAACCACACGAGCTGGTGGGACGGGCACCTCGCGTTCCTCGCCGGGCGCGAGCTCGGTCTGGCGGCCCACATCCTCATGGAGGCCTCGAGCCTCGCGCGATATCGGCCGTTCCGGCTGGCGGGGGCCGTTCCGATCCGCCGGGGCTCGCTCCGCCGGACGTACCAGGACCTGGTGGCGGCCGGGACCTGCCTGCGTCCCGGCGGCGGGCTCTGGATCTTCCCGCAAGGTTCCCGGCGGCCGCAGGGCGAGCGGCCGGTCCGGCTCGAGCGAGGCGCCGCCGAGCTGGCGCTCAGGCACGAAGGCCCGCTGCGCGTCTGCCCGGTGGCGTTCCGGTACCTGCATCTGAGCGAGCAGCTGCCCGAGGCGTTCGTGCTGGTGGGCCAGGCGTGGGTGCTCGAGCCGGGGCGGTACGCCGGCCGCCGGGAGCTCGCGCCGGTTCTGGAGCGGGATCTGGCGGGGGTGGTGGATGCGCTGGATGGCCTGCTGCGGACCGAGAGCGTTGCAGGGTTCCGGACGGTGGTGGCGGGACGGCTCTCGATCAACAAGCGGATGGACCGCTTCCGCCACGCCCTGGGTCTGCTCCGGGGTCCGTTCGAGGCGAGGAATGGCTGACCCGGGCCTGTTCCGGCTGATTCATGTGGCCGGGGCCGTGCTGCTGCTCGGGAACGTGACCGTCACGGGTTTCTGGGCGGCCTACCTCTACCGGGCGCGGGGGCGGGTCCCGTTTCGGCCGGTCGCGCGGGGAATTCTGTGGGCGGACCTGGTGTTCACCCTTACCGGCGCCACGATGCTGGTCGTCTCGGGGATCCTGCTCATCCGGATCCGGGGATACGCCCTCGCGGAGAACCCGTGGCTCCGTCAGGGCATAGGGGCGCTGGCGGCCAGCACCGCCCTCTGGCTCTTCCTGCTGCTTCCCGATCAGTGGCGCCTACAGCGGGCCGACCCGGCGGACGACGCCGCGCTCGCCCGCATCTTCCGGCGCTGGAGCGTGGTGGGCTGGACCGCCACGGCCTTCCTGTTCTACGGCCTTTGGGCGATGGTGTCGAAGGCCTGAGCGGCCCGCCGCTCAGCCCGACATGGTCGGGGGGAGGGGCAGCCCCGTCACCGTCCGGTCCGTGCTGTCGCTCGGGGCGGTCTGGTCGTCGTCGCCGGTGTCGGCATTCCAAATGTCCGCCGTGATCCGCCACACCCCGTCGGTCTCCCGCCGGAACGCGATGATGAACTTGCCGGTCTCGGCGTCTTCGTCATCGTCGGGCGGCACATAGTAGCGCCCGACTACGTACCCCGATCCGCCGGCCACCTCGATCCTGAGGGTGTCCATCGCGAAACCGGCCTCCATGCCCTGGCTCCAGTAGGTCCTGATGTCGTCCCGACCCCGCACCAGGTCGTGGCCGGGAGGCAGGAGCACCGCATCCCGGGAGTACAAGCCGGCAATGGCGTTAGGGTCGTTGCGCCGGTAGGCGTCCAGGTAGGCGTTGATCACCTGGGTCACCCCATGCCGGCCGGCGGCATCGGCGGAGGCGGTGCGGGGCCGGCAGCCGGCGAGCCCCGGGGCCAGGCAGAGGATCGCCGAAAGGGCCACGGCGGTTAGCGGCGCCCTGGAGGCGGTCGGGCAGGGGGTGGGAGGCCTGGACATGCGGTTTGGCGTTGAACTTGCTACCTTTATGCGTTGTTTGGATAATGGGCCCGGCGGGTGCCGGGACCCCAGTCGAACCTTAAACTGTGTGATTTGTGAGACCCAGAGCTCGACACCGTTCTTCCAGCAGAAGTCCCTCCACCGCTCTTCGCCGCTCCACCGGCCGCTCCATGCCATCCCATCGTGATTGGCTGCTCGCCCAACACGGCGCCGTTTGCGCCTACTGTGGGACGACCACTTCACCGGATGCCATCACGTTGGACCATGTGCGCCCGCGCCGGGGCCAGACCGCGTACGACCGCCCGGACAACCTCGTCCTGGCCTGCTCGGCGTGCAACGCGGCAAAGGCGGACACGCCCCTCGTTGCCTTCCTCATGATGAAGCGGTCGCGCGGCGTGTTCCTCCTCCACTACGGCGACCACCTCTCCGACCCGCTCAAGGAGCTGGCCCGGAAGGCCTCGGAGCGCCCGCTCCTCGAGAAGGAAGCACCCAACGGCCGTCGGGTCGTCGGGCAGTAGAGGAAACGATGCAGGTACCGGCTACGCCGGTACCTGCACGGTAGCCTTCCGCTCCAGCTTCCCCCACCCCACGAGCCGTCCCCTCGCAGCGCCCAGGAACGCCCGCAGCACCACCCAATACATCACCTGACGGTAGGCGAATCGCTGGAGAAAGATCAGCCAGGTGAGCGAGCGGTCTTCATCCGGCTCCAGCAGGAACGCGGCCACGGCCGCGAGCCAGTCCACCAGGAGAAAGAGCGCGTAGAACGTGAGCACGTGCTCGAGGTTCGTGAGCGCATAGGTGGCCCCGTGCTCGGCCTTGACCAGCCAGACCGACACCAGGCTCCAGAGAAACAGCAGGTCCGCGAGCGGCGAGATAGCGGGCAGGAGCAGCTGGAAGACCCACACGTTCGGCATGGCCACGAGGCCGAGCGAGCCGTACCGCGGGCGCAGGAGCACGTCCCGGTGCTTCCAGGCGCACTGGAGGGTCCCGAACGACCAGCGGAACCGCTGCCGGGCCAGGGTCCGGAGCGTGTCCGGCGCCTCGGTCCAGCCGACGGCCCGGTCGGCGTACGCGATTCGGTAGCCACGCCGGCGGATCGTTAGGGTCAGATCCTGGTCTTCGGCGAGCGTGTCGTCGCTGAACCCGCCGACCTCCTCGACCAGCGATCTACGCCAGGCGCCGACGGCGCCGGGCACGACGGTGATGCCGTTCAACAGGGAGAAGGCCCGGCGATCGAGATTCTGGCTGGTGACGTACTCCACCGCCTGCCACCGGGTGACCAGGTTCACGCGGTTGCCGACCTTGGCGTTGCCCGCCACCGCCCCCACGCGCTCGTCCCCGAGCGGCGCCACCAGCGCGCGCAGCGTGCCCGGCTCGAATACCGTATCCGCATCCAGGCAGACCACGACCTCGCCCGCGGCCTGGGCGATCCCGTAGTTGAGCGCGCTCGCCTTGCCGCCGTTCGGCTTGCGGAAGATGCGAACCCGCGGCTCCGCGCCGAACGCCGCCGCCGCCGTTTCGTAGGTCCGGTCGGGTGAGCCGTCGTCCACCACGACGATCTCGAACTCGCCGGCGTAGTCCTGGGCCAGCAGGCTCCCGATGGTGGCTGCGATCACCTTCTCCTCGTTGTACGCCGGTACGATGATGCTGACCCACGGCGCGAACGGCTCGGAAGGGGGCGGGCGCTGCCGCAGCCGCTGCGCGATGGCGAGCGCGAGAATCCACACCAGCCGCCCGATGCCGAGCACCACGGCGACGAGGAACACCCAATAGAGGCCCAGCTCGGTGCCGCCGAGCAGCCCGAACAGGGCGAGTTCCGCGAGCCGCGTCGCGGCGCTGGCTGGGGGCAGGGCCGGCATCGCCGCACCGGGCGAGACGCCGGCGAGGCTGGACAGGAGGACCAGCGTGTCGCCGCGCGCCCGGAGCGAGTCGATGATGGGGCCGAGCGCGGCCACGGTCCCCGACCGGTCGCCGCCCCCGTCGTGCAGCAGCACGACGTTGCCGCGGGCCCGGCTGTCCAGGACGTTGCGGAGGACGGCCTCGGGTCCCGGCACGGTCCAGTCCTCCGAATCGACGTGGAGTCCCGCCGTCACGTAGCCGAGATCGGTGGCGAGCCCCACCGGCACCAGCTCGTCCGCCGTGGTGGGCTCCGCGTCGCCGAAGTAGGGCGGCCGGAAGAACAACGACCGGCGGTCGAGGACCGCCTCCATCAGGCGCTCGGTGGCATCGAGCTCGAGCCGGGTCACGAACGCGGGCGTGAGCGCGAGATTGGGGTGGGTGAAGGTATGGTTGCCTACCTCGTTGCCTTCGGCCACGATCCGCCGGAGCAGGGGGATGTGGCGCTCCGCATTGGCCCCGATGACGAAGAAGGTCGCGGGCGCGCCCCGGCTCCTCAGCGTGTCCAGGATCATCGGCGTCCAGGTGCCGTCGGGTCCGTCGTCGAAGGTGAGGGCGACCTCGTGCTTCGACGCGCCGTAGCGGCGCACCACCCACGGAGACGGCAGCGCGGTCAGCCGTTCGCCCGTCACCAGGCCGCTCGCCGGGTCGAGCCGCACGTCGCGCCGGCCCTCCGCCGGGCGCGCCGCGATGCGGAGCAGCTCGCCCGTCCCTTCGATCTGAACGTCGTATCCGGCGGGGATCTCGCGGATCGCCGTCGCGGCATCGGCCGAGGCGCGGTGGCCCAGGACGCGCCAAACCGCCGGGTCCTCCGAGCCCAGGCGCCAGATCGCCTGGCCGGCGACCCTGAGCGCGGCTCCGGCCCGCCGCTGGTTGTACGCGGTGGCGGCGTCCAGGAACCACACGACGTGATCGGTGGAGTCGGGATCGGTCCAGGTCAGGTACGGGTTCAGTGACACGGAGTCGAACTGCACCCGGGCGTCGTGATCCCGGGCGGCGGACATGATGTCCTGGAACGTCATCTCGGTGCCGGGGGCGTCAGGCTCCGCGTCGTTCCAGTCGTAGCCGTATGCCCCCACGGCCAGGACCACCTTCTCCGGCGGGATGTGCTCCAGGGCCTGGCGCGCGCTCCGCACGTACCACCCCTGGCTCGCCACCGGCCCCACGTCGCCCCGTCCATAGTGCTCGTCGTACGCCATGAGGAACACCAGGTCGTTCACCGCCGTGTAACGCTCGAGCCAGTCGGGCGCCATGTCCACCGGAAGCGCCTCCGTCGTGAGCCGGCCGACCCGGTCGAGCGCCGCGTTGAGCCGGCGGACGAAGTCCACGACCGAGCCCTGCAGCTCGGCGGGGACGTTCTCGAAGTCCACGGTGACGCCGGCCAGGCCGTAGCGGGTGACGGCGTCCGTCAGCTGCCCGACCACGCGGCGCCGCGCCGCCGGCGACGCCAGGAGGCGCCGGAGCCGCCGGCCGTCGAACCCCGAGCGGGTCGAGTCGTAGTTGCTGACCATGGCGAACACGAGCGGCCGGTGCCCCTCGGGCTGCCGCTCCGCGGTATACAGCACGCGGCGGTCGATCGCGAGCCGGAGCGAGTCGCCCGACGGCACGACGAACGCCCACTCGCACACCACCCAGTCGAGGTCCTGCGCGTGGGCCGCGAAAGAGGCGAAGGAATTGTCGTCCCAGTTGACGTAGAACCCCGCCGTGATCGGGGCTCCGGCCGGCGCCAGGTCGGTCTTGGTGCGGGCGCGGCTCAGCCGGCGTGGCGGGGTGAGGGGGAGCAGCTCGGGACGAATGCCGGCGGGCGCCCGCCGGCCGCCGCCGAGCGCGAGCAGCAGCCGCCGGCGGGCCGCGAGCCGCTCCCGGGCCTTGCGCGAGGTGGCTGCCGCGTGCGGAGCGGCGTTGGTGAGCGCGGCGACGTCGCCCGACCAGAGCGGGAGAAGTGGCGGAACCAG
>DASWAI010000046.1:0-4281 GCA_036391215.1 Gemmatimonadales bacterium
GCGCCCGGCCCGCCCCGACCCCCACCGCCGCCGCGGACGGCGCCGAGTTCGCCGTCTCCATGCTGGCCGACGACGCTGCGGTCGAGGCCGCGGCGCTCGGTCCGGACGGGATTCTGGCCGGGCTCCGGAAAGGCGCCATTCACGTGGGAGGGAGCACGGTCTCCGTCGCGCTCTGCCGGCGGCTGGCGGAGGCGCATGCGGCCAAGGGCGTGGGTTACGTGGCCGCGCCGGTGTTCGGACGCCCCGACGCTGCGGCCGCGAAGCAGCTCTGGATCGTGCCGGGCGGCGCCCCCGCCGACGTCGAGCGGTGCTCGGCGGTCTTCGCCGCGCTGGGGCAGGGCGTCTTCCCCATGGGGTCCGCTCCCCAGGCGAGCCTCGCCAAGCTGCTCGGCAACTTCATGATCGCGTCCACCATCGAGATGCTGGGCGAGTCGCTGGCGCTGGCGGAGAAGGCGGGGCTCGACGCGTCCCGGTTCCTCGGGATGCTGACCGGGACGCTCTTCGGGGCGCCGGTCATCAAGCGCTACGGCCAGCTGGTGGCCGACACCGCGTTCGAGCCGGCCGGGTTCCAGCTGGCGCTCGGCCTGAAGGACGTGAATCTCGCGCTGGGGGCGGGGGAGGAGCTCCGGGTGCCGCTGCCGCTCGCGAGCCTGGTGCGCGAGCGGATGCTGACCGCGCTGGCGCAGGGGCGCGAGCGGTTCGACTGGTCCGGGTTTGCTTCGGTGATCCGGGAGGCGGCGGGGCTCGAGCCGGTGCGCGGGCCGAAGTAGCGGCCGCGCCCTCTCGGGCCCGATCCGTCAGTCGAGCAGCGAGAGCAGCTCGTCCGGCCGCTCGAGCCAGAAATCGGGATCCGCGGGCTCGAGCTGGCTCCGGGAGAACGGCCCCCAGAGCACGGCCGCAGTCCGGACGCCTGCGCCCCGCCCGGAGTGCATGTCGTGGATGCTGTCGCCGATGTAGACGGTGGTGGCGGGGTCCGCGCCCAGCAGGCGGACCGCGGTCTCCACCGGTTCCGGGTGCGGCTTGGCGTTGGTCACCTCGTCCGCGCACACCAGCACGTCCATCGCGTCGTCCAGGCCCACCAGCTGGAGCCCGCGGAGCGCGCCCCGGCGGTTCTTGCTGGTCACGAGCCCCGTCTGCCGTCCCAGCCCGCGGATGGCCCGCACCGCCTGCACCACGCCCGGGAAGCCCCGCACCATGCGGTCGTGGTTCGCCAGGTTGTACTCGCGGTAGGTCTCGATCAGCGCCTCCATCAGCATCGCGTCGTCCTTCCAGGGCGAGAACTGGGCGGTGAGCGGCGTGCCCACGCCCGCGAGCCACTCGGCGTCGCTCCGGGGCGGGAGGCCGTGCGCGGCCAGCGTGTGGTGGTAGCTGTCGAGGATGAGCTGGACGGAGTCGATCAGCGTGCCGTCGAGATCGAACAGGAAGGTGCGGAGCGTGGGCATGGTTGAAACGTAGCGAGGGCCCGGCCCGGACCCCCGGCGCGGCTTGCCGGTGGTCCGAGTGCGCTACTGCGGCTGGAAGATGACGAGCCCCGTAAGCCGGGCGTGGACCGCGTCCCACTCCGGCGTGGGTTCCGGGAACGCGGGCAGCGCGGATGCAAGGGCCCGGTCGCTCGAGCCGGCGAGGGTTGCGATCCACGCCCGCTCCCCGGCGGTGTGCCCGCCCGCCGCGAAGCGGATCGCGCGGTGCAGCCGATCCAGCGTGGCGGCGTCGCGCCGTCGCGCGGCCACTCGGGCGAGTGCCTGGAGCCGGCCCACCAGCCGATGCGCCGCCGGTGAAGCGTGCGCGCCGAGCCAGCGGCTCCGCCTGAGGTCCGCCAGGCGCTGCCGGATGGGCGCGGCCAGAAGCGCGAGTGCGGTGTCGACGGCCTCAGGCGTCGGCGCGAGCTCGAGGTCGCCCACGGCGCCGGCCGTCGTGAGCCGCGCTGCCACGATGCCCGCGTCCTCGGTCCATGCCCCGGCCTCATCCCGCCAGAGCACATGATTCGCGAGTGGCGCGCCCGCGGCCGGCCACGCGTGGAGCGCGAACCCCGCCAGGATCCCCGGCGGACCGGCCGGGAGCAGCGCGATCCCCTCGGCGGCCGCGAGGTCGCGGAACTGCTCCGCGAGGTCCGCTCTCCAGCGCCATAGCGCTCGACCGGGCTCGTCCAGTCCAATGGCCGATGGCAGCCGCCGCTTTCCCGCGAGGCAGGCGAGTTGGCGAAGCCGCGCGTCCACCATCGGCGGCGGATCGAGCCGGACGACCTCGACCTCGGCGTGCGCCGCGCCCGCCCGGCGGGCGCGGCCCTCGCGCTGGTCCATCCGCGCCGGCGTCCACGGGAGGTCGTAGTGGATCACCCGCTCCGCGCGGTGAAGATCCAGGCCCTCCGCAGCGACGTCGGTGGTGATGAGATGGCGCAGAGCGAGGCCCGGGATGCTCCCATTACCGACGCCCGGGCGGAACCAGTCGAGCACCACGCGCCTGGGCACCGGCTGGCGCCCGATGCCCGCGCGCTCACCGGTGCACCAGGCCACCGGGCCGGGGAGGCGGTCGCGCAGGTGGCGCACCGTCTCCCGCGCCACCGTGAAGACCAGGGTGGGCCGGCCGTCGGCCAGCAGGTGGCGGAGCTGCTCGACCTTGGGATCGGGTTCCCGCGCCGCGGCGCTCACCAGCCCGCGCAGCTCCTCCAGCAGCGGAAGGTCGTCCGGTGCCAGATCCGTGACGCCGTCGGCCGGATCGAGGAGATCCCAGAACAGGAGCTGGTCATCGAGACCGCAGGTGAGGTCCTGCAGCGTGCGGCGATCCGGTGCGCGGCCCGACCGCGCGGCGTCGCGGGCATGGAGCAGGAGCCGGCGGTAGCGCTCGACCGACGCGCCCAGCGCGGCGGGACTCGACCCGGCGGCCCGCCAGAGCGCCGAGCGCACCAGCGCCGCGATCGGAGCCCGGGTGGAGAGCCGGAGCCGCTCGACCAGGGCCAGCGCCGGGCCGAGGGGCGCGAGCGTCGAGTCTTCGAGTGGGACGACCAGCTCTCGCGCGGCCGGGCGCCGCGCCGACGCCGCCGAGCGGACGATGATCACGCGGCTCAGCGCATGATGGCTGCGGCCCGTGCCGAACAGCGCGGTGAGCGATGGCGGGCCGTGGCGCCGGAGTGCGTCGTCGCGCAGGGTGAGCGCCAGCTGGTGTCCGAGCTCCGCGAGGCGGTTCGGCACCGGTGACGCGCTCACCAGAAGGGCCCGCCGCCCGACCAGCCACCGCGCGAGGTGCCGGTACCGGCGAGTGGCCGGGTTGCGGAAGTGATGGCTCTCGTCCACCAGCACCAGCTGCCCGCACTGCTCCGGGAGCGCGCCCCGGCTCACCCGCTCGTGCGACCACACGATGGCGGCAACGCCAAGCCTGGCCGACACCTCCCGCCACTGCCCGGTGAGCGCGGCCGGGACGAGACACGCGGTTGGCCGGCGGTTGAGCGCTGCCGCCACGGCGAGGGCGACGTAGGTCTTGCCGGTGCCGACTGGGTCCGCCAGGAGCGCGCCGCCATAGCGCCGGACCGCGGCAGCGGCGCGGCGGAACGAGGCGAGTTGCTCGGGCCAGAGCCATGCCGGGGCGGGGTCCGGGGCCTCTTCGGGCGCCAGGCTCCGAGCCAGGGCCGCGGCCACCCGCGCGGGCGGCGCCGGCGGACCGGGCCGGAGAGCCGTGAGCAGTGGCTCCGCCACGGGCACCAGCGCCTCAGCGCCGATGGTCTCGCTGATCCAGATCCGCGAGCGCGCGCTGCGCCTCGGGGCCGAGCGCGAGATGACTGGCGGTGAGGACATCGATCTCTCGCTGGACGTCGCGGCCCTCCGCTCCGAGCCTGGCGAGGTCGGCCAGGGCCGGGTCTGCGAGCGCGGAGTCGGGCAGTGGAAGTCCGCCGACCACGCCTGCGCTGAACCGAGCGAAGCCGCCGGCGGCGGGCGTAGCCACGAGCCGGGCGGCCGCGCGAAGCCAGCTCGCGTTGAGCCAGGCAGCCAGCCGAAGCGCCGTTTCTGCGTCCGGCGCGGCGAGGACATAGCAGGTGTTGAGCGGGATCTCGGCGCGCGCCGCGCCGTCCGCCAGGGCGAATGCGACCAGCCGCCGCCCGAGATCCGCCCACACGACGCGGTGCGGCGCGGCCGCGGCCGCGGTCCGGAAGAGCGCCCAGGGCGGGCCGCCGTTGGCATCCGCTCGGGCGCGGAGCCGCTTCGTGTGCGGTGCCAGGTGCGACCGGGCGCCCGGAGGAAGCTCGGCGAGCGGACGGCCCGATTCGTCGCAGGGCCAGAGCAGCCGCCG
>DASWAI010000047.1:0-16703 GCA_036391215.1 Gemmatimonadales bacterium
CCCGAGATATAGACGTAGACGTTCTCGGTGTCCCGCGGGTCCACCAGCACCGTATGGGTGTGCGAGCCCCGGCAGGTCTGCACGTTGCCCACGTTCCGCGGATGCGCGATATCGCTGATGTCGAAGATGCGAAGGCCGCGCAGGCGCTCCTTGCTCACCGTGTCCTGGACGCCCTCCGTCCCGCAGTCGATCCGCCCGCTCAGGCCCTCGCCGGAGACGAACAGCAGGTTCCGGTAGACCGAGACGTCGCTCTGCGACGCCGGGCAGACGTACGCCGTCTTGAGCACGGGCCGGCTCGGGTTCGAGATGTCCCAGACCTGGAACCCGTGGTAGCTCCCCTGGATCGCGTACGGCCCGGTGAACGCCAGGTCGGAGTTGGTCATGTCGATGAACTGCGGCGACGGCCGGGTCTCGGAGAGCACCCGCAGGTTCCACGAGGCTTCGCCGGCATCCCACAGGCCCGCCTTGAGGCCGACCCGCGGATCCGGGTTCGGCGCCTTGGTGGACATGTCGCCGACCGGCGCCGGCCCGCCGCCGCCCGAGGACGCGGTCGACGGGGCGCATGCCGCCGCGGACAGCAATCCGAGCGCGAGCAGCAGCGGCAGCGGCGGCGTGACGGTCGGTCGGCGGGCCTGACGCGGGAATGCCATGGCGTCTTCCTCTAATAGGGCGGTGGTGGGCGGGCGGGCCGGCGACGGCGCGGTCATCCGGGGGAGCTGATCCCGAGCGCCAGGGCGGCCAGCATCCGCTCCATCCGGGCGATCTCGGTAGTCTGATCGACGTTGATGTCCGACGCGAGCTTGAACACGATCTCGTCCTGGGCGGCGCCGTAGGACCCGAAGAGCTGCCGCACCATGGCGACGGCGCCGCGGTGGTGCTGGATCATGAACGTGAGGAACAGGCGGTCGAACTCCGGCCCTCCCGCCTGGTCCAGCTGCCGCATCTGGGCGTCGGTGAGCATGCCCGGCATCAGCATCTCGTGCGCGGCGCCGGGCATCGGCATCGTCATCGCCATCGCGCTGGTGTCGGCCTCCGGCACCGGCTGGCGGCGATCGCGGAGCCACTGCTGCATCGTCACGATCTCGTCCCGCTGCGCGTTGATGATCCGCGCGCACAGGGTGCGCACCGACTGGCTCGCGCCATGGTTGGGCGCCCAGCCGGCCATCACGATCGCCTGCGCGTGATGCGGGATCATGCCGGACATGAAGCGGATGTCCGCCTCGGTGTACGGATGCCGGGCGCTGTCGGCCCGGGCCTGATCGACCGCCGAGAGAAGCCGGTCGCTGCCGGGCGCCGGGGGCGGCGAGGTGCGGAGGGTCTCCTGGGAGGTGCGGCTGCAGGCTGCGGCGATCGTGGCGGCCAGAACGGCGGCAACCCGGCAGGCACGTGACAAGCTCATTCGGATCGTTCTCCCTGAGGATCCGGCGGGAACGAGGTCCCGTACAATGCGCATGAGCGTTGGATGGTAGCACGGCCCGGCGGGCTGGCAAGCCATCGGGGCTGCATGTGATCCATCCGTCGGAGGAATCGCCCTACGCCCTCCATTCGTCGTCGGTTTCAGCGTGGGACGTCGTGTCGCAATACCGCCCGTTCCTGTCGCATCCGGGGACTTCCCCCGGTGGCCCAGGCAGGGAGATTTCGCGGATGGTCACAGCGGGGAGCCCCATGGTCGCCCGATCGCTCTGGATCGCCGTGCTCTTCTTCTCCTGGTCGCCGCTCGCGGCGCAGCGGCCGCCGAGTACGCCGTTCGTCGAGCGCGGAGCGTGCCCATTCGAGTGCTGCCAGCTGGGGCATTGGACCGCTCGCGATACGCTGCCCGTATACGCCCGCCAGCAGGCGCCGGACACGCGTCTCTTTCTTCTCACGCCGGGTCAGGGCTTCGTCGCCGATTCCGCGGACTTCCACACGCTCGCACTCGGCATGATCCTCGTCCGCCGCCCCTTCCGCCTCGCCGATTACCTCGCAGAGGAGGAGCAGCCCCCTCGGCCCGCACCAGCGGACTCGGCCCGGCTCGCCGCCCTGCGCAAGCCGCTCGCACCGGGTGACACGCTCTACGTCGTTGGCGAGGTTTCCGAGGTCGGCGAGCGCGTGTGGACGCGCGGCGGGGAGGCCACCGTCGAGCCGTTCTGGTCGGAGCCCGAATTCGAGAAAGCCGGCGCGCCCGCGGTCCTGATCCGCCCCATCGAGCACGAGTGGTGGGTACACATTGACGCTGGTGGCCGCCTTGGCTGGATTCAGGCCTGGAATCGCAACATTGACGGAACCGACGCCTGCTCCTAGCGACCCGTCTGGCACGCGTCGCGGGCGGGTGGCAGATTGGAGACGGCCATTTGGATGGCCGGTTCCCGCGAGGCCCGCTTGGCCGAGCTGCTCGCACCACCGGATACACGCCGCCATCGGCACAGGCGCCTCACCGCCGACCTGCTTCTGGCCGGCGCATGCGTGGCGGGATACGCCCTGGCCGCGTCAGGAAGGCTCTGGGCGGCGTGGGCGGTGACGACGGCCGCCGTGGCCTCGTGCCTGGGGTACTCGGCGCGCCATCGGCGTCCGCTGCTCGCCTACCGGCCCTCGACGTTCCCGGCCGCCTGGCTCCTGCTCGGGATCTCCCTGCCGGTCATCGGGCTCCTCGCCCCGCCTCACCTGGCCCGCGCCACCCGCTGGTGCTTCGTCGTCGGACTCGGCGTGATGGCGTTCGCCTGCTATTCCGTGTCGGTCCGCGCGCTCCTCGGAACGGCGGAGCTTGCCCGCCTCAACCGGGGGTCGGAGGACGATGCCCGCGGCCCCGGGCACACGCCGCTCCGATACTGGCTGACCGCCGTTGCGCCCGCCCTGCTCGCGCTGCTCCTGGCCGGTGTCAGCCAGGCGCTGGCAAATCCGGAGGTGGCGTGGTCGCCCTGACCCGCGGCCGCGGCTCGCGACCCCACCCGGCCGGATGATGGGCGTCGATCCCGCCGCCCACTGGCAGCGGCTCTACGAAACCCGAAGCGCGGACCAAGTCTCGTGGTACGAGCCGGTGCCCGAGCGGTCGGTCGCGCTGATTCGGGAGACGGGCATACCGCTCGAGGCGCCGATCCTGGATGTCGGGGGCGGGGCGAGCCTTCTGGCGGATCACCTGCTCGCGTCCGGTTACACCGATATCAGCGTGCTGGACCTCTCGCCTGCGGCGCTGGAGCAGGCGCGGGCTCGCCTCGGACCGGCGGCCGGGCGGGTGACCTGGATCGCCGCCGACATCACCAGCTTCGTGCCCGAGCGCCGGTATGTGCTCTGGCACGACCGCGCGGTCTTCCACTTCCTCCTGCGCCCGGGTGAGCAAAGGCGGTACCTGGCCGCGCTCCGGAAGGGGCTGGCGCCACACGGACACCTGGTTCTTGCGACCTTCGGTCCCGGGGGTCCGGAGCGCTGCAGCGGTCTCCCGGTTCAGCGCTATTCCGCGGCGGCGATCGAGGTCCTGCTCGGCCCCGGCTTTCAACTGCGGAGCAGCCGGATCGAGCAGCATCGGACTCCGGGAGGAGAGACCCAGGAGTTCCTTTACGCCTGGTGGCAGGCCACCCCCTGACCCGCGGTATCTTCCCTGCATGACGCCGACTCCCGACCGCCGCTCCGTGTTCCGCCGGCTGCACGAGGCCGGCTGTTTCGTCATCCCGAACCCCTGGGACCTGGGCAGCGCCCGCCTTCTGGCGCAGTTGGGCTTTCCCGCGCTCGCAACCACCAGCTCCGGGTTCGCCTGGTCCCTGGGCCGGCCCGACAACCGCGTGTCGCTGGCGGAGGCGCTGGCCCACATCCGGTCCATCGCCCATGGCGTCGAGGTGCCCGTCAACGCCGACTTCGAAGGCGGATTCGCCGTCGCGCCGGCCGAGGTCGCCGCCAACGTCGCCGCCGCGACCGGCACCGGGGTCGCCGGGCTTTCGATCGAGGACTCGACCGGCGACGCCTCGAGCCCGCTCTTTGACTTCGCGCTCGCGGTCGAGCGGATCCGGGCCGCCCGGCAAGCGATAGACGGCAGCGGGACCGGCGTCCTGCTCACCGGCCGATCGGAGGGATTCATCGTCGGGCGCCCCGATCTCGCGGAGACGATCCGCCGGCTCACCGCCTACGCCGAGGCCGGTGCGGACTGCCTCTACGCGCCGGGCATCCGCACCCGGGCCGAGATCACGGCCGTGGTGCAGGCGGTCGCTCCCAAGCCGGTGAATGTGCTGGTCGGAAGCGACTTCACCACCGTGGCCGAGCTCGCCGGGATGGGCGTCCGCCGGATCAGCGTGGGCGGCGCGCTCGCCCGCGCGGCCTGGGGCGGCTTTCTCCAGGCCGCGCGGGAGATCGCCGAGCGGGGAACGTTCACCGCGCTCGCTCGCGGCGTGCCCTGGGCCGAGATCGAGGGGGCCTTCGCCAGCCACGGGGTCCCGCCAACCGCATGATGCGGAAGGCGCGGGGGCGCTGGTCGCAACGCGTCACCGAGACCAGCACCGCCCTCGACCTCGAGCAGGGCGTCTTCACGCTCGATGACCCGCGCGCCATCGCGCTCTCGCTCAAGCGCTCGGCCGACGCGAGCCGCCGCCGCAAGAGCGATCCGTTCCGGTCGGCGATGTCGATGCTGACGTTCTACATCAATCGGGCGGGGCAGCACCTGCCGGCGCGCCGGCGCGCCCGGCTGGAAGCGGCCAAGGACGAGCTGCGCAAGCTGTACGGAAGGCCGCCGCGGAGGACCTGACTATGGAGCCCGGGGAAACACGACGAGTCCCAGCGCCACCCGCCGCCAGCCGGGCCAGCGGCGGGTGTGGCCGCCCTCCCGGATCAGCAGCTGGCTCGAGATGCCGCCGTCGAGAAGCACCGCGCGCCGGGCGCCCAGGGCGCCCATCACGGCGGCCATCTCGGGGGTGGTGAGGCCGAACGGCAGGTTCGCCAGGACGCCGCCCAGGCCCTCGAACCGCGTCAGAGCGACGAGAATGCGCCCGTCGCGCAGCTCGCCCAGCGCCAGTCGCGCATCCCGGTGCCCGAGATTCACGCCCGACCCCGGTTCCTGCAGCGCGCGGGGGATCTCACCGTCGCCCTGGAGCAGCGTGGGGTACGACTGAAACGCGTGCCGCGCCGCCGGGCGCGCGGCATCCAGGGAATCCGGTGGCACGAGCCGCACGACCCCGGCCGTGTCCAGCACGATGGCCGGCGCGAGCGGGCCGCGCCCCGGCGGCTGCCGCTCGACTCCGTCCTGGACCAGCCAGCCCCAGGGCTGGTCGGTGAACTGGCCGGCGTTGACAGCCAGCAGGGCACCGGCCGGGGCCTCGCCGATGTCCCACCGCCCGGCGAGTCCGGGCTCGTCCGCCGGCTTCACCAGCCTGAGCTCGAGGACGCGGGGCTCGAGCCGCACGACGATCACCCGCACCCGGACCGCTTCGCCCGTGCCCGCGAGGGCGAACTCGCCCCACTCGAGTCCGGGGGCCGCGCGGCGCCACCGCACGCGGTCGGCCACGGCCGGGAGCGCTGCCGTCCAGCGGGCCGGCGCCTCGCCGGCCCGCCACCACGTCTCCCATCCACCCTCCGCGCGCACCGCCAGCGTGGAGTCCGGGTCGGGCCCCGCGGCCGGCCCGGCCAGCGCCAGCACGGTGAGGAGGGCGGGCAGTCTCATCAGATGGGGACGCCCGCCTTCCTCATTGCGCAGATCCTCTGGGCAGCGTCCCGGAGCCCCTGGTTGGTCGCGTCGGCACCCGATGACGAGCCGTTTGCCCCTTGGCCCTGCCCCTGGGATCCTCCCGCCCCGTCCCCCGACTTGCCCGATGCCACCACCGTGTTGGCCATGACGAACCCGAGGAGGAGATCGCGCGCCTCGGCATACGCCTGGGCATCCATCCCGGCGGCCTTGGCGCCGGCTTCCTGGGCCGTCCGCTCCGGGCTCTTGCCCATGCCTTCGGGCGCCTTGGGCTCCTCCGGCTTCTTGCCGCACGCCTTCTCCACCCGGGCGTCGGCACCCTTGTTGAACTCCGCGGACTCCTGCATGGCGGCCTGCGCCTCCGCCCCCATCGCCTGGACGGGGGCCATGCTCTTCTGGAACTCCGCCAGCGTCGCCCGGTCCTCGGCCGTGCCCCGTCCCTGCGAAACCCGCTCGGCGGCCGCCTGCGCCCGCTCCGCCAACTTCATCATCCGCTCCTCGTCCAGCCCCTTCGCCTTGTCCCCGGCCGCCTCCGTCCGGGCGTTGAGCTCGTCCGATTTCTTCGCGTCGGCCTCCCGCACCTTGTCGGCGCACTTGCTGTACTGCTCGTATTTCCTTTCCCACTCCGCGTGCGCCTTCTGGTACGCCTCGTTCTCCTTCTCCGAGGCCTTGAGCCGCTGCTCGTACTCCTTCCGCGCCGCGGAGTGGGTGGCCAGCTCCGCGTCGAGGCCCGCGTTGATCTTCGCGATCTGCGCCGGGGTCAGGCTGATCGACTGGACGAGGGTGGGCGGCCGGTCGGGCATGCAGGCCGCCAGCTTCCCGCTCTCCACCGCCTTGCCGGTAACGACCTTCTTGAGCCGGCCTATCTGCGCGGCCGCGTGGCGGGCCCCCCCGGGCGCGATCGTGAGGAACAAGAGCAGGGCGGCGCACTGGAATCGGGCGCGGGACATGAGGGCCTCCATCGGGCGGGAACGTGACATTGGGAGCGGACCCGCCCGGCCAGGCCGGCTGGCAGGCGGCGGGCGTGGTTTCGCCATAAGTTTGGCGATATGTTGCGATCCTGCCAGTCCCGGAACCCCGCCCCGGCCCGGCCGCAAGGGCCGGGATGGGGAGCCACCCGCTTACATTGCATAAGCATGCGGGTCGCCCCGCGTCCCGATTCCGCCTGCGCGGGTGAGGCCACCGCCTCCCGCGCGCTCCGCCCCCGTTCCGTGAGCCTTCCGTGAGCAGTTACAAGATCGAGCAGCGCCGAGTGAGCTACCGCGGCCGCGATTTTCATTTCGTTTCGTACGACGGGCAGCCGGCCAACACCCGCCGGGGCCAGGCGGCGGTCCCTCCCATGTGGTATCTCATGGGCCCGGGCAAGCGCTGGCCCGTCATGGAGCAGACGGTCGGACAGACCGATGAAGAAGTGGAGCGAGGGCTCCTCAGCTGGCTGAAGCAGCAGGGCATGAGCCGCTCCGCCGACGGCGCGGTCTGACGGCGAGTCCCTCTCGGCATCAAACTGCCTTCACCCAGGAGCCATTCCGTTGCCCAAACGCAATTATGGATTCGAGAAACGGCAGAAGGACCTGAACAAGAAGCGGAAGCGCGAAGAACGGGAGCAGCGCAAGCTCGACCGCACGCTGACGGGGCCGGGACCGCGAGAGGCCTTCGAGGCCTACAGCGCCGCCCTCGACCGGGGCGATCGCGAGGCCCTGGCCGCGCTGATCGATGACGATTTCCGGGTCGAGGGAGGGGGCCCCGACGCCGGCGGGAAGGTCGAGTTCCTCGCCGCGATCTCGGCGCAGCTCGACGCCTTCCCGGACTACTCGCAGGGCGCCACCGACCTGGTCGAGGAAGGGGACGTGGTCTACTTCGTCTCGAATGTCCGCGGAACCCAGCGCGGCACCCTCGCGCTCCCCGGGGCGGCGCCGATCCCGCCGACCGGCCGGGAAGTCCGCTTGCCCCCTGCCTCGGCGTGGGTCCGGGTCCACGAGGGCCGGCTAATGGCGTACCACGAGGCGCGCGTACCCGGCGGCGGCATCGAAGGCATCCTGAGCCAGCTGCGCGCCTAGCCGCCGGCTCGCGCTGACGCGCGACGACGCGCGACATTCGGCTCGCCCCGGAGGCCCCGCACGTACGCGGCTCTGCTGGCGCTGGCCCTCACGCACATCCCTGCCGATTCCACCTTCCGGAACGGCCCGCCTCCCGATGTGCACTATCGGCTCGACGCGGCGCTGGACGACGCCACCGGCGTCGTGTCCGGAACCGCCGAGATCCTGTACCGGCACATGGGGCCGGATACGCTCCGGTCCCTCACGCTCTCGCTCGGCCTCAACGCCTTCGGTCCCGGCGCCCGCGGCTGGCCCGCTCGGGCGCAAACGCCTCCGGACGCCACCGGGTTCGAGCGCATCCTCGAGCTCCGCCTTCAGGGCGCGCCGGCGGCGCTCGCGTGGCCCGACGCCCCCGACAGCAGCGTCGCCCGGCTGGCGCTCCCGCAGGGGCTGGCGCCGGGCGACTCGGTAGTCGTCACCCTCCGGTGGGAGGCGCGCCCCCCGGCGCTGCCGTGGCGCAGCGACCGGCGCGGGCGGCGGCTCCAGCTCGTAGGCTGGTACCCGCAGGTGCTGAACGAGACCTCCGGCACCACCGTGACGACGCCGGCTCTCGCCACCCTGTTGATCGCCCTGGACCTGGCGGCCGACCAGGTGATCGGCGGCACCGGCGTCCCCCTCTGTGGGGATCCGGGGTGGCGCGGCGCGGCCGCCGCCTCCCCCGCCCTGGTGACGCTGCAACGGGACTGGTATCGGACGCCGCGGGACCCGCGGGCCGCCGGCGCCCGGTGCGAGGGCGCCGCGCCGGGGCGGAAGCGGATCACCTGGTACGCCGAAGAGGTGACCGAGGCCGCATTCGCACTGAGCCCGAGCTTCCGCTACGAGGAGGGCGACTTTCTCGAGCGCCCGGTGCACGCGCTCTACGAGCGGGGGGAAGAGCGGGTTTGGGGCGCCGGGCTCGCGACCCGCCGCACCGAGACCGCGCTCGCATGGACGCACGACCTGGCAGGCACCTATCCCTGGCCCCAGATCACCGTCGTCCAGGGATTGGACCGCACGGGCAGCCCGCTCCCCATGGTGCTGCTCGCGGATGCCTCCAGCCAAACGACGATCCTCGACCTGCTCGGGCTCATGATCACCGAACAGGTGCTGCCGGGAGGCGCCCGCGTGTTCACCGTGGGGACGGCCGCGTTCCAGGCCGCCTGGTTCTTCGAGACGCTGGGCCGGCACGGTGCCTACGCCCGGCTCGAGCGCGAGATTCTCGACTGGGACCTCGACGGGCTCGCGAGCGGCGACGAGCCCCTCGGATCGCCCACCTCCACCTCGCCCTGCGCTTCCACCTATTGCCGGCGCACGGAGTTCATGTCCTACCAGCTCCGGACGTGGGCGGGAGGCGATGAGGCGATGCAGCGGCTCTACCACGCGCTGTACGCGCGGTTTCTGCTTCGGCCCACGGTGCCCGGCGCCTTCCAGCAGATCGCGCGCGAGCTGATCCAGCCCAACCCGGACCCGCTGTACCTCCAGCTGCCGCAGGGCGGCACCCTGTACGACGACGCCATCGCCGCCGCACGGCGGGAGCCGACCGGGGACGGGCGCTGGCGCACGACCGTCGTGGTGGAACGGCGGGCGGCCGGGCTGTTTCCCCAGACCGTGTGGGTCATCGCACAGGGGGACACGGGCGTGGGGCGGGCGGCCGCACTCACGCCCCGAGAGACGCTTACGGTCGTCACCGGCACTCGCCCCCGACGCGTGCTGCTCGATCCGCTGGCGCAGAGCCATGACTGGAACATGCTCAACAACCAGCGCGTGTTCGGCTTCTCGTCCGGCTGGCTCGTCCTCGCGCCCGAGCGGCCCGCCGACGGCTACCTGGACACCTATTTCTCCCCCAGGGTGGCGCGGGATCGTCTCACCCTCGGCTGGGCGCCGACCGCGTGGTACAACGACGCCGGAGGATGGACCTTCGGCGCCCGGCTCAGGGAGGACTACCTCGGGCGCTTCGAGCTGAACGAGGCCTGGCTCTCGCTCGGCACGGGGGCTTCCGCCGACGATGCCCACAGGGAGCTCAACGCCCGGCTCCGCCTGCGGAATCCGGTGTGGCTGCGCGCGACCGGCTGGTCCGAGGAGCTGGCGCTCGCGTGGGAGGAGGGCCGGGCCGCCGCGGGGCTCGGCGTCACGCGCCGCTTCCGCGCCCGGCTGGCCGACTCGACCCTCCGCTCGCTCGGGATCCGGCTTCAGTGGCTCACGGTCACCGACACAGCGTACCTGGATCGCCGGTTCTACGACGATGCCGGGACGGCCGAGGTGGTCCTGACGGGCCGGCTCGCCAGCCACGGCCGCTGGCCGCTCGGTCTCGACGCCACCCTCGGGGCGGGCTACGCCTATCCCAACGCGGGCGCCACGATCGGGGGCGGCGCCTACGGCCGGTTCACGCTCGCCGCCACGCTGCGCCGTTCGCTGGGGAAGGCGCTGACCCTCGGGGCGCGGGTGTTCGCGGGCGCCGCCGTATCGGGCGACTCCGTCCTGCGCCAGCGACGGATCTATCTCTCGGGCGCCGATCCCTACCAGCGCTTCGACAGCCCGTTCCTTCGCTCCCGCGGCTCGCTCCTCGCCCGGCCCGGCTGGTTCTACCAGGAGCCCGGCGGGGCCGGCGTGCGCGGGCTCGACCCGCGCGTCAGCGGCAACCAGGCGCTCGGCGGCACGCTCGAGTTCGAGTGCGTCGTCCGCCAGCGCCCGCGCCCCGGGCTCCTGAGCCGGATCGCCGTCGCGGCCTTCGCCGACGGCGCGCTGGCCAACGGGGACCTCGACCCCGCCCGCAACCGGCTGCAGGCGGTGGGCGATGCCGGCGTCGGCATCCGCGTGGACCATCGCATCGGCCGGACCTCGTTCCAGACCCGCTTCGATTTCCCGCTTTGGGTGAGCCGCCCTGCGCTCGCGCAGGACGACAAGCCCGCCGGCGCGGTCGGGTTCCGCTGGGGTTTCAGCTTTGCCCCGTCCTTCTGAACCGCCCTAGAGCGCGAATCGCACGCGCCGGGCGAGAGTGCGCTGGAGGGGAGTGGGCGGAGGAATGAGCGCGTCGAGCATCTCGAGGTCGTCGATCCAGACGCTCAGGTTCACGATGAGACTGAAGTCGATCAGCCCGACCACGCCCGACCAGCCCGACAGCAGGACCGTGGCCTCTCCATCCATCAACATGGAGCGGTAGTCTTCGTTGGCCGAGCCGATGAGCAGGTAATACATGACGCGCTCGCGCTGCGCGGGTGAGAGCGTGGCGCGGAAGACGGTAACCAGCCGCTGGCTCGCCACGGCGAGCGCGTCGGCCGCGGCCCGTGCATCGTATTGCCGCGGGTCCGTGCGGACGAGCTGTGCGAGATAGGCCTCCAGTATCTGCGCCAGCTCCGGGCGGGCGATGAGGCTGTCCCACCCCTCCCGCGAGGCGAAGAAGTTCGCCTTGAGGTGGAGCTTGGGCATGACCTCCCGCCCGGGCAGGGCCGGCCCGGTATCCGCGGCCGCGGGCAGCAGCTCGCGGACGTGTGCGAGCAGCGTGTCCACCGAGGGATCCACGGGGAACAGGTCGCGCAGAAACGGCGTCCGCCGCGCGTTGCGATACGCGCCCGCGAATCGGGCGCCGACTTCCTGCACCCCGACACCCGGATTGTAGATGCCGGTCTTGAGCATGCCGCCGACGGCTTCCAGCTCGGGGCCGAATTCCTGCTGCAGCACGATCAGCCGGGCGAAGAGGTCGTGCGCGAGCGTCATCGAGGGCCAGCCCGGGTCCGGCGCCGCCGCGAGCGACGGCGCCACGAACAGAACGCGGCATCCGCGCAGGGCGCTCCCCGTGAGGAGCGAGGCGTAGAGGGCGTTCCCCCAGAGCGAATCGGGCACTTTCACCACTGAGCCGGGGGGCATGAGGCCGTACAGCACGGCCTTCGCCACGCTGACCTGCTTGTCCTGGAAGCCGGTCCCGTTGTGTAGTTCCAGCGCGCGCTGGTCGCGCCCGCCGGTGCCGCGCTGGCGGGCGATCTCGGCCTCGACCGCGACCCGGTAGCCCGGTCCGAGCGGCCGGGCCCGAAGCGGGTACGGCAGACGCGTGCCGGTGAGGCCCTGCCCCTCGAGCAACCGGCGCGCCTGGGCCTTGAGCGAGAGCGCGGCGGGGCCCTGCACCAGAAGCGCCCGGTCCTCCCAGGTGGACCCGGTGTAATGCTCGCCGATCCCCATCCCGGTGTAGATCGCCAGCCCGCGATACGGATCGTCCTCGGCGACGTCGTACAAGACGAGCTTCCGGTGATCGCGCATGATGTTGTCGGGAACGCCCAGCAACGGCACCATCTGCCGGCTCCAGAAGGACAGGTCGGCCGGGTTGGTGATGCTCACGTGCACCTTCACCAGGTTGCGCAGCCACTTCTCGCCGTACTGCTTCGCCTCGGCCTGGAGCAGCCGTGAGCCCGCGATCGCCTCCCGGAGCTCCTGCTGCCCGCTCCGGATCGTGTCCGCGAGAGGCGCGAACCGCGACGGCAGATCGGGTCCCTTCTCCAGCGGCCGCTCCAGCACGTCGAGCCACAGGTGGCCCTGGTTCGCCTCGTAGTAGTACTGGTCGAGGAAGATCATGTAGACCGGCAGGCGCCGCCGGACATCGTACTCGCGGATCCGCTGCGCCAGCGTCCGCAGATACACGTCCACCACGTAGCGAAGGGCAAGCGCGTCGGGTTGCCCCTGATCGTTCCGGCCCCGGAAGTCGTGGATCCACAGCACGTGATAGTCCTCGGCCTGCCGGATGGACCGGATCACCTCCGCCTGGAACTGCTCGTTGACCACGTACCACACCCGGTTGCCATCGGTGAAATGCACGCCCACGACGGCCTCGACGATCGCGTCCAGCTTGCCCTGGGTATCGTGGTCCTCGGGCCGGAGGCCGAGCTGCAGGGGCAGCCAGACGATGCGGCTGTCGCCCCACCGGTCCCGCTCCTCGCGCTCGAAGTCGGTCACGGCCTCCAGCAGCCGCTCGAAGACGTACAGCACCCTCGCCTCCCCCTCCGGCGAGATCGACGTCAGCGAGACGACGTCGCGGGCGAAGTTGCCCCGGGCGTATGCCGCGAGGCCGGCGATCGTGGTGCCGGTCTTCCACTGACCGAGCAGGCGGTCGTAGGGGTACAGCACGTGGTCGCGGAGCGTCTCGCGCGCCTGGCCGGCGGCGAGCAGCCCGTCCGGCGTCGCCCCGCCCTCCGGCACCGGCCCGCCCGAGGCGGCGATGGAGAACGCCCGGTCCAGCTCGGCGTGGTAGGCACGCACCAGGCCTTCGACCTGGAGGCCCGGGCCGGTGACGCCGGGAACGGGCGATGGGGTTCGGAGCTCCTCGATGAGCGGCTCGAGCGCGGCCCGGGGGTCGGCGCCTGGGCGGTCGAGGTAGGGCACGGCCAGATGGCCCACCCGCTGAACCGCCGCGCGCAGCTCGGCGAGTGCGGAATCGAGCCCGGGAGCCGGCGCCGGCCGCGGTGCGCGCTCACCCGCTCGCGGCGCGACGTCTACCCGGTCGGCCCGCGGGCGCGTCCGCCCCGCAAAGGGCTGATGCACGGGCACGAGCACCGACGCGCGAACGGCGGCCAGCGCTCCGGGACTCCATTCCGCGCGGAGCACGCTGCCTCCGCCGAAGATTCCGCCCCGATGGATCGGCAGGGTGATGCCAAGCATGGGGCCCAGACGGCCGTCACGGAGGTTGTAGTCCCCGCCCACCGAGAGGCGCAGGATCGGCATCTGCAGCAGGGCGCGAACGCCCAGGTCGAACCGGCTGGAGCGGAGCCCGCCGTACCCCTCGGCGGATGCGGCGAGAATCCCCTTCACCGGACTCCCGAGCGAGTGGGTCACGCCGAACGCGCCGTACACGACGGGGACCAGAGGACGGCTTTCCCGCCAGTCGAAGCCCAGACTCGTGCCGGTGTAGATCCGGTTGCGGGAGGGTTGTCCCAGCGAGGCCGTGAGGCCGCCCTCCCACGGCGGCAACGAATCCTGCGCCGCGAGACGCGGCAGCGACGCCGCGGCGGCAAGCAGCCCGCACCCGAGTGCGGCAACCCATGAACGCGCCCGGCGACTCATGGCTCGAAGCTGGCCCGGTCCGGATGAGAGGCGCGGTAAGGGTCCGTGAAGGCTTGCTCATCCCGCCTTGCGCCCCCTTCCGGCGGCCACTAAGGTCCCCGGGAGCCGACCTATGACCGCCGCCGATCTTCAGGGCCGCACCTTCCTCGTGACCGGGGCGAACTCCGGCATCGGCCGCGCCATGGTCGAGGCGCTCGCGGGCCGCGGCGCCAGCGTGGTGCTCGCGGCCCGCTCGAAGGAGCGGACGGAGCCGGTGCTGGATGGAATCCGCCGGAGTCACCCCGGCGCCGATGCCGAGTTCCTCGAGATCGACGTCTCGGACCTCGCGTCCGTCCGCAGCGCCGCCGGCCGATTGCTCGCGACCGCCCGGCCGATCGACGTCCTGGTCAACAACGCCGGCATCGCGGGGACCCGCGCCCTGAGCCGGGACGGCTTCGATCTGACCTACGCCACCAACCACATCGGCCCGTTCCTGCTCACGAACCTGCTGCTGCCGAGGTTGCGCGCCGCACCCAACGGGCGCATCGTCAACGTGTCCAGCATCGCGCACGCGGGCGTGAAGCGGCTCGACTGGAGCGGGCTCGAGCGCCGCGCGGAGCCGAAGCGCAGCGCCTTCCCCGACTACGCCGTCACCAAGCTCATGAACGTGCTCCACGCCAAGGAGCTGGCCCGGCGGCTCGCCGGCACCCGGGTGACGACCTCCGCGCTCCACCCGGGCGCCGTGGCGTCGAACATCTGGCGGGCGGTGCCCCAGCCGTTCCAGTGGCTCCTGAAACAGTTTCTGCTCTCGAACGAGCAAGGCGCGCAGACGCCGCTCTACTGCGCCACCGCGCCCGAGCTCGCGACCGTGACGGGGCGCTACTACGACAAGTGCCGCGACGTGGCCCCCAATCCGCTCGCGGACGACGAGGCGCTGGCAAGGGAGCTATGGGTCAGGACCGAGGCGGCCATCGCCGCCGCGGAGTGACCGCGGGGAGGGTCCATGTTCGTCGGCCACACCGCTCTCGCACTCGCGGGCAAGGCCCGCGCTCCAGGCACGTCGCTCGGTCTGCTGCTCGCCGCCGCCGTCGGCCTGGATCTGCTCTGGCCCGTCTTCCTGTTGGTGGGGATCGAGCGGGTGCGGATCGAGCCGGGGGTGACCGCGTTCACTCCGCTCGCCTTCGATTCATATCCCTGGTCCCATAGCCTGGTGATGGCGCTGGTGTGGGGCGGGCTGCTCGCGCTCGCGGTCGCCCGGTGGACCGGGCCGGGCGTCCCCCTCCTGGTCGGCGCGCTGGTCGTGAGCCACTGGGTCCTCGACTTCGCGTCTCACCGACCCGACATGCCGCTCTGGCCCGGCCCGTCTCCCCTCCTGGGGCTCGGGTTGTGGGACTCGATTCCGGCGACGCTCCTGATAGAAGGCGCGCTTTTCCTCGCCGGCATCCTGGTCTACGTGCGCAGCACCCGGCCGCTGGATCGGACCGGATCCTGGGCCCTGTGGACCCTGCTCCTCGTGCAGGCGGCCATGTGGGCGTCCGGGCCGTGGGGGCCCCCGCCGCCGAGCCCGTCGGTGCTGGCGTGGTTCTCCCTGGGGCTCTGGCTGTTCGTGCTCTGGGCCTGGTGGGCCGACCGCCACCGCGTCGTGCGGGCCGGGGCGCGCGCGTGAGCGCCGTGAGCCCGCCCGCGGGCGTCGTCACGGATCGGCCCGGGCCGCTCCACCTCGCGCTGGGGTTCCTCACCAACTTCTTCGACGCGCTGGGAATCGGCTCCTACGCCACCACCACGGCGGGCTTCAAGGCCTGGGGCCTGGTCCCCGACGAGCTGATTCCGGGCACGCTCAACATCGGCCACGCGATCCCGACGGTGGTGGAGGCCGCGATCTACGTCTCCGCCATCCGGGTCGAGGTCCGCACCCTCGTGCTCCTGATCGGAGCCTCGGTCGTCGGCGCCTGGTTCGGCGCGGGGATCGTGGCCGGATGGGGACGGCGCCGCGTGCGGCGGGGCATGGCCATCGCGCTCCTGGTCACCGTCACGTTCATGGTGCTGCGCATGACCGGGATCTTCCCGGGCGGCGGCGACGCCCTCGGTCTGGCGGGCCTCGCCCTCCTCGGCGCGCTGGCCGGCAACCTCCTGCTCGGCGCGCTCATGACCCTCGGCATCGGGCTCTACGCCCCGTGCATGGCGATGGTGAGCCTGCTCGGCATGAGCCCGATTACCGCGTTCCCGATCATGATGGGGTCGTGCGCCTGCCTCATGCCGGTCGCGAGCGTGCGCTTCTTCCGGGCCGGGAAGTACGACCGCCGAGCCGCGCTCGGGCTCACGCTGGGCGGCGTGCCCGCCATCCTGATCGCGGCCTTCGCCGTCAAGTCGCTCCCGCTCGATGCCGTGCGGGTGCTCGTCATCTGCGTCATCACCTACACCGCCGTCAGGATGTGGCGCGATTCGGAGACAGGCCGATGAGCTTTCGCGGTGTGCTGATCGTCGTGGCCCTGATCCTCGGGCTGCTCTTCTATACCGGCAAGGCGCAGGAGTGGTGGGGCTCCATGAAACGCGCGGCCACCCAGATCCACGCGGTGCCCGCCGACTCCGTGCCCTAGTCCGGTGCGAACGCCGACCAAAGGAGTGCGCTATGGCCCACATCGATGAATGCGTCCCCGGCCGCCGCGCCCGGGTCCGCCGGACCGGCGTCGCCCGGGCCGCGGGCAAGACCGGTACGATCGTGGAGATCTCGCGGATCGCCCGCCCGCCGGGCGGACCGATCCAGGACCGCGTCATCATCGATATCCCCGGACACGGCGAGATCGCCGTCGGTCCGGACGACATCGAGCTGACGAAGGATTGAGTCCGGCCCGCTCTTGGCAAGCCGGACCGTCCCCGCGAGATTGCACGCCCACGCGACTACTCCGGGGACGCTGAGTGACCATCCTGCTCTTCGCGCCGCTCGTGGCGCTCGGCGCCTTCTGCGC
>DASWAI010000048.1:0-15549 GCA_036391215.1 Gemmatimonadales bacterium
AGTGCCTGCCCGACGCGCTCGAGCCCGCGGACATCGGCCGCATCATCGAGACCGCCCGCCGCGCGGAGCCGGCGCTGACCCGGCTGGTCCGGCGGGTCGTGGAGCGGATGTAGCCCATGGCGTTCCCGGCCTGGCCCGATCTCTCCGCCGACCGGCTCGAGCAGGCGCAGCTCGAGCTGTGGAAGGCGGAGCGTCTCTTCCAGCGAACCCTGGACGCGGGGCGCGACGGCCCGCCCTACGTGTTCTTCGAGGGGCCGCCCACGGCCAACGGCCGACCCGGCATCCACCACGTCTTCGCCCGGACCATCAAGGACCTGGTCTGCCGCTTCCACGCGATGCAGGGCAAGGCGGTCACCCGGATCGCCGGGTGGGACACGCACGGGCTCCCGGTGGAGATCGAGGTCGAGAAGGAGCTGGGCATCAACGGGAAGAAGGACATCGAGAAGTTCGGCGTCGCCGAATTCAACGCCCGCGCCCGGAAGAGCGTGTTCAAGTACCAGGCGGAGTGGGAAGGGCTGTCCGACCGGATCGGCTATTGGCTCGACTACGAGCATCCCTATATCACCTGCAGCAACGAGTACATCGAGACCGTCTGGTGGCTCCTCCGCCGGCTGCACGAGAAGCAGCTGCTCTATCGCGGTCACAAGGTGCTGCCGTACTGCCCGCGCTGCGGCACCGTGCTCTCCAGTCACGAGCTGGCCCTGGGCTACGAGCAGGTCACGACCAACTCGGTGTACGTCACCTTCCCGCTGGAGGACGACCCGAAGCGCCAACTGCTGATCTGGACTACGACGCCGTGGACCCTGCTCTCGAACGTGGCCGTCGCGGTGAACCCCGACCTCGAGTACGCGGAGTACCCCGTGGACGGCCGGACGATCATTCTCGCCACCGCGCGCGCCGACCTGCCGAGCGGGCTGGAGGCCATCGCGCCCTCGGCGGGCGGGGTGGGGACCGGCCGCCAGTCCGCCCGGGCCCGGAAAAGCCCCGTGCCGTTCCGCGCGCTCACGCCGCTTCGCACGTTCAAGGGGAGCGAGCTGGTGGGGCTGCGCTACCGCCGGCCGCTCGAGGTGGTGCCGCTCCCGGCGGACCGGGCTTCCCACGTCGTCGTGGCCGGCGCCTTCGTGACTGCGGAGGACGGCTCCGGGCTGGTCCACATGGCGCCGGCCTTCGGCGCGGACGACTACGCGGTCGGGCAGGAGCACGGCCTGGCGCTGGTGCGGCCGGTGGCGGCCGACGGGACTTTCGTCGGCACCACCTGGCCGGAGATCGAAGGCAAGCTGGTGACCGCGCGCGAGACCAACGACCTCATCATCCAGCGGCTCAAGCAGGACGGGCGCTGGCACCTGTCGCAGCCCTACACGCACACCTATCCCCACTGCTGGCGCTGCTCCAGCCCGCTCATCTACTACGCCCGCGATTCCTGGTTCGTGCGGACGTCGGCCGTGAAGGACCGGCTGCTGGCGCTCAACGCCCAGGTGGACTGGCATCCGCCGGAGGTCGGGGCCGGCCGGTTCGGCGAGTGGCTCGCCAACAACGTGGACTGGGCCCTCTCGCGGGACCGCTACTGGGGCACGCCGCTGCCGGTGTGGGTCTGCGACGCGGACGCGTCTCACGTCGAGGTCATCGGCGACTTCCAGCAGCTCGCGCAGCGCTGGGGCAAGCCGGTCCCGCCGGACTTCGATCCGCACAAGCCGTACATCGACGAGTACGTCTGGGCCTGCCGCTGCGGTGGCCTGATGCGCCGGACGCCCGAGGTGATCGACACCTGGTTCGACTCGGGGGCGATGCCCTACGCCCAGTGGCACTATCCCTTCGAGCACGAGGCGGAGTTCAGGGCCCACTTCCCGGCCGATTTCATCTGCGAGGGCGTGGACCAGACCCGGGGCTGGTTCTACAGCCTGCTCGCGATCGCGGCGACCGCGTTCGACCAGTCCGCGTACAAGCACGTGATCGTGAACGAGCTGGTGCTGGACCCCGAGGGCCAGAAGATGTCGAAGAGCCGGGGGAACGTGGTGGATCCCGGGGAGATGATCCGGGAGTTCGGCGCCGACACCATCCGGGTGTACCTGCTCGCCTCGAGCCAGGTCTGGCTGCCCAAGCGCTTCGACCGGCGAACGATCCCCGAGGTCGCGGGCGGGTTCTTCAACACGCTCCGGAACACGTACGGGTTCTTCTCGCTGTACGCGGGCGACTGGCGGCCGGAGCAGGCGCCACCTGCGGCTCGGCGCACGCAGACCGACCGCTGGCTCTTGAGCCGGCTGGACGCCACCGTGGAAGCGGTAACGGCGCACTGGGGCGGATACGACGTCACCGCCGGCACCCGCGCGGTCATGGACTTCGTGGTGGACGACCTTTCGAACTGGTACGTCCGACTGTCGCGCGCCCGGTTCTGGGCGCCGGACCGGGAAGCGGACCCGGCCGCGGTGGCCACACTGCACGAGGCTCTCGCCACCGTGGCCCGGCTCCTGGCGCCCGCGGCGCCGTTCGTGACCGACTGGCTCCACCGGGCGCTGGCCGGAACCTCGGTGCATCTTGCGCGGTTTCCCGTGGCTCGGGGCCGGCGCGACCCGGGGCTCGAGGCCGCCATGGACGCGGTCCGGCGCCTGGCGTCGCTGGCGCGGGCCGGGCGCGACGACGCGAACATCCGGGTGCGCCAGCCGCTCCGCCGGATGCGGGTGGCGGTGCCGGCGGCGGTCCGCGGCCCGGCCTTCGACGAGCTGCTGGAGCTCCTCCGGCTCGAGGTGAACGTCAAGGCGGCGGAGGTCGTGGGGTCCGACACGGACCTGGTGCGGCTTCGCGCCAAGCCTAACTTCCGGACCCTCGGCAAGCGCTTCGGGAAGCGGACCCCGGACGTGGCGGCGGCGGCCAGCCGGCTGACCCAGGAGCAGCTCCGCGCGTTGGAGGCGGGGGAGAGCGCCGCTCTCGAGCTCGACGGCGAGAGGATCGCCTATCTGCCGGAGGACCTGACGGTCGAGCGGGAGGTGACGAGCGACTGGATCGTGAAGACCGAGGGCCCCTACGTGGTGGCCCTGGATCCGGCGCTGGACGACGCGCTCCGGCACGAGGGGTTCGCGCGGGAGGTGGTCAACCGGGTGCAGCGGCTGCGGAAAGAGGCCGGCTACGAGTACACGACCCGGATCCACCTCTGGGTGGACGGCGAGATCGCGGCGCTCGACGCGCTCAGGCCGCATATCGCCTTCATCGAGGAGGAGACGCTTGCGCGCTGTCTGGAGCTCGGTGCCCGGGCCGTCGAAGCCGATGTCGAGCAGGAGATGGAGATCGACGGCCGCAAGGTCGTGCTGGGTGTACGGCGGTACGAGGACCGGCCGTCTGTCTGACCTCAACTGAACGGACGTACGCATGAACAAGAAGCAGTTGTCGCACCTGGAGAAGCGCTTGCTCGAGGAGCGGGCGCGCGTCATGAAGGAGCTGGGCTACTACGACGAGTCGTTCAACGCCTCGCTGCAGTCGTCCGACGGCGACCTCTCGTCCTACTCCTTCCACATGGCCGACCAGGGGACGGACGCCATGGAGCGGGAGAAGCAGTTCCTCTTCGCTTCCCAGGAGGGGCGCTACCTCTGGCACGTGAACGAGGCGCTCCGGCGGCTCTACAAGACGCCCGAGAAGTTCGGCCACTGCCAGACCTGCGGGGCCGAGATCACCTTCGAGCGGCTGGACGCCCTGCCGCACGCCCGCCTCTGCATCACCTGCAAGGAGAAGGAAGAGGATGGCAAGCGCCGCTGACCGACGGATCTTCTGGACGGCGGCCGTAGTCGTCGTGGCGCTCGACGTCGTGACCAAGCTGATCGCCGAGGCCACCCTCCTGCTCACGCCGGGCATCCCCGTGATCGGCGACTGGTTCCAGCTCCGCCTGGTCTACAACCGGGGGGCCGCGTTCGGGCTCCACGTGGGGCCGTACTCGCGGTGGGTGTTCTTCGGCGTGGCCGTCATCGCCGTGCTCGTGCTCAACCGGATGTCGGTCCAGACCTCGGCGGGCGATCGGTTCCGCCAGCTGGCGCTGGGGCTCGTGGCCGGGGGCGCCGCCGGCAATCTGATCGACCGGATCCGCAGCGCGCGCGGCGTCGTGGACTTCCTCGATGTCGGGGTGGGGTCCCTGCGCTGGCCGACGTTCAACGTGGCGGACATCGCCGTGAGCTGCGGCGGCATCGCGCTCGCCATTGCGCTCTGGCGGGAAGACCACCGCCGCGCGCGCGCCGAGTCCGCGCCGGCCGCATGACGCCCGGGGGGCCGGCCACCCGGACCTCCGCTCCCCCCCAGGTCGAGTTCTCCGTTCTCGCCGGGCGCACCGAGCGCCTCGACCGCTTCCTCGCCGACCAGCTCCAGCTCTCCCGCACCCAGGCCGCGCGCCTCGTCGCCGATCGCGCGGTCAGCGTGAACACGGTGCCCGCGCGCGCCTCCCGCACGCTGATCCGCGGCGACCGGGTCGCCGTCGTCTTCCCGGCCGGGGAGCCGCCGCGCCAGATCCGGCCGGCGCAGATCCCGCTCACGGTGGTCTGGGAGGACGAGCACCTCGCGGTGATCGACAAGCCGGCGGGCCTGGTCGTTCATCCCGCCCCCGGCCACTGGGACGACACCCTCGTCAACGCGCTGGTCGCGCGGGGGACCACGCTCGCCGGCGGAGCGGAGGGGCGGCCCGGGATCGTGCACCGCTTGGACCGCGACACGTCGGGCCTGATGATCGTGGCGAAGACCGACCTCGCCCACCGTCGGCTCGGCCACATGCTCGCGGCCCGGCGGGTGACGCGGGCGTACGCGGCCCTGGCGTGGGGCCATCTCGCCGGGAGCCCCACCGTCATCACGGCGCCGCTGGCGCGCCATCCGCGCGACCGCAAGCGCATGGCGATCGTCGCCACCGGCCGCCCCGCGCGGACCGACGCGTACGTCGTGGCGCGCTTCGACAGCGTGGACCTGCTGCGGCTCGAGCTGCACACGGGGCGGACGCACCAGATCCGCGTGCATCTCGAGCACATCGGCCACCCGCTGGTGGGCGATCCGGTGTACGCGGGCGGGGGGAGCCGGCGCATCTCCGGCACGGCACGGGTCGAGGCGGAAGCCCTGGAGCGCGCCGCGCCCAGGCAGGCTCTCCATGCCGCGTGGCTTGCGTTTCGCCACCCCATTTCAAGCCTGGCGCTCGACTTCCGGTCGGAATGGCCCGCCGATCTCCGGCCGGCGCTGGCGGCCGCGGGCGGGGCGGACCTCGTTGCTCGCCCGGACCCGCTTGCCTATCTTCTTTTCTTCAATAGACATGAGTGAAGCCGACGCCCTGCCGGCCGTGGTTTTCCGGGTCGGCGACCTGGTTTGCGCAGTCCCGGCGGGCCGCATCCGGGAAGTGCTGGACCGGCTTCCCGCCACCCGGATTCCCGGCGTGCCATTTGCCGTGGAGGGGCTGGTTAACGTCCGCGGCGGCCTGCTGACGGTGGCGGACGCGCATGCGCTCCTGGGCCGGCCGATGCGCCCGGAGGACGAGGGCGCCATTCTGGTGCTCGACTTCGCGGGCCGGCGCTTCGGGCTCGCCGTGAGCCAGGTGCTCGACTTCGTGGAGTTCCCGCCCGGGTCGATCTCGCCCCGCGACGAGCTGCCCGGTGTGGATCCGGCCCTCGTTCGGGCCGTCGCCGCACGAGACGATCGGCATTTCATCCTGCTGGACATCGACGCGCTGCTGGCTCCCATGGCCGGCGGCAATCCGGAACCGCTCGGAGGTGGGCAGTGAGTCACACGGTGCTCGTCTGCGATGACGCGATCTTCATGCGCACGATGATCAGCGATATTCTCAACCAGGCCGGCTTCGAGATCGTGGGCGAAGCGGAGTCCGGGCTCCAGGCGGTCCAGAAGTACCGCGAGCTCAGGCCTGACCTGGTCACGATGGACATCGTGATGCCCGACATGGGCGGGATCGAGGCCGTGCGCGAGATCTGCAAGCAGGATCCCGATGCGAAGATCCTGATGTGCAGTGCCATGGGCCAGCAGGCGCTGGTCGTGGAGGCGATCCAGGCCGGCGCCAAGGATTTCGTCGTCAAGCCGTTCCAGCCTTCCCGGGTCCTCGAAGCGGTCCAGCGCGTTCTGGGCTAGGGCTCAATGGCCGATCCGAAGTACGCCGCCCTGTTCCTCGCCGAAAGCAGAGAGCATCTCCGCGCCTGCAATCAGCTGCTGCTGGCGTGGGAGCGGGACGCCGCGGCATCGGAGCCGGTGAACGGGCTCTTCCGCGCCATCCACAACATCAAGGGCATGGCCGCGACCATGGGCCATTCGGCGGTCGCCGACCTGGCGCACCGTGCGGAGAGCGTGCTCGAGACGGTCCGCGGGGGAAGGGCCGCGACGCCGGAGCTGATCCAGCTTCTGTTCCGCAGCGTGGACGCGCTGGAGAAGGCCATCGAGGGGGCGGCGGCCGGCAAGGACGAGCCGCCGGCCGGCCTGCTCGCGGCGCTGGACCGGGTGGCGAGCGCCGGCGCTCCCCCGCAGGCGGCCCCGGCCGTGCCGGTCGCGCGGGCCGCCGCCGTTCGGAAGGGGCCGGTCGGCCATCTGGTGGGGGTCACGATCCGCGGCGCCGCGCCCATGCGCGGCGCCCGCGCGCTGCTCGCGCTCCGGCGGGCGGAGACGCTGGGCCGCGTCACCGCGCTGCGGCCGGCGGCGGCCGCCATGGAGCGGGAGGATTTCGACGGCCGCTTCAGCTTCCATCTCCGCACCGACGCGCCCAAGGAGCAGATCGAGGCCGCCCTCCGCTCCGCGGGCGAAGTGGCGGCGGTGGCGTTCGACGGGAACGTCGTCATCGAGGCGGACGGGCCGGCGGTCGCGGCGCGGCAGATCCGGGTGGATCTGCACCGGCTCGATGCCATGATGAAGCAGGTGGGCGAGCTGGTCGTCGCGCGGAACCGGCTGATCGAGCGGGTCCGGGGGGACGACTCGGAGGTGTCCGAGCTGGCCGCCGTCATCTCCCGTCTGGTCTCGGATCTCCAGAGCGAGATCGTCGAGATGCGGATGACGCCGGTGAGCGAGGTGTTCGACCGCTATCCCCGCCTCGTTCGCGACCTGGCCCGCGACCTCGGCAAGCAGATCCGTTTCGAGGTCGAGGGCGGCGACATCGAGCTGGACCGGGCCATCCTCGACGAGCTGGGCGACCCGCTGCTGCACCTCATCCGCAACGCGGCCGACCACGGGCTCGAGGTCGCAGCGGAGCGCGAGGCCGTGGGGAAGCCGGCCGAGGGGCGCATCCTGCTCTCCGCGACCCGGGAGCGACGCTCGGTCGCCATCCGCGTGAGCGACGACGGCCGCGGCGTCGACCGCGCGGCGATCCTCGCCAAGGCCAAGCGGGAGGGGCTCGCGGACGCGAGCGTCGAGACCCTGACCGACGACTTGCTGCTGCGGGTGCTCGCCCGGCCCGGGTTCACCACGGCGGCCCAGGTGAGCGGCGTCTCGGGGCGCGGCGTCGGCGTCGAGGTGGCGCTCGGGCGGGCCCGCGCCCTGGGCGGGAGCCTGGACGTGCAGACCGAGCCGGGGCGGGGCACCACGTTTACGCTGCGCGTGCCGCTCACGCTCGCCATCGTGCGCGCGCTCCTGGCCCAGGCGGGCGAGGAGCGCTACGCGGTGCCCCTGGTCTACGTGGCGGAGACCGTCGAGTTCGACGCCCGGGCGGTGACGGCGCTCCGGAGCCGCGAGGCGCTCGTGGTGCGCGATCGGGTCATCCCCACGGTCCACCTCCGCGACCTGGTGGCGGCGCGGGCCGGCCGGGAGCCCGCGCGGCGTCCCACCATCATTCTCGAGGTGGGGGAGCGCCGTACGGCGCTCGTGGTGGACGCGCTGCTCGGGCAGCAGGACATCGTGATCGAACCGTTCGACGCGCCGCGCGGCATGCCGCCGTATCTGGGCGGGGCCACCATCCTGGCCGACGGCGCGCCGGCCCTGATTCTCGACGCGGCCGCTCTGGTGTAGGGGGGACGATGGAAGACGTGCGGGATCTCAAGGAGCTCCAGCTCGACGCGCTGAAAGAGGTCGCCAACATCGGCGCCGGCCATGCCGCGACGGCCCTGTCCCAGCTCACGAGCCGGACGATCATGATCAGCGTGCCGGAGGTGAACGTCCGGCCGCTCGAGGAGGTCCCCGAGCTGCTCGGCCGAGCGGACGAGGTGATCGCCGCGGTTCTCATGCACATGATGGGCGACCTCACCGGCCGCACCCTCGTGCTCTTCCCGGAGCCGTCCGCCAAGGCGCTCTGCGACATTCTCTTCCGCCGGACGCCCGGGACGACCGCCGGGTTCACGCCGATGGAGCAGTCGGGCCTCAAGGAGGCGGGCAACATTCTGGCGAGCGCGTACATGAACGCGTTGAGCGACTTCATGGGCATGATGCTCGTGCCCTCCGTGCCCAGCCTCGTCATCGACCTCAGCGCGGCGATTCTCACCACGGCGTATCTCAATTTCGGGCACGACCGCGACTACGTCTTCTGCGTGGAGACCGCGTTCCGGGTCGAGGGAGCGACCGAGCCGTTGCGCGGGCATTTCCTCCTCCTCCCCGATATGCCCTCCCTCCGGGCAATCTTCGACGCCATCCGCCTCTCCTGAACGATGTCTGCGGCCGTGCTGTCGGAGCGCGAGCGGGATGTGCTCCGGTCCTTCGCCCGGCGCATCGACCCCGCGGATGCCGGCGCCCACAACAACCTGGGCGTGCTGTACTGGCAGAAGGGGCTCGTGGCCGAGGCGATCGAGCAGCTCACCCACGCGCTCGAGCTCGACCCGCGCATGGAGGTGGCCCGGGCGAACCTCGAGATCGCCTACCGGGCGAGCGGCCACTACGACCGGGTGGTGGCGGGGCTCCAGGAGAAGCTGCGTCGCGCGCCCTCCGACCGCGAGGCCCGCTGGGAGCTGGGGCGCGCCTACGCCGCGCTGGGCCACCACGCCGAAGCCGCGAGCGAGTTCGAGACGCTGCTCGCCTGGCACCCGAATGACCCGGGCGCGCTGATCCAGGTCGGGCTCGCCGAGCGGGCCCGCGGCCGGCTCGAGGTGGCGACGGTGTGGTTCGCGCTCGCCTGCGAGCGCGACCCCCAGAGCTCGGTGGCGCTCTTCCACCTGGGCGAGACCCTGTACAACCGCGGGCTCAACGACCAGGCCCTGCTCTCGCTCCGGGCCGCGGTCGAGCGCAATCCCGACAACGCCGAGGCCCACTACCTTCTCGCGTTTCTCTACGGCGACCTGGGCCGCCAGGACGAGGCCCGCGCGGCCACGAAGCGCGCGATCGCCCTGAACCCGGCGCTCGCGCGCGCGCAGGCGAATCTCGCCCTGGAGCGGGTGACCGCGCGGGACGAGCAGGACCGGGCCGCGGCCCGGGAGGCGATGCGGCCGCGCGTGGTGGAGGGCGGCGCGCTCGCCCACTTCAACCTGGGATTGGCGTTCCGGCAGCGCGGCTACTTCGCGGAGGCCCTGCGCGAGTACCGCATGGGGCTCGATTCCGGGGAGGACCGGCGGCTGAACCTCCAGGCGATGGCGGAAGTGCATCTCCTCCGCCGCGACCTCCCCGCGGCCCTCGAGCTGTACGACTCGCTGGTGCGGGAGTACCCCGACTCGCCCAAGCTCTGGAACGAGCGCGGGGTGACCCTGCACCAGTCCGGCTGGCGCGACGCGGCGGCGGAGTCGTACGAGCGCGCCGTCGCGCTCGACCCCGGCTACGGCCTGGCCTGGAACAATCTGGGCGTCCTCCGCGCGCACCAGGGCGATGCGGACCGCGCCGCGGAAGCCTTCGACCGCGCGATGGCGTCCCCCGGCGCGCCGCCCGCGGCCCGGCTCAACCTGGGGCTGCTCCACCTCCAGCGGCGCCGGCTCGAGCCCGCGCTCGAGGCCTATCGCGACGCGCTCGCCCGGACGCCGCAGAGCGCGCCCGCCTGGAACGGCATCGGCCTCGTGCTCATGGAGCTCAAGCGTTGGGGCGAGGCCCGCACCGCGCTGAGCCGCGCGGTGGAAGCCGACCCCGGCTTCGCGGCCGCCCACTACAACCTCAGCTTCTCCCTGAGCCAGCTCGGCGATTTCGACGGCGCGCTCCGGGCGACCAAGCGCGCACTCGAGCTCGATCCCTTCTACGTGCCCCAGAAGTACGCGCTTACGATCGATCTCCAGTTCGAGGACCCGACGATCGCGGTTCCGCCCGAGCTCGCCGCCGACGTGGCGGGCGGCGACCTCGGCCCCGAGTTCGCCTTCGACCCCTCCACCCTGGACCGCCTCTTCCGCGAGCTGGCGCCGGCGCCGGAGCAGCCGGGGGCCGCGAAGACCGCCGATCCGCTCGCGCTGGCCCGCGACTACATCGGGAAGGGCATGCTGGAGCGGGCGGCCGCCGAGCTGAGCCGGGCGCGAGCCCGCGGGGCGGCGCCGGCCGCCGCGACCGCGCTGCTGGGCGATCTCTTCGCGCGGCGCGGCCTCCACGGCGAGGCCCTGGAGCGGTACCGCGAGGCGCGCGCGCTCGACGGCGAGAGCGGGGACGCGGCGGCCGGAGAGATCCGCGCGCTGCTTGCCCTGGGACGGAACGCCGAGGCGGCGCCGCTCGCCGAGGCGCTCGCCCGGCGCGCCTCCGGCAATGTGGAGGCGCACGTGCTTCGCGCCCGGGTCCGTCTGGAACTGGCCGATGCCGTGGGCGCGCTGGACTCCGCCCGCGCGGCCCAGGCGCTCGCGCCCGGGCGGGCGGACCTGCTGCACCTCCAGGCCCGCATCGCCCTGCGCCTGGGAGACCGGAATGCCGCGCACGAGGCCTATCGTGAGGCGCTCCGGCTCGACGGGTCCATGGCCCAGGTCTGGTACGAGCTGGGCCAGCTTGAGGAGGAGCGGGGTCGGCTCGAGGCCGCCCGTGCCGCCTACGAGCGGGCGCTCGAGGTACTCCCCACCTTCACGACGGCCGCGCTGGCCCTGGCCGGGCTGGTCCAGAAGACCGAATCGGCGGGCGCGGCGGTGAACCTGCTGGTGCAGGTGTTGGAGACCGATCCCTACGAGCTGGAGGCGCTGGCCACGCTCGGGCGCGTGCTGCTGGACGACGGCCGCACGCCCGAAGCGCTGGAGGCGCTGGAGCGGGTGCTGCGGTTCGATCCCGAGCACCGTCCCGCGCTCTTCCACCGCGGCGTCGCACGGGCGCGGCAGCGGCGCTTCGGCGACGCGGTGGCGGACTGGGAGCGCGTCATCCAGCTCGACCCCGCGAGCCCGCTCGCGACCGAGGCCCGGAACCGGGCGCGGTCGGCGCGCGATCTCCAGCACATCTTCTCGACCGCGGTGGGCTAGGCTCATGGCGATCGAGGGACCGCTCAAGGAGCTCAACATCCACGATGTCTTCCAGCTGCTGGACCTGGGCCGGAAGACGGGGGAGCTGCGCGTCACGTCGGAGCTGCGCCAGAACGCCGGCGTGGTCCACTTCGACCGCGGCGCCGTGATCGCCGCCCAGATCACCAGCAACCCGCACGTGCTGGGCGAGCTGCTGCTCCGCTCCGGCAAGCTCCGCGAGGAGGACCTCGCGCGGGCCCGGGCCCTCCAGACCGCGGGCGACCGGCGGCGGCTGGGCGAGATTCTGGTCGCCATCGACGCGGTGGGGCGCCGCGAGCTGGAGACCTGCGTGCGGGCGCAGGTCGAGGAAGTGGTCTTCGAGCTGATGAGCTGGTCGGAGGGCTACTTTTCGTTCGTCGAGGGAGCGATCGACCGCTCGGGCATCGAGGCGCCGGTCAGCATCCCCACCGAGGCGCTGCTGATGGAGGCGGCGCGGCGCATCGACGAGTGGGCCCGGATCGAGACCAAGGTGCCTCATCTCGGCATGGTGCCGAGGCTCCGGGCGCCCGAGGACGAGACCGCGCCGCTCGATCTGGTGCCGTTCGAGTGGGAGGTGCTCGCGGCCGTGGACGGCGTGCGCGACGTGCGTACGATCGCCGAAGCGCTCGGCCGGTCGGACTTCGATGTCGCGCGCACGATCTACGGCCTCACCAGCGCCGGCGTCGTGTTGCTCGAGACTCCCGCCGCCACCCCGGGAGAAACGGCGGCGCCGGCCGAGGGCGCGCCGGCGGCGGCGCGGGTCGAGGAGCATCTGGCGCGAGGCGAGTTCGAGGCCGCGCGCCTCGCGGCCGTGGACCTCGTCGCGGCGGACCCCGAGCGGGCGGAGGGGCACTTCGCGCTCGGTCGCGCGCTGCTTCGGCTGGGACGCTGCGAAGAGGCGGAGGACGCGCTGGTCCAGGCGCTGCATCGCGACCCGGCCGCCGCCGCCCCGCGGCGGCTGCTGGGGATGGCGCAGGCGGGGCAGGGCCGGTTCGCCGACGCCATCGAGACCTGGGACCGATGGCTCAGGGGCGACGGCCGCCGCCGGGACGAGGAGGCTTACGCCCCGACGGTCACGCGGCTCCGCGACGCCGCGGCGGCTCTCGCCGACGCGCTGAGAGGACAGCATGTCTGACGACATCCGCGGCATGACGGCGGAGCTCGCCGCCGACCCGGACAGCCTGGTGTTCCTCGAGCTGGGCGAAGCGCTCCGCCGGCGGGGACAGCCGGACGCGGCGTTCAAAGTGGCCCGCACCGGGCTGACCCGCTATCCGGAGCTGGCCCGGGCGCACGACCTCTGCGCCCGCATCCTGTGCGATCGGGGCGAGCGGGACCGCGCCTTCGACGCCTGGGTCAAGGCCCTCGAGCTCGACCCCGGCCTCGTCTCCGCCCACAAGGGGCTCGGCTTCCTCTATTACCAGGCGGGTGACCAGGAGTCGGCCGAGAGGCACTTGGCCTATGCCGGGCAGGCAGACCCCGGCGACGCGGGAACCGCCGCCGCGCTGGAGCGGGTGCGGGCGGGCCGCCGGCAGGTGCAGCCCGCCGCGCCCGGTCCCCTGGCGGCGTCCGGCCCTTCTCCCTCCGCACCGGTCGCCCCGGCGGCTCCCGTTCCGGAATCCGAGGCTGGACCGGAGCCGCTGGCGCCGACGGCCGGCCTTCCCTTCTCCTTCGAGGAAACGAGCGCGTCGCCGGTGCAGGACGCGGTCTTCGCCGGCCTGGACGGCGGGACCGACGGCCTCCTCCTGGTGGACTCGGCCGGGCTGCGCCTGGGCGGCGGCCTCAGCAACCCGGAGGGCGCCGACGTCGCCGACTCCGTCGCGGCCCTCCTGGCCGGCGTGTCCAAGGAAGCAGCGCGGACCGCCCGGCTGCTCGGGCTGGGTGAGTGGGGCGGGCTGGCGGTCGAGTGCGGCGACGGAAACCTGTTTCTTTCCGCGCCCACCGAGTCGACCCTGTTGCTCACGGTGCGCGGCCTCGATATCCCCATGGCGCGGGTCGCGCGGTTCGCCGAGCGCGCGTCGCTGGCCGCGCGCGACTGGCTGGAGCGGAGCGAGTGACTGCCGCGGCGGAGCTCCTCGACCGGCTGTCCACGGTGCGCGGCATCCGCGGCTCCGTCCTGGTGTCCGCGGGCGACGGCCTCATCGTGGCCGAGTCGCTGATGACCGGCGTGGACGGGCGCGCGGTGGCCGCGCTGGCCGCGAGCCTCGTGAGCCGGCTCCGCCGCGCCACGGAGAGCGCGGGCCGGCGCGAGCCGGTGTTCCTGCAGCTGCACGCGGCCGGGGGCACGGTGCTCGCCGCCCCGTGCGGGACCGAGCTGGTGCTGGTGGCCGTGGCGGGGCCGGATGCGAACGTCGGCCTGGCGCGGCTCGAGATGCTCGGCGTCGCGGGGAGGCTCGCCTGATGCGGGCGGTCGAGCCGTGGGTGATGGAGCCGCTCGAGCGCTTTCTCGGCGAGTCGTCCGCCCGGCTCACGCTGCTCATGACCTCGTCGGGCCAGGTGGTCGCGCAGCACGGCTTCACCCGCTCGGTGGACGTCATGACCGCCGCCGCGCTCGGCGCCGCGATCGTCGCATCCACCCAGGAGATCGCCCGGCTGGTCGGCGAGCCGAAATTTCTTTCCATGGTGCACCAGGGCCTGAGCCAGCACGTGTTCCTGTCGGGGTTCGAGACCCCGCGCGGGCGCTGGATCGGGCTGGTGGTGTTCGACGGGGAGAGCACGGTGGGGCTGGTCCAGCTCTTCTTCGACCGGCTGGTGGCGGAGCTGGCGGCCGCCGCCCCGCGGGAGGCGCCGGCGGAGCGCGTACTGCCGGAAAACTTCGAGCGGGAGCTCAACGCGAGCCTCCGCGCCCTGTTCGGACGGTGAGCCGATGTCGCTCGTGAACTTCGCGGCGCGCGAGATCACCTGCAAGATCGTCTACTACGGGCCGGGGCGCTCGGGCAAGACGACCAACCTGCAGTACATCTTCGGCCGGGTGCCGGAAAGCCGGCGCGGACGGATGGTCTCGCTCGCCACCCATACCGACCGCACCCTGTTCTTCGACTTCCTCCCGCTCGACCTGGGGAGCATCTCGGGCTTCGCCACCAAGTTCCAGCTCTACACCGTGCCGGGCCAGAGCTACTACGCGTCCACCCGGCGGCTCGTGCTCCAGGGGGCCGACGGGGTGGTCTTCGTGGCCGACAGCCAGGCCCGCCGGCTCGACGACAACGTGGAGAGCCTGCAGGACATGCAGGCGAACCTGCTGGAGCAGGGCGTGGACGTGCGCCAGCTGCCGGTCGTGTTCCAGTACAACAAGCAGGACCTCCCGGGGGATCTGATCCTCACGCAGGCGGAGCTCGACGACGCGCTCAACTTCCGGGCGGTCCCGAGCCTCGCGGCCGACGCGCTCCACGGCGGCGGCGTGTTCGAGACGCTCAAGGCCATCTCCGAGTCGGTGCTGCGCCGGCTCGCGGCCGGGGGGCCGGTCGGGTGACGCCGCCGCTCAATCCCTACTTCCGGTTCGACACCATGGTGGTGGGGACCGCGAACCGGCTGGCGGTGACGGCCGCGCGCGCGGTCGCCGAGACGCCGGGGGCGGTGTACAACCCCCTGTTTGTCTACGCCAAGCCGGGCCTGGGCAAGACCCACCTCCTGATGGCCATCGGGCACGGCGCCAAGGCGATCGACCCGGCGATCACGGTCGAGTACCTGACCCTCGACCACTTCATCGAGGCGTTCCACGCCGCCATCGCCTCGGGCCAGGGCGAGGCCTACCGGAAGCGCTTCGCCGACGTGGCGCTCCTCCTGGTGGACGACGTCCAGTTTCTCAGCGGCCAGCGGGAGACCCAGGCCGAGCTGCTCCGCATCGTGGACGCGATGCAGACCGCGAGCCGGCAGATCGTCCTTACCAGCGACCGCCCGCCTTCCGAGATCGAGGCGCTGGACGAGCGGCTCATCCGCCGCTTCGCCGGCGGGCTCGTGATCGACATCTCGCCCCCCGACTACGAGACCAAAGTCGCGATCCTGCGGCGGAAGGCGGAGGAGCGGCGGGTGACGCTCGCTCCGGGCGTGCTCGAGGCGGTGGCGCGGCTCGGGCTCGACAACGTGCGCGAGCTGGTCGGGGCGCTCAACCGGCTCATCGCCCATCAGGCGGCGGGAGACGAGGTCCCGGCCGATCGGGTCGAGGCGGTGCTCGGCGGGGGCGGCGCGGCGCCGGCGCCCGCACCGGCCGCCGCCGGGGCGCCGGCGGGGGCGGCAGGTCCGGCCGAGGCAGCCGCCACGCCGGCGGACG
>DASWAI010000049.1:0-6327 GCA_036391215.1 Gemmatimonadales bacterium
TCCACGACGCCGTCCAGGTCGTCGGACGACACGCCGAGCCGCTCGATGGCCCCCGGCGGCACGGTGACCCAGGCCAGTCCGACCTCGGGCTCGACGACCAGAGTCTGCAGCGCTTCGGCGAAGAGGCGCGGCCGGCCCTCGGGAGCCCGGGCGTAGACGTCGAGGTAGATCTGCTCCGGATCGAGGCCGGTCTCGAGCAGCTCCGCCGCGATTCTGAGCGTGCGGGGGTGGGTGTTGCTGAAGCGGAAGCCGCCCGTGTCGGTGAGCAGGGCGACGTAGAGCCCGCGGGCGGCCGCCTGCGTGATCGGCCAGCCATTGGCCAGCGCAAGCTCGAAGACCAGCTCGCCGGTCGCCGCCGCCGTGGGATCGACGTACCGGGGCCCTTCCGGCAGCGACCCGGGGCTCACGTGGTGGTCGATGCAAGCCACCGTCACGCCGCGATCCCGCACGGTCTCGGCCAGCATGCCGAGCCGGCCGAGGTCGGAGATATCGAGCACGATGATGACGTCGGCCCGGCGCAGCTCCTTGACCGCCTCCGGAGTCCGGTCGACTCCCGGCAGCTCCTCGAACAGGAACCGGAACCGGGACGGCGTGGGAGAGGGATTGGTGATCGCGACTGCGTACCCCTGTGCCCGGAGCAGGTGTGCCAGTCCGGCCTCGCTGCCGAGGCCGTCGCCGTCGGGGTTGACGTGGGTGGTGAGACAGATGCGCTGGCCGGGGCGGAGGACCTCGGCCAGGCCCGCGGCCGCGGTGCGGTCGGCTTCCGTCAGCGTAAAGGGCATAGCCAGGAGAGTAACGAGTTCACGCGGCCCGCTGCCCCACCTTCGAGTGCCGGCGGCCGTAGAGGAAGTAGATGGCGAGCCCGATCGCCATCCAGACGATCAGGCGGGCCCAGGTGTCCTTGGGCAGCTGAATCATCAGATAGACGCACGCCAGGATGCCGAGCGTCGGCACGACGGGCACCCACGGGGTGCGGAACGGCCGGGGGCGCGCCGGATCGGTGTACCGCAGGACCAGGACGCCGGCGCACACGATGGCAAAGGCAAGCAGCGTACCGATCGATACCAGCTCGCCCAGGAGACCGATCGGCAGAAGCCCGGCCATCGCCATCGCGAAGGCGCCGGTGACGAGGCTCGCGAGCCACGGCGTCCGGAACTTCGGGTGCACCGCGGCGAACACGGGCGGGAGCAGGCCGTCCTTCGACATCGTGTAGAAGATGCGCGGCTGACCGAGAAGCATGACGAGGATCACGGACGTGAGCCCCGCGATCGCGCCGATCTTCACGATGGGCCGCAGCCAGGCGAGGGCGGGCCCGGCGGCGTTGACCCCGACGGCGATCGGGTCCGGCACGGCGAGCTGGGTGTACTTGACGATGCCCGTGAGGACCAGCGAGACCGCGATGTAGAGCACCGTGCAGATCGCGAGCGAGCCGAGGATGCCGATGGGCATGTCGCGCTGCGGCTTCTTCGCCTCCTGGGCGGCCGTGGAGACCGCATCGAAGCCGATGTAAGCGAAAAAGATCACCGCCGCGCCGCGCAGGATCCCGCTCACGCCGTACTTCCCGGGCCCCTCCTGCGGCGGGATGAACGGGACCCAGTTGTCCCGGTTGATGTAGGCCAGTCCGAAGGCGATGAAGAGCAGGACCACCGTGACCTTGATGACCACGATGGCGTTGTTGAACGTCGCCGACTCGCTGATGCCGATGATGAGGAGGATGGTGATGAACGCGACGATGAACATGGCGGGCAGATTGAGCACGGCGCCGGTGGAAGACCAGCCTTCCGTGAACAGCCGCCACACGTTCCACCACTCCGCGCCCGGCACCACGGCGTGGACGTACGGCGCCGAGGTGAACTGCGCCGGGATCGTGATGCCGACATCCTTCAGGAACGACACGACGTAGCCGGACCACCCGACCGCCACGGTGGACGCGGCGAACAGGTATTCCAGAATCAGGTCCCAGCCGATGATCCAGGCGATCAGCTCTCCGAGCGTCGCGTAGCCGTAGGTGTACGCCGACCCCGCGACCGGAATCATCGAGGAGAATTCCGCGTAGCACAGGCCGGCCAGCGCACAAGCCGTCCCCGCGAGCACGAACGACCAGACGATGGCCGGTCCGGCGTAGGCCGCGGCCGCCTGGCCCGTGAGCACGAAGATGCCGGCGCCGATGATCGCGCCGATGCCGAGGAACACGAGGTTCACGGGGCCCAGGGCGCGTTTCAGGCTCTGGTCGGTGGCGACCTCGGCCTGAAGGCCCGCGATGTCCTTGCGGCGGAAGAGGCTCATGAGATGTCCGGGGTGAGGATGGAACTCAGCGATCGGCGGTCAGGTCACGCACTGTAGTTCGGTGCTTCCCGGGTGATCGTGACATCGTGCGGGTGGGACTCGCGGAGGCCGGCGGAGGTGATCCGGATGAGCTCCGTCTCGCACTGGAGCGCGGGGATGTCGGCCGCGCCGACGTACCCCATGCCGCTCCGCAGGCCGCCGACCATCTGGTAGAGGACGTCGGCGGCGGGCCCCTTGTACGGGACCCGGCCTTCGATGCCCTCCGGGACCATCTTGGTCGGCGTCATCTCGCCCTCCTGGAAATACCGGTCGGCGGAGCCGTCCTGCATGGCCGCCAGGCTGCCCATGCCGCGGATCATCTTGTAGCGCCGCCCTTCCGCGAGCACCGCCTCGCCCGGGCTTTCCTCGGTCCCCGCGAGCATCGAGCCCATCATGACGGAGGACGCGCCCGCCGCGATGGCCTTCACGACGTCGCCGGAGTACTTGACGCCCCCGTCGGCAATGATCGGCACCTCGTCGCAGCCGCGCGCGGCATCCATGATGGCGGTGATCTGGGGGACGCCCACGCCCGTCACCACCCGCGTGGTGCAGATGCTTCCGGGCCCGATGCCCACCTTCACCCCATCCACCCCCCGGCGCACGAGCTCCCGGGCGCCGGCCTCGGTCGCGACGTTGCCGGCCACCAGTTGCACGTCGGGGAAGGCCTCGCGGACGGCGGCCACCGTCTTGAGCACACCCTCGCTGTGCCCATGCGCCGAGTCCACGACCAGCACATCCACACCCGCGCCGACCAGCGCCTTGGCGCGCGTGAGGGTGTCCGGCGCGGCACCGAGCGCCGCCGCCACCCGGAGGCGCCCGTGGTGGTCCTTGTTCGCGTCGGGGTGCTCCCGGCGCTTGAAGATGTCCTTGACGGTGATCAGCCCCTTGAGAATCCCCTTCGCGTCCACTACGGGAAGCTTCTCGATCCGGTGTCGCGCCAGGATCCGCTCGGCCTCGTCGAGATTGGTGCCGACGGGGGCCGTGATCAGCTTCTCCTTGGTCATGGCCTCGCGAATCGGCTGGTCGAGGTTCCGCTCGAACTGGAGATCGCGGTTGGTGATGATGCCGATGAGCCGCCCGTCGCCGTCCACGATCGGCACGCCCGAGATCTTGAAGCGCCGCATCAAGCCGTACGCCTCGCGGACCGGGCGGTCCGGACCCAGCGTGATCGGGTTGAGGATCATCCCGCTCTCGCTCCGCTTGACCCGGTCCACCTCCGCGGCCTGCCGGTCGACGGACATGTTCTTGTGGATGACGCCGATGCCGCCCGCCCGGGCCATCGCGATGGCCATCTCGGCCTCGGTGACCGTGTCCATGGCGGCGGAAACGAGCGGGACGTTGAGGGAGATCGTGCGGGTGAGACGGCTCTTGGTCGAAACCTCGCGCGGGTGCACCGTGGAGTGCCGGGGCACGAGGAGCACGTCGTCGAACGTGAGGCCTGCGGCTTGGCGGATACGGCTCATGCTGGCTCGGGAAGCGGATGCACGCCGGCCCGCCGACGTCCAGACGGGACGACCAGCGGGCCGGAAGGTTGCGGTGCCATCTCCAAGTTTATGGGCCGGACGGGGCGAAATCAAGCGCCGGCGCCTTCATCGCGCCGCCCGCCGCCAGAGCCCGTAGACCGGCACGCCGAGCAGCACGATGAGCAGCCCGAGCCCGGAGTACAGCCGCTGCTTCGGGTCCACCAGCAGGACCACGAGCAGGAACGCGATGCCCGCGATGTAGAGCGCGGGGAGCACCGGGTAGCCGAACGCCTTCACCGGCCGGGGGATGTCCGGCCGGAGCCGGCGCAGCCGGAACAGCGCGACGGCGGTGAGGAGATAGAACACCAGCGCGGCGAAGATGACGTAGTTGAGCAGCTCGCTGTAGGTGCCGCTCACGCAGAGCACCATGGTCCAGAGCGCCTGGGCGATCAGCCCGAACACCGGCGTGCGGAACTCGGGGTGCAGCTCCCCGGCCCGGCGGAAGAAGAGCCGGTCCCGCGCCATCGCGTAGTAGACCCGCGCGCCCGCCAGGATGAGTCCGTTGTTGCAGCCGAAGGTCGAGATGAGAATCGCGACCGCCATCACGACCGCGCCCGCGGGCCCCAGCATGACCTCCATGGCCGCCGTGCCGACCCGGTCCTGCGCCGCATACTGGATCCCGCGCGCGAGCGCACCCGCGCCGCCGGAATCGCCGTGGAACGGCAGCACGCTCAGGTAGGCCACGTTGGCGACGACGTACAGGAGGCTCACCAGCCCCGTGCCGAGCCCGAGGGCGAGCGGCAGATTCTTCCGGGGATCGCGCACTTCGGCGGCGGCGAAGGTGACGTTGTTCCACGCGTCGCTCGAGAAGAGCGAGCCGACCATCGCTGCGCCGAGGACCGGCAGCACCGCGAGGCCCCAGGGTCCGGTGCCCCAGAACGAGCCGAAATTCGCCGCCGCGACGTCGGGACGGCGGAGGATCGTGAGTCCGAGCAGGATGAGCGCGGCCAGCGCCCCGACCTTCGCGACGGTGAAGATGCTCTGGATCGCCGCGCCGAGACGGACCCCGCGGATGTTGACCGCGGTGAGCACGGCCACCATCAGGATGGCCACGACCCGCTGGGGCGAGAGCCCCAGCTCGATCGTCCCGCCCGGCATCGCGAACGAGCCCAGCTTGAGGAAGACGTCCGGCGTGAGAGCGGGGATCAGGACGCCGAGGAAGCGTCCGAACGCGACGGCGACGGCCGCGATGGTTCCGCTCTGGATGACGGTGAAGAGGGTCCAGCCGTACAGGAACCCAGCCGACGGGGCCAGGCCCTCGCGCAGGAACACGTACTGCCCGCCCGCGTTCGGCATCATCGCGGCCAGCTCGGCGTACGCCAGTGCGCCGATGATCGTGATGACCCCCGTGATCGCCCAGACGAGGAGCAGGCCCGCCGGCCCAAGGGCCGACACCTGCCGGCCGATGTCGGCGGACACGATGAAGATCCCGGAGCCGATCATCGAGCCGACCACGAGGGAGACGGCGGCGAGCGGGCCGATGCCCCGGACGAACTGCGCTTCGCCGGAGGGCGGAACGTCGGTCTGGGAGCGCGCGGGAGCGGCCATGGGAGGTGAGAGGTGAGAGGTGAGAAGTGAGGCGCCGGTGCTACCCCCCGGTACGCTCGGCCGGGGGCTTGGGCGGCAGCGCCTTCCCCCCGCTGTCCGCCGCGCGGACCGCCTCCTCGACCACCGCCTGCCCTGCCGCGGCGAGGCCTTTCATCACCTTCGCCGCGCTATCCACGAGGCCCATGGTGCCGCTGATCGCCTGGAGCGGCAGCTTGCCGGCCCGCATGGTGTCCTCGACCGTCTCGGTGAGCTTCGCGAGGAGACCGCCCGGCCGGGCCCGCTCCGCGTACTTGCTCGACAGGAACTCCGCGTAGTCCAGCAGCTCGTACGCCCGCTCGTCGCTCAGCGTCTCGAGCGCGCGCAGGATGCGCTGCTTGAGGAGATCGTTCATTGCACCATCCCGCTCTCGACCCCGGCCAGCTCCACCACGGGCGTCGCCAGATACTTCGTCCGGGGGGCGCGCACGATCACGCGCAGGGTGAGTTCCTGGAGCGGCGGGAGCGCCTGAAACCGGGTCACCTGGTCGCGCGGCACGATCACGTACACGAACCCGGCCTCGGGCAACGGCCCGCGGGTGAGCAGGAAGGGCTGTCCGGCGGGCAGCTCGGGGCGCAGCTCGTCGGCCGTCTGGATGGCAATCAGCTGGACGCGCCAGTCGAGGGTCTGGCCCACATAGCGCTGCGGATCGGCCCGCACTTCGGCGGCCGAGACACCGACCAGCGCCCCGTCGGCCGCGGGCTTGAGGTCGCTGGATCGGACCCACCCCTCGAGCTGGACCCGCACCCAGTCGCCGGCCCGGCCCACAACCCGGCCGCTCGTTCCGGCCTCGAGCGTGGCGAGCTGGCCGCCCTCCGGCGTCGCCTCGAGCGTAGCCGACTTGGAGGCCTCGACCCGGCTCTCCTCTCCGGCCATGATCTGCGCCGGCGGCTGG
>DASWAI010000050.1:0-1623 GCA_036391215.1 Gemmatimonadales bacterium
CCTCCCCTCGACTGCACATCCGCGGATCGACGTCCGGCTTGCGCCGTTATGCGGCGATCTCGCGGGCTCGATAATGCTGCGCCGGGGCGCCTTCGATGTCTAGGAGCTTGTGTGAGTAACGGGCTTAGCTGGTTGGGATCATATGGGAGACGGGCATCGGCATCGAGGGTCAGGCCCGGCCGGCGGCTAGCTTGAGGAGGTTATGGGCGGTGCAGATCATTGCCCATTCGCCACGGACCTTTTCGAGGCCACGAAGAAGGCATTGTCGGAAGCCTCTGGCGTGTTTGATGTGTCCGAACACAGGCTCGACGATCTGCTTTCGAAGCCGGTAACGGGTGCGCCGGCCGGCTCGTTTGAGTTTGGTCGCCATGGTCGCGACGCGAGAGCCCGAGCGCCATCGTCGTCGCCCCGTGGGAATGCCGTCGCGGTGCGTCACGCGACCGGGCGCCAGATAGGCAGCAATGCGCCGACGGGCGAGATACGCAAGGTTCGCCTCATCGCAGAACCCGGCATCGCCCGAGATCTCGTGCGGGTTGGCGCGCAGCTTGTCGCGGATCGCCGCCACCAACGGCTTGAGCCCGATCCGGTCGGCGGGGTTGGTCTGCACGCGGTGCGCCACGACGATCTGATGAGCCCCGTCCACGGCGATCTGGCCGTTGTAGCCCTGGATGACGCCGTCACGGGTTGGCTGGATGCGGCTGTCGGGGTCGGTGAAGTTGCGCTGGGCGCGATCCGGCGGCCCGCCGTCCGGACCGCGGACCGGCCGGCCCGAGCGCTGCATCCCCGACGACGGTCCTGGGCCATCGTCGTCGGGCGGTGGCGCCTTGGCTTCGGCCTCCAGCGCGGCTTTCGCCGCGCGCAGCCGCTCCAGGCGAGCCTGCTTGTCGGCCACCCACGCCGGCATCTCGTCGCCGCGTCGATCGGGACCATGGAGCCGATCCTCGTCAGCATCGACCGCCGCCGCACGGGCGAACCACCCGTTGATCTCGGCCGTCAGCTTTGCTTCTGCCTGCTTCATCCGGCCATAGCTCATCGCCTTGTGTTTGGAGGCATTGGCTTTGATCTTCGTCCCATCCAGCGCCACGTGTCCGAGTTTGACCAGACCCGCCGCGCGGCAAAGCCGCAGCACCTGCCCAAACAGATCGCCCAACGCCTTCAGGTGCCGCTTGCGGAAGTCGCTCACCGTGTGGAAGTCCGGCCGTTGCAATCCTGTCACCGCCATAAAGTCGACCCGCTCCTCGCACGCCCGCCCAATCCGCCGCGACGAGTAGGTGCCCTGGCTGTAAGCGTACAGAAGCAGCGCCACCATCATCCCCGGATGATAGGGCGGATAGCCCCGCTCCTCGCTGTAGGTCTCCATGATCGCCGTCAGGTCCAACTGCTCGCGCACCGTATCCCGCACAAAATGCGCCACATGACCTGCCGGTACGAACTCATGCAGCGACGGCGGCAGCAGCCACTGCTGATCCACGTCCCACGGACGAAAGGTTTTGCTCATATGACCAGCGAATCACGACCCCGATCCGCCGTCGAGCAAAATCCAATTACTCACACAGGCTCCTAGCCGGCGAAGCCGGATTCCGGCAGGCCCGCGATGCCGACGTCGACGGCGAAGACCGCGCC
>DASWAI010000051.1:0-1620 GCA_036391215.1 Gemmatimonadales bacterium
CGGCGAACACGCTGGACGCGGCGGTCCCCATCTTCGTCTGGCAGCCGATCCTGGAGAACGCGTTTCGATACGGCGCTGACCCGGTCACGGGGCGCCTCACGCTCGAGATCGGCACGCGGCGGGAGGGGACGGATCTGGTGCTGTGGGTTCGCGACCACGGGCCGGGCCCCGACAGCGACGCGCGCCGGAACGGGACCGGCCCGGGCCAGGGAATCGGGCTCCGAAACACGCGCGACCGGGTGGCCCGGCTCTACGGCGGGAGCGGCTCGGTGGAGGTGCGGGCGGTGGAGGAGGGCACGGCCGCCGTGCTGCGGATACCGTTCGAGATCTACCGGGGCGCCCCGACGCCCGCGGCCCTGCCTTGAGCCTGCGCGTCGTCGTCGCCGACGATCAGGCGCTGGGCCGCGACCGCCTGGTCCGACTCCTCCGGCTGGAGGAGGACGTCGAGGTGGTCGCGGCCTGCGGCGATGGGGAGGAGGCGCTCGAGGCGATCCGCAACCTCGCGCCGGATGCCGCGTTCCTGGATGTCCGGATGCCGGGCCTCGACGGCATGGGCGTCGTGGACGCGCTCCGCGGCCAGCCGCTCCCGGCGGTCGTTCTCGTCACGGCGCACGACGACTACGCGGTCAAGGCGTTCGACCTGGACGCGGCGGACTACCTGCTCAAGCCGTTCTCCCACGCCCGGCTCCGGGCGGCGCTCGTCCGGGTGCGCGAGCGGCGGGCGGTGCGGTCGGGCGCCGGCCTGGAGCAGCTTCTCTCGCTCGTGAAGGGCCTGGGACGCAAGGCGGAGCGCCCGGCGGACCGGATCGCCGTGCGCGCGGACGACCGCACCTTCTTCCTCAAGACCGAATCGATCGACTGGATCGAGGCTGCGGGCAAGCACCTCCACGTGCACGTCGGCAACCTGACTCACACCATCCGGGGAACCATGGCCGGGCTCGAGCGCACCCTGGAGCTGGCGGATTTCGTCAGGATCAGCCGCTCGGCCATCGTCAACATCAACCGGATCCTGGAGATCCAGCCGTGGTTCCAGGGGGCCCACGTCGTGATCCTCAAGAACCGCACCCAGCTCACCTCCACCCGTCGCTACCGACGCCACCTCCGCCGCCTGCTGGGGAAGTAGCGCCCGCTCACTGGCCGATCACGGACGGCTACACAACGGTGTCGCACCACGACAGCGAATCAGGGCTCCCGAGGCCCATGGCCTACCGCCCCGGCCGTTCAGGCCAGGAAGCGGTAACCCGCTGCCAGCGCTGTGAGGATGTGACGGGGCTGTTTCGGATCGTGCTCGAGCTTGCGCCGAAGGCGCGCGATGTGCGAGTCGATCACGCGGGACTGGACCTCGGTCCCGTCGGGCCAGACTTCCCGCCGCAGGTCCTCCCGCGACACTACCGCGCCCCGCCGGCGGACCAGGGCGACCAGCAGCCGGAACTCGGTCGGGGTCACCCGCACAGGCCGGCCCGATCGCCAGACCGTTTGCGTCGGCAGGTCGATCACGATGCCGGCGTGCCCGTTTTCCGCGCTTTCCGGCTCTTCGCCCTCGGGCTCGGCCTGCGCAAGCAGCTCTTGCACCCGCGCCAGCACATCCCGAACCAGCGCGGCGTCCATGTCGAGCACGGC
>DASWAI010000052.1:0-15215 GCA_036391215.1 Gemmatimonadales bacterium
CGAAGACGACGATGGTGGCGCCGCCGAAGAAGCGACCGAGGGGCGCGGTGGCCTGCTCGCCCCAGCCGGGCACCTTCTCGATCGCGTGCACCAGGTCCCACGCGAGGTAGCCGACGTACGTCTCCGCGAAGCGGGCGGCGGGGCTGTCGCTGCCGCCGGGCGCGCGCGACGGCTCGAAGAGCGAGCGCGCCGCCTGCAGCGGATCGCGCGCCGCGGCCGCCGCCACCTCGTCCACGAAGCTTTCCACCGCGAACGCGTTGGCCGAATGGAGGGTGGAGCGCCAGGCCCCGCGGGGGATCGGCGTGTCCACGTTGGTGTACTCGTAGCGCAGGTTGGGCACGCACCCGGCAGGGAAGTCGTCGGGGTACAGCTCCGACGCCTCCGGGCCGACCCGGGTCGCCCCGGCGTACGCATACCGCGATGGGTTGGCGAGGTGCTGCAACCACCCGGTGACGCGCCCGCTCCCGTCCAGCGCGGCCCGGAGGCGATGCCGGCCGGCCGGCCGGTAGAAGTCGTGGCTCAGGTCGTCCTCGCGGGTCCAGACCACCTGAACCGGCGCGCCCGCTCGCTGCGAGAGGAGCGCGGCCTCGCCGGCGTAATCCACCATGAGCCGCCGGCCGAACCCGCCGCCGCTCCGGGTCGGGTGCACGGTGACCCGCTCCGGCGGGAGGCCGGTCGTCCGGGCGACCATGTCACGGACGTCGGCCGGGTCCTGCGTGGGCACCCAGACCTCGCAGCGGTCGGCCCGCACGTCGGCGAGGCAGTTCGGCGGCTCGAGCGGCACGTGCGCCAGGAACGGCAGCTCGTACACCGCCTCGACGGTCCCCGCGGCGACGGCGAACGCCGCGTCCACGTCGCCGTCGTTGCGAAGGACCTTCCCGCCGCGCTCGAGCGCCGCCGCCAGCCGGGCCCCGAGCCCGGCGGTGCCGGCCGACTCGTCCTCCTGCCACGTGACGCCGAGCGCGCGGCAGCCCCGGATCGCGGCCCAGGTCGAGTCCGCCACGACCGCGACGCCGGGGCGCACCCCGACCGGTTCGCCGCTCCCCTGCACGGGGATCACCCGCTCCACTCCGGGCAGGTCGAGCGCCGCTTCGTCCCGCACGTCGGCCGGCCGGGCGCCGAACGGCGCCCGCGCGATGCAGGCGTAACGCATGCCGGGGACGCGCGCGTCCAGCCCGTACCGAGCCTTCCCGGTCACGAGATCGCCGACGTCGGCGGGGGCAATCCGGCGGCCGATCAACCGGAACTGCTCCGGCGGCTTGAGCGGGACGTCCTGCGGCACGGGCAGCCTGGCCGCTGCCGCGGCGAGCGCGCCGTAGGCGGCCCGGCGTCCGCTCGGCGGGTGAATCACGACCCCCGCCTCGGTCCGGAGCGAGGACGGATCCACGCCCCACCGCGCCGCCGCGGCCGCAACCAGCATCTGCCGCGCGGCGGCGCCGGCGCGGCGGAGCGGCAGCCAGCTCTCCCATACGCTGGTGCTCCCGCCGACCCCCTGCGATCCGAAGCGCGCTTCGTCGAACGGCGCCTCCACCACACGCACCCGTTTCCAGTCGGCGTCCAGCTCTTCGGCCACGAGCATCGGCAGCGCGGTCTTCACGCCCTGCCCGATCTCCATGTTCTTGGAGGCGATGGTGATCGCCCCGTCCGGCGCGATCTCCACGAACGCCGTGAGGCCGACCACCGCCCCGGGGCCCGCGCCGGCCGCGCGGGCCGCCCGCGTGCCGAGCAGGAGGCCGCCGGCGGCGGTCGCGGCCACGGTGAGAAACTCGCGGCGGTCGAAGTCGGTGACGTTTGGCATGGGGTCCAGCGCTCCCTTACGGGCGCTGCCCCCGCGAGGATTCGACGGCATACACGGGCCACTCACGGCCCTCGCTGGCCGGCCGGGGTCCGGTTACCGTTACGGCATGAACGCGCTTCCCGATCCCATCGGCGACCGGCCGCGCGCGGCGGCGGCCGCGCCGCCCGCCGGGTTCACCGGCGAGAGCCGGCTGGCGGCCGACGTACTGGACGAGCTCGGGCGGGTGATCGTCGGCCAGCGAACCCTGCTCGAGCGCCTGCTCATCGGCCTCCTGGCCGACGGCCACGTGCTGCTCGAGGGCGTGCCCGGCCTCGCCAAGACGCTGGCCGTCCGCACGCTCGCCGCGACCGTCAGCGGAGGCTTCCACCGGATCCAGTTCACGCCCGACCTCCTGCCCGCCGATCTCATCGGCACCCAGATCTACAACCAGCGGAGCGGCGAGTTCACGGTCCAGAAGGGACCGATCTTCACCAACATCCTGCTGGCGGACGAGATCAACCGCGCGCCGGCCAAGGTGCAGAGCGCCCTGCTCGAGGCGATGCAGGAGAAGCAGGTGACGATCGGCGGGCAGACGTTCCCCCTCCCCGAGCTCTTTCTGGTGCTCGCGACCCAGAACCCGATCGAGCACGAGGGCACCTACCCGCTGCCCGAGGCGCAGGTGGACCGCTTCATGTTCAAGCTGGTCGTCACCTACCCCCGGCGCGGCGAGGAGCGGGAGGTGCTCGACCGCATGACGGATGGCCCTGAGCCGCAAGCCCGCCACGTCCTCGATCCGGCGCGCGTGCTGCACGAGCGGCGCCTGGTCCGCGAGATCTACGTGGACGCCCGGGTGAAGGAGTACGTGCTCGACGTACTCGTGGCCACGCGGGACCCGGCGGCCGTTGGCCTCGCCGACCTCCGTCCGCTGATCGAGTACGGCGCGTCGCCGCGGGCCGGCATTTTCCTGCTGCGCGCCGCCAAGGCGCACGCCTTCCTGTCGGGGCGCGACTACGTGACCCCGGAGGACGTGAAGGGGCTCGCGCTGGACACGCTCCGCCATCGGGTGATCCTCTCCTACCGGGCCGACGCCGACGGCGTGGGTCCCGACGCCCTCCTCGAGCGCCTGCTCGCCGCCGTGCCCGTGCCGTGAGCCCCGAGGAAGTCGCCGCCGAGGTCCGGCGGATCGAGATCACGACCCGACATCTGGTCCGCGACATCGTCGCCGGCGAATACTCCAGCGCTTTCCGGGGCCGCGGGGTGGAGTTCGCCGAGGTGCGCGAGTACCAACCGGGCGACGACGTCCGGATGATCGACTGGAACGTCACTGCGCGCCTGGGCTCGGCCTACATCAAGCGCTTCCTCGAGGAGCGCGAGCTCACGATCCTCTTCGCCGTGGACTACAGCGCGTCCGGCGCCTTCGGCACGAGGCGCCGGACCAAGCGCGCCCTCGCGGTCGAGGTCTGCGCCGTGCTCGCCCTCGCCGCGGCCCGGAACAACGATCGGGTCGGGACCGCGTTCTTCACCGACCGACTGGAGCGCTACGTGCCGCCGCGCAAGGGCCGGCGCCAGGTGCTGCGCGTGATCAGCGAGCTGCTCGGCCACGAGCCGGCCGGGCGCGGCACCGACCTGGCCGGCAGCCTGCTCGCGCTGGAGCCGCTGCTCCGGCGCCGCTCGGTGCTCTTCCTCGTCTCCGACTTCCTCGCCGACGGCTGGCGCCCGGTGCTCGGCCGGCTCGCCCGGCGTCACGACGTCATCGCCGTGCAGCTGGCGGACCCGCGCGAGCGGGAGCTGCCGGACGTGGGGACGGTGGCGCTCCAGGACGCGGAGACCGGCGCCTGGCGCTGGGTGGATACCGCGAGTCCGCGCGTGCGCGATGCGGTGCGGGCCCGCGTCGCGCGGCTCGACGCCGAGCTCGCGAGCGCGGTTGAGGAGGGCGGCGCGGATCTGCTCCGCCTGGACGCAAGTGAGCCGTACGGCGAGCGGCTCCTGGCGTTCTTCCGGCGGAGGGAACGGGCGTTGGCGCGGTGAGGGACGGTGAGAAGTGAGAGGTGAGAAGTGAGAGGGACATACCTCGTGATCGGGCTTGCCGCCGCCGCGGCTCCGGCCGCGGCCCAGGCGCCCGACTGGAACCTCCAGAGCTTCGAGATGACGCCGGAGCCCGGCCGGGCCACTGTCGGCGACTCCGTCACGGTGCGGTTCCGCGTTCACCTGACCGAGCGCGACCTACTCTCCGATTCCCTTCCCCGCCTCGTGGCCGAGCTGCCGGAGGGGGTGCGGGTCCTCGAGGTCGCTCCCCTCCGCAAGGCGGGCAGCCGGGCCCTCGACGGGCAGGCCCGGCTCGCGTTCTACCGCATCGGCCGGCGGCCGATTCCGGCGTTTGGAATCCCGTTCGTGCGTATCGTCTCCGGCCAGCGCGGCGTCCTGGTGAGCGACTCCGCCTTCGTGGACATCGATTCGGTCGCGCCCGCGGGCAATCCATCGCTCAAGGACATCAAGGATATCGAGCGGGAGCGCGGTCCCGATCTCCGGCTCGCGGCGGGCCTCGCGGGCGCCGCCCTGCTCGGCGGCCTCATCCTGCTGCTCCGCCGCCGCCCGGCCCCGGCCCCGGTCGAAACCGCGGGCGCCGAGGCGGTGGTGCTCGGGCCCTATGAAGCCGCGCTTGCGCGCCTCGCGCAGATCGAGCGCGAGCGCTGGGCCCTCCACGGCGAGGTCGACCGACACTACGCGGCCGTGGCCGACGCGCTCCGCCGCTACCTCCAAGACGCCCACGCCGTCCCCGCGCTGGAGCGCACCACGACCGAGCTGGCCTGGGCGCTCCCGCCGGCGCTCGCCGATGGCGGGCTTCGGGAGCGCTGCGCGGCGCTCCTGGCCGACGCGGACCTGGTGAAGTTCGCCCGCCGGCGGCCCGACGAGGCGGATGCCGCCCGCCTCCTGCGGGCCGCACGCGACCTGCTCGGACGGTGGCGCGCCGCCGCCCCCGCCGCCGTGCTCGAGACCGACGATGCGCTTCGCTGAGCCGCTGGCCCTCCTGCTCCTCATCGTGCCGATGCTCCGGGCCTGGTCGCTCTGGCGTCGCCGCCGCGAGCCGCCCGCGCACCTCGGCTTCTCCTCGCTGGACCTGCTGGCGGATGCGCCCGCCACCGCGCGGGCGCGTTGGCAGCGGGTGCTGCCCTGGGTCGTGCCGCTCGGGCTCGCGCTGCTGGTGGTGGCGCTCGCGCGGCCGCAACGGGCGCAACGAGTCGAGGAGATCCGGAGCAAGTCGCGGAATCTGATGCTCGTCCTCGACATCTCGAGCAGCATGGGAGGCACCGACTTCAAGCCCAACCGCCTGGAGGTGGCCCGGCGCGAGCTGGGCGAGCTGGCCCACCGCCGCGATGGCGACCTCCTCGGCCTGGTGCTCTTCGCCGGCCGCGCCTTCCTCCAGGCCCCGCTCACGCCGGACGCAGGCCTCGTCCAGGCGATGCTGGGCCGGGCCGACATCGGCCAGCTGCCGGACGGCACCGCGATCGGCACCGCGCTCGCGCTGGCCCTGGCCCAGGTGAAGGACCTCCCGCCCGCCTCGAGCGCGATCGTGCTGGTGACCGACGGCGCCAACAACACGGGAAAGCCGTCGCCGTTCGTGGCGGCCGAGGCCGCGCGCGCCCTCGGCGTCCGGATCCACACGATCGGCCTGAGCAGCGCCGACACCACGACGCGCGACCGCACGTTCATCTGGCGCTGGGGCGGGCGCCAGGCGGACCGGCTCTCCCAGAGCGACGAGGCGATCCTCCGCCGGATCGCCGAGCGCACCGGCGGCCGCTACTACCGCGCGACGGACCCGGAGGCTCTGGCCAGGATCATGGATGCGATCGATCCACTCGAGCGCGTGGACGTGCGCATCGGGGAAACGCGGGACTGGGGCGACCTCTTCCCCTTCCTCCTGGTGCCGGGCCTCCTGCTCCTCGGCGCCGAGCTGCTGCTGGGCCTCGGGCGCCTCCGCACCGTACCGTGAGCCGGCGATGACGTTCGCGCACCCGTTTCTGCTGGTCCTTCTGCTCCTGCTGCCCGCGGGCGCGGCCTTGGGCGTCCGAGCGGAGCGGCGGCGGCGGGCGGCCCTGGCGCGATTCGGCGACCCGGCGCTCCTGGACGATCTGTCCGCGATTCCCGACGCGCGGCGCCGCCTGGCGCGGCACCTGCTCCGCCTCGCCGCACTGGCCCTGCTCGTCGTCGCGCTCGCCCGCCCCCAGCTGGGCCAGCATCCCGCGCTCATCGCCCGAGCCGGCCGCGACGTGCTCGTGCTGCTCGATCTCTCCCGCTCCATGAACGTGGCGGACGCCGCCGGCGGGACCCGCCTGGCCGCGGCGAAACGGATCGCCGATTCGCTCGCCGCCGCCTCGCCCGGCGACCGGCTCGGCCTGGTCGTGTTCGGCGGTAGCGCGTTCCTCCAACTGCCTCTCACCGACGACCACGACGCGTTCCGCCGCTTCATCGAGGCCGCCAGCACCGACGACGTGGGCGATCCCTCGACCGACATGGCCGCGCCGCTGGCCGCCGCGGCCAAGGCGTTCGAGCACGAGGGCGAGGCCGGCACGCGTGCCGCCGTGCTCCTCTCGGACGGCGAAAGCGCCGAGGACGGGCTGGACGTGGCACTCGGACGGCTGGAGCGGGAAGGGGTCCCCGTCCTCGCGATCGGCGTCGGCACGGCGCAGGGCGGCCCCGTGCCCGCGGACAGCTCGGAGGCGCCCGAGGCGTATCACCGGGATCACATCGGCCGGGTGGTGATCTCCCACTTGGAGGAAGGGACTCTTCGCCGCGCAGCGGAGCGCACCGGCGGCGCCTACGCGGTATGGGACGACCCGGCAGGACTCCACTCGCTGGGCGAAACGCTCGCGCGGATCGAGACCCGCCCCATCGGCATCAGGAAGGCCCGAAAGCCGGCCGAGCGGTTCCAGTGGCCGCTCGCGCTCGCCGTCGCCCTGCTCCTCGTGGAAGGCGCCGTGCCGCTCACCGCGCGCCCGAAGCGTGGCGGAGTCCTAGTGGCGCGCCCCCAGGTGGAGGCGGTGGCGGCGCTCGCCCTGCTCGCCGCGCTGCTCGCCGGCTGCAGCTCCGCAGCGTGGGACGCCCGCCGGGCCGAACGCCGGTACGATGCCGGCGACTGGGCGGGAGCCTACCAGGCCTTCGAGCAGGCGCTGGACGCCGCCGGCAACCCGGTCTTCGCCTTCAACGCGGGGAACGCCCTCTATCGTCAGAAGCATTATGACAAGGCGGCCGGTCGCTGGCGCGGCACGCTGGGCGAAGCCCGCTTTCGCCAGCGGAGCGCGTACAACCTGGGCAACGCCGCGGTGCGGTCCGCGGAAGACGCCACGGGCCCGGCGAAGGACTCGCTGCTGGACGCGGCGGTGTCGGCGTACGAGGATGCGCTCCGGCTGGACCCGCGCGACCGGGACGCCAAATGGAATCTGGAGATCGCGCTGCGGCGCCGGGGCGAGCGGCCGGGTGGCAGCTCCTCGGGTCACTCCCGGCACGGCGACTACGGCCAGGGCAACCAGAACGTCCCGGGCTTCCAGGGAAATCAGGAGGCGGCGGTCGGCGCGATGGCCGGCGGCGGCTTCGGCTCCGGCGGGGACGGCGAGTCGGTCAAGGAGCTGGACCAGACGGAGGCCCGGCAATTGCTGGATGCCGTCCAGCGCGAGCAGCTCGCGACGCATCTCGGGCGCAGGGCGAGCCACCCGACGAGCGGCGGCAAGGACTGGTAGGCGGAACGCGAGATCCCGGAGGAAACTGCGATGGCATCGAGCTTCGGCCAGGCCCGTTATCGGCAGGTAGCGGCCGAGATTCTGCTGCCGGCGGGCTGGGTGACGGGCACCTTTGTCGTGCCCGAAGGCCAGAGCTTCCTCGACTTCCTGGCGCACTCGGGCGCGTTCCTCAAAGTCGTGGACGCGTTCGTGCCCGGACACCCCGACGTCGTTCCGTTCTTCGCGGTGCAGCGCGGCGCCGTGCAGCTCATCGTGCCGAGCGCCGGCGACGACCGGGTGGAGACGCCGGGCGCGATGGGCATCACCGCTCCGTGGAGCATCTCCTGCCTCTTCGAGCGCGGCGCCGTACACGGCCGCCTGGACTTCCTCATGAATCAGCGGCTGTCCGACTTCCTCAAGCAGCAGACGGGGTTTCTCGTGATCCGCGACGCGAGCTGGACCCCGATCGGCGGGGGCGACGAGCCGGGTCGAACCTGGCCGCTCGTGCTGGTCAACAGCCCGCAGCTGAACGGCATCTCCGAGGCGGTCGACCAGCGGGGCCGGGGTCACCCGGGCAAGTTGCCGCCCGACGAGTTCGACCTGAGCGAGGCGGGCATGGCTTCCTGACGCCCGCGCGGTCGCCCGCCGTCAGAACCAGGTCCCGGTGCGCACGAAGCCGGACCAGTCGCCCCTCGAATTGACGCCCTCCTCGAGCCGAACCGGCCCGATGGGGGTCCGGATCTGCAGGCCTCCGCGCACGCCCTCGAGCCATTCCCCGTCGTAGGACGCACCCCGCCTCAGGAATCCCGCACCGCTCCCCACCGCGCCGACCATGCCCTCGATGCGCACCGCCACGGGGCCCGCTACCGGATGGAGCGCCGCGAGGCCGAAGAGGAGCTCCTGGAAGCCGCGCCGTTCGGTGAGCCGGAGGCCCGGAAAGCCTTCGTCGCCACCCAACGGGAAGGTGGACTGGAGCGGCGTGCCGTCCGAGCCCCACCCGAATCGCACCCGCGGGCGGAGAACGAGGCGCCTCACCCGGATCCCGAAGGCCGCCTCCCCGGCCGCGCGCCGATACGCGGTCGTGACCGCCCCGTCGAGTTGCAGAGCCGGACCGAGGTAACCGCGGGCCAGCCCAAGCGACCCGCGGCCGCCGAACGCGGTCCGGTTGCCCCGCACCTCTTCGTGCCAGACCAGGAGCTCCGGCCCGAGGCGGAACCGCCAGCCACGCTCGGGACTGCGTCCCGTCCCGGCAAACAGGCGCAGCTCGCGGGTAGTGATCGACGGCAGCTCGGTATCCTCCATGAAGACGCGGATGTCCTCGATCGCCCCATCGGCGGAGAAGAGGAGTGGCGAATAGCGGTAGCCGAGCGGGAACCCGTACAGGAGCGTCAGCCCCGCGTCCTGCCGGTACTGGCCCAGCGCGACCCGGCCCCCGAGCTCGGCCGAAGAGTTCAGAAACCGGCGGTCGGCGCCGCCGAACCAGGCCCGCCCACCCATGGTGTTGTCGTAGGAGACACCGAACGCGGCCGCCCGGCGCGGCGCCTTCGTCACACCGATGTCGAAGCCCAGCCCGTCGTCCCGCGACGCAGGATTGAGCCAGAGCGCGCGATACTGCTCGAACCGGGAAAAGGAGAGCAGCCGGCGGCGGAGATCCGCCTGGTTCACGGTGTCGGCCGTGGAGAGCCTCAGCGCCCGCAGGATCACCGTCTGCTCGCCCTGGTCCACGCCCGCCACCGTCGCGCCAACGAGCCGGTCCGACCGGGCCGGGCGGGCCGGCAGCGGCGCGGGGTTGATGCAGCGCGCGCCCGCCAGCACCCGGGCGGCCGCTTCGCGCCCCCGGAGGACCAGCGTGTCGAGCGTCCGGAGGCCGAAGTCGAGCACCCGGTACGGCCGGACGTCGCTCTCGACCACCACGTCCCCCGGCTCCGGTGCCGGCGCGCCGACCACGAGGAAGTCCAGCAGCTTCGTCAGCATCGTGGAGGGGTCGTTGTAGTCCGGGCTCGGAAGGTCGTCCGGGGCCAGCTCGGACACGATCACCCGGCTCGCGCCCAGCCGGCGCGCCGCGCCCACCGGGACGTTCGCCACCATGCCCCCGTCGGTGAGCGTGCGGCCGTCCATCACCACCGGCCGGAAGACCAGCGGCAGGGAGAACGACGCACGCACCGCCTCCGCCAGGTCGCCCGACCCGAGCACTACCTCCGCCCGCGAATCGAGATCGGTGGCGATCGCGCGAAAAGGAATCGGCAGCGAGTCGAAGTCGCCGCGGGCGGCGACATTGCCCCGGAGCATGAGGGCGTTGACGAGCGCGCTCACCTGCTCCTCCCGCACCGTGCTCGTCTCGAGCACGAGCCCGTGACGGCCCTGCTCCAGCACGGCGAGCGGCGGCAGAGGCCGCAGCGACTCCGGCAGCCGCGGCTCGTAGCCGCGGAACAGCGAGCCGAGCGGCAGCGCCCGGATGAGGGAATCGATCTCCACGCCGGTGTAGCCGCTCGCGTAGAGCGCGCCGATGATCGCGCCCATGCTGGTCCCGACGACGAGGTCGGGGCGGATGCCAAGGCTGTCGAGCACCTCGATCACCCCGATGTGGGCGAATCCCTTGGCCCCGCCGCCGGAGAGCACGAGCGCCGTCTTCGCCGGCTTGCAGGATTGCGCCGGCATCGGCGCGGCGGCGAGCCCGGCGAGGAGCCCGCCCAGCGCGAGCGCGCGCCGCAGGCCGGCCACGGTGGTCGCGCCCGTCATGCCGCGGCCGGCACGCTGCCCGTGAGCAGCCGCACGCGGATCCCGCCGTTGGTGGTGGACAGCGCGGTGGAGAGATCCAGCCCGATCTGCGCCGCGACCTCCGCGCGCGCGGAAAGGAGCGCCACGCTCCACCCGGGGCAGCGGCGGCGGAGCACCTGCCCCAGCCGGGCGTACAGGTCGCGCAAGTCGCGGCTCCGGCCGACCCGCACGCCGTACGGCGGGTTGGTGACGATCACGCCGGGACCGGGTGGTGGCTCCAGCGCGGAGATCGCCGCCCGGCGGAACACGATGTCCTCCGCCACGCCCGCGCGCACCGCGTTGCCGGTAGCGGCCTCGATCGCGCCCGCGTCCCGGTCCGCGCCGACGATCGGCCCGGGCGCGCGCGCCAGGATCCGGTCCTCCGCCAGCGCCACCGCGGCCCGCAAGACGGCCGGGTCGAACGACGGCCACCGCTCCAGCGCAAAGCCGCGCCGGAGCCCGGGGGGCACCCGGCGCGCGAGCAGCGCCGCTTCGATCGGAATCGTGCCCGACCCGCAGAGCGGATCCACCAGCGGGACCGCGCCGTTCCAGCAGGCCGCCAGCAGCATCGCCGCCGCCAGGGTCTCCCTGAGGGGAGCCTTGGCGGTCGCGAGCCGGTAGCCGCGTTGGTGCAGGTGCGCGCCCGACGCGTCCACGCTGACGGTGCAGTCGTCGCGGAACAGGCGGACTACGAAGCGCTGCGCCACATCGTCAGGGGAAAGCTGCACGCCCGGAACGCACCGCGCCGCCGCGCCGGCCAGCCGCTCCGCGATGCCGTCCTGGTGATACAGCTTCGACTTGCGGGAGGTGACGCGGAAGGTGATGCCGGCGGCGGGCGGGACGTACGCATCCCAGGGAAGCCGCGCCGCCCGGCGCTCGAGCTCGTGAAAGGCGGACGCGTGGAAGCTGGCGACGCGCACCAGGATGCGGGAGGCGGTGCGGAGTTCGAGATTGGCGACGACGACCTGCGGGAGGGTCGCCCGAAAGGAAACGCCGCCGGGCTCGGTGGCGTCGGGCGCCATCCCGAGCGCCGCAAGCTCACCGGCGGTGAGCGCCTCTACCCCCGGCGGGGTGATCGCGTAGCAGTCGAGCGCCGGCGGAGGCATGGCGGAAGGTAACCGGAGACCGGAGCCCGCCGTATCGGCAGCGCTAGTCGAGCGCCTCCACGATGGCCCGCGCAAGCCGGTCCGGCGCGCTCGGCTCGAGTGCCAGGTATAGCTGCGGCTCGATCAGCTCCAGCTCCATGAGGACGAACGCGCCGTCGATCACACAGCCGTCCACCCGGGCGTAGGCCGCGGCGCCCGCGCCCGCGGCCTCGAGCACGCGCCGAGCCTGCTCCAGTACCAGCGCCGGCGCGGTCCCCAACTCGGCCGTGCCGCCCAGCTCCCCTTGCACCCGCCAGTCGCCCGGGGCCGGGCGCTTGAGCACGGTGTGGCTCGGCCTGCCGCCGAAGCAGAGCACCGACCATTCACCGGCGTCGGTCACGGCCCGGACGAACGGCTGTACCAGCACATCGCCGGCGGCGACGAGCGCTTCAAGCCGGTGCGCATCGGCCGCCGCGGACGCGCGCGACGTCCGCCAGGTGCCGTGGGCCGAGGCGGACACGGCCGGCTTCACGACCGCCTCGTCGGCCGCCAGCTCGTCGAGCGCCCGCAGCAAGGCCTCTCGCGCTTCCGGCACGCCTCGCGGCACCACCCGGGTCGGCACGATCGCTACGCCCCGTTCGGCCAGCGAGACCAGATAGCGCTTGTCCGCGTTCCAGCGCAGCAGCGGCGGCGGGTTCAACACCGGCATGCCGAGCCGCTCGAGCCGGGCCAGCCAGCCGAGGAATTCCCCGGCCTTCAGGTGGTAGTCCCAGCAGGAGCGGACCACGACGGCGTCGAACGCGCTCCACGCAGCGCGGGCATCGTCCCAGACGACCGCCTCGGCGGAGACGCCGAGGCGGGCCAGGGCCGGGACCGCGAGCCGCTCGTCTGCCGGCAGCTCGGGGTACCGGGCGCTGGTGGCGAGCGCGATCCGCTGGCGAGCCACGATCGAGCCGGGGCTCAGCCGCGGCGCGGGCGGGGCACCAGCTCACCCCCGCAGTTGGGACACCGCCGGTCCATGGCCGCCGCGCAATCAGGGCAGAACGTGCACTCGTAGCTGCAGATGAACGCCGCTCCGCCGGAGGGGAGCCGGGCGGTGCAGCGTTCGCAGGCGGGTCGCATCTCGAGCGCCACGGGAATTGCCTCCGGCTTGATCAAGCGCCCGCGAGCTCCGTGACCACCGGGGCGTGGTCCGACGGCTGCTTCCCCTTCCGCTCGTCCCGGACGACGTAGGCATTACGGCACCGGCGGCCCAGAGGTTCCGTCACCAGGACATGGTCGATGCGGAGTCCGTTGTTCTTGGGGAAGCCGAGCATCCGATAGTCCCACCAGGTGTACGGGCCGTCGCCGTGATGGTGCAGGCGGACCGTGTCCACCAGGCCCCAGTCCACGATCGCGCGGAGCGCGGCCCTCGCCTCCCCATGGCACAGCACCGAGTCGCGCCACTCGTCCGGGCGCGCCACGTCCCGGTCCTCCGGCGCCACGTTGAAGTCGCCGGCGAGGACCAGGGGCTCGTCCGGCGACGCGCGGCGCTCGAGCCAGGCGCGGAGCCGCGCCATCCACGCGAGCTTGTAGGCCCACTTGGCCGAGCCAACGGTCTGGCCGTTGGGGACGTAGGCGGAGACGATCCGCACACCCGCCGCGTGCGCGACGAGCAGGCGGGCCTCGGGGTCGGCCACGCCGTCGCCCAGGCCCGCGCTCACCCCGGTGAGCGGCGACCGGCTCAGGATCGCGACCCCGTTGTACGTCCGCTGGCCGTGCACTGCGCAGTGCCAGCCCGCGGCTTCGAACGCCTCGCGGGGGAATTCGTCGTCGGCCACCTTGAGCTCCTGGAGGCACACCACGTCGCACTCAGCCCGGCCGAGCCAGGCGAGCACGCGTTCCAGGCGGGCGCGGATCGAGTTGACGTTGTAGGTGGCGACCGTGAGCATGGGCATCGGTGGCCAACGATAACCGCTCCGCGGGGGGAGTGAGAAGTAAGAAGTGAGAAGGGGGCGGAAAGGGCGAGGGGCCTCGGCGCGTTGCGGGGCCCCTCGCGTACTTCTCACTTCTTACTTCTCACTTCTCACTGTGTCACGAACTCCGGCACGGCCGCCTGCCGGAAGGCGAAGTGGCGATCGCTCACCACCGGCGCGCCGGCCTGGACCCGCTCGGGAACCCCCCGGGCGGAGAGCCACTGCGCCAACACGTTCCCCCGGATCCACACGTTCGCCGTGAGACCCGGATACAGGTGGGCGAACTCGGGCAGGAGCTTGAGCTCCCGGACACTCTTGCTCATGGCTCGGGTCCTCCGGCTCACGGCGACGTGGCGCTGGTGATGGTGGCCGACGCGCTCGCACCCTGCCCCGAGGCAACGACGACCTGGATCGGGGTGGCCGTCGTCGCCACGGGATCGGTCACGAAGGTGACGCCGGCGGGTCCGGTGAAGCTGAGCGGATAGGTGCCCGGCACCACGAACTGGAACGTCGCCTGCCCGTTCGCGTCCAGCGCCTGCGTCTCCCCGCCCAGCGTGGCCGAGAAATCCGCCAGCGTGATCTGGGTCCCGTTCACCTGAGGCAGCGTCACCCCGTTCCCAAGCGTGAGCGACACCGCCACGCTCCCGGTGGCCTGGATATCGGCGCCCTGGATCACCGGATGCATCACCCAGCGCCCCGAGTTACCCGCGTCCTGGCCGAAGCTCTGGGAGACGTTGAAGTCGATGAGTACGATCTTCTGCGGGCCGGTCACGTCGAGCGCGCTGGCCGGCAGCGTGACCTTGAGGCCGCTCTGCGCGAAGCTCGGCATCTGAAGCTGGCCGGTTACCGTGGCGCCCTGGGGAAGCCCCGCGTAGCTCGGCGAGGAGGCGTAGATCGAGCCGTCGGTGAGCTGCACGTAGCCCCCGGTGATGACCAACCGGAGCTCCTGGTACGTTCCCGTCGGCACCACGGCGTCCTTCACCAAGTCGAGAGTCGCGTTCTGGAGATCGAGCAAGTTGACCGTGGTCGGGGTGCTGCTCAGCGTCACCTTGCCCCCGGTCCCCATCAGCGATACCTCGGAAATCGTCACCACGGCGGCGGTGAACGGGCCTGGGGCATCGGTCAGCTTGACCGAGAACTGCGCCGTGCCGGGGCCCTGCGAGTCGCCACAGCCCGCGAGTGCCGCGGTGGCGAGCGCGAAACCAAAGATGCGAGCGCGAAGCATCGAATGAGCTCCTTGGGAGTTCGTTTGTCTGCGGACGCCGGCTTGTCCGACTCCGGGCTACAGACTCCGAGCCGCGGGGGCGGGTCACCGCCGCACCAATCCGTGACAGCCCACGCAAATCCCTGCACCGCCGAGATATCTTCCTTACCAGTAACGGTTCCGCCCCGTGACCCCCTGCCGTCTCATGGAGTCTGTACGCCGGTGACGAATCGGTCCGACGCTGCCATCATCAGCCGGGTACTCGATGGGGACGTGGAGGCCTACGGGGCTCTCGTCGCGCGCTATCGGGAGCGCTACGCCCGCTTCGCCGTCCATATGCTCGGTGAACGGGACGACGCCGAGGAGGCGCTGCAGGATGCGTTTGTGCGGGCATACCGCTCGCTTGGCCAGTGCGCGGACCCGGGCCGGTTCGATGCCTGGCTCTTTCGCATCCTCGCGAACCGCTGCCGCACCGCCGGAGCCCGCCGCGCGCGGCGGGCGCGCACGTTCGTCCGGGACGAGGTGGCGCTGGGCGAGGCGTCGGCCGAGCATCCGGCCGAGCGCCGCGAGTGGCGGGAGGAGATCCAGCGCGCCCTCGCCCGGCTCGAGCCGGAGCAGCGGGAGGCCTTTCTGTTGAAGCACGTGGAGGACCTGAGCTACGAGGAGATGGCCGTGCTCACCGGCGCGGGCGTCTCCGCGCTCAAGATGCGGGTGAAGCGTGCC
>DASWAI010000053.1:0-3858 GCA_036391215.1 Gemmatimonadales bacterium
GTGGCGGACCAGCTGGCGCGGCTCACCGGCGTCGATTCCGCGGGGCACCCGGTGGTGTCCTGCTATCTCAAGCTCGAGCCGCGCGACCGCTCCCGCGGGAAGTACCTGATCAAGGTCAAGAACCGGGTCAGGGGCGTCCTCGCGGGCCTGGCCCGTCTCGGGCTCGGCCGGACGGCGCAGGAGGAGGTGGGACGGGACCTGGGCCGCGTCGTCCAGTATCTGCGGAGCCCGGCCAACCTCCCCGCCACGCAGGGGCTCGCGATCTTCGCCTGCGAGGGCATCGGCCTCTTCGAGGTCCTGCCGCTGCCGCTGGTGCACCGGTCGCGCCTGGCGGTGGACGGAACCCCGCTCGTCCGGGAGCTGGCCGCGATCGAGGAGGAATTCGGCCGGGTGCTCGCCGTCGTTCTCGACCGCACCGGCGCCCGCTTCTTCGAGGTGACGGCGTACGCCACGACCGAGCTCACCGGCCTCCGGGCGGACGCCACCCGCGGGGGGCGGTTCCGCGGCGACCAGAACGGCCCGGGCTGGGGCGAGCACAACTATCACAACCGCATCCGCGAGGAGAAGCAGCGCCACTTGGAAGCGATCGCGCGGATGCTGTTCCAGCTGGACCGCGCGCAGCCGGCGCACGGGATCGTGCTCGCCGGGACCGGCGCCGAGCCCGCCGCCGTCCGTCCGTTCCTGCACTCCTATCTCGCGGAGCGCCTGCTGGGCACCGCCAAGCTCAATCCCAAGCAGGCCACGCCCGCCACCGTGCATGCCGCCACGCTGGCCGTGCGCGAGGAGCGGGAGCGCGCCTCCGAGCGGGTGCTGGTCGCCGAACTGGCCGAGCGGCTGGGGACGGGCTGGGCGGTGAACGGACTGGAGCCCACGCTCAAGGCGCTCTTCCGGGGCCGGCTGCGCTCGTTGCTCGTGAGTGCCGACGCGAGCGTGCCCGGCTTCCGTTGCACCGGCACGGGGCGGCTCGTGCTCGGCGAGCGCGAGTGCCGGGGCGAGGGCGAGGTCGTCCCCGTGCTCGACGTGGTGGACGACGCCATCGAGGAGGCGCTGCGCCAGCGCATCGACGTCAACGTCGTGTACGAGCCCCGCGCCGCCAGCGCGATCGACACCCTCGCCGGCCTGGTCCGGTTCCGCTGATGAGCGCCGTCACGGGGGTACCGGCCCGGCCCGTCCGGGTGCTGGTCGCGAAGCCCGGCCTCGACGGGCCTGACCGCGGGGCCAAGGTGGTGGCGGCCGCCCTGCGCGACGCCGGCATGGAGGTCATCTATACCGGCCTGCACCAGACGCCGGAGATGATCGCGGCCGCCGCCGTCCAGGAGGACGTGGACGTCGTGGGCCTCTCGATTCTCTCCGGGGCGCATATGACCCTGTTCCCCCGCGTCCGGCAGCTTCTGGTAGATCAGGGCCGCTCCGACATTCTCGTCACCGGCGGGGGCATCATCCCCCGCGAGGACGCGGAGGCCCTCACGGCCCAGGGCATCGGCCGCCTGTTCGGACCGGGGACGCCGACCTCCGAGCTGGTGGAGTACATCCGGAGCTGGGCCGCCGCACACGTGTCGTGACCGCCTCGACCGCCTCCGGCAAGCCGAGCCGCCTCCGCACTCTCACCGACGAGTATCGCCAGCTCGCCGCGCGCCTCCGCCAGGGCGGCGGAGCGGAGCGCCTCGCCAAGATGCACGCCCAGGGCAAGCTCGGGCCGAGGGAGCGGGTCGAGCGGCTGCTCGATCCCGGCGGTCCCTGGCTCGAGCTGGGCCTGCTCGTCGCCTACGACCGCTACGACGGGCAGGCGCCCGGCGCCGGCGTGATCACCGGGATCGGAACGATCGAGGGGCGCGAGGTCGTGGTCGTGGCCAACGACGCCACGGTGAAGGCCGGCTCCTGGTGGCCGGAGACGATCACCAAGATGCTCCGCGCGCAGGAAGCGGCCATGCGCCAGCGCGTCCCGATCGTCTACCTCGTGGACAGCGCGGGGGTCAACCTGCCGTACCAGGGCGGCGTGTTCCCCGGGCAGTACGGCGCGGCCCGGCTCTTCTACTACAACTCGCTCATGCGGCGGTACCTGCACGTGCCGCAGATCGCCGCCGTCATGGGCAGCTGCGTCGCCGGCGGCGCGTATCTGCCCGCGCTCTCCGACGTGATCTTCATGGTCGAGGGGACCAGTTTCATGGGTCTGGGCGGGCCCAACCTCGTGAAGGGGGCGACCGGCCAGACCATCGACGCGGAATCGCTGGGCGGCGCGCGCACCCACACCCAGATCAGCGCCGTCGCCCACTATCGCGTCGCGGACGACGCGGAGTGCCTGGCCCGGATCCGGGAGTACGTGGCGCGGCTTCCCCGCACGGGCGGCGTGTCCCACCAGGTGCTGCCCGCCCGTCCCCCGGCCCGCCCGCCCGAGGATCTGTACGACCTGCTGCCGCAGGACCACCGGCTCTCCTACGACGCCCGCCAGGTGCTCGCCTGCCTGCTCGACGGCGGCGCGCTCGACGAGTTCCAGCCCGATCTTGCCCGGGAGATGATCTGCGGGCACGGACACGTCGAGGGGCAACCGGTGGCCGTGGTCACGAACTACCGGGGCGTCATCAAGGGGAAGCCGGGCGAGCGCCCGCGCTTCGGCGGGATCCTGTACACCGAAAGCGCGGAGAAGGTCGCCTACTTCATCGAGACCGCGAGCCGGGAGCGGCTGCCCATCCTCTTCATCCAGGACGTGAGCGGCTTCATGGTCGGTCCGGAGGCGGAGCATTCGGGGATCATCCGCGCGGGCGCCCGCTTCGTGGAGGCGATGGCCACCGCGGTGGCGCCGAAGATCGTGCTCACGGTGAACCACGCCTCCGGCGCCGGCTACTACGCGATGGCCGGCCAGGGGTTCGACCCCGACTTCATCCTCTCCTGGCCCACCGGGCGCATGGGCGTGATGGAGGGCGAGTCCGCCGTGATGGCGGTGCACGGTCCCGACATCCAGAAGGCCCAGGCCGCCGGCAGGCCGCTCGCACCGGAAAAGCAGGCGGCGATCGAGGCCATGCGGGCCGACTACGAGGCCCAGCTCGACGCGCGGTTCGCCGCGGCCCGCGGCTTCGCCGACGCCATCGTCACTCCGGAAGAGACCCGCGACCAGCTCGCCTTCCTGCTCCGGGTCGTCTCCAACTACGGCGGGCCCCACTTGGGCCCCTTCGTGCTACCCGCCTTCGACGCCGCGACGCAACGCTGACATGCTGCGACATCCGATTCCTTCCACCGTCCTCGTGGGCCTGCTTGCGGCCTGCGCCGGCACTCGGCCCGCTCCCGCGCCGGAGCCGGCTCCCGCAGCGGCTGCCCGGCAGTCCAAGCCCAGCGTGGCTCCCGGCTCGCTCGCGAAGCCCCCGGCGGCGCTCGCCGATAGCGCCCCGGCGCCCCCACCGGCCAAGCCGCGCGTGGCGCCGCCGGAGGCAGCGTACGCCCGGGGCTGGATGCCGCTCGCCTCTACCGGCGCCGACACCTTTCGCACGCTGCACCCCACGGCCGACGGCCGCGGCGTGCTGATCGCGATCCTCGACACCGGCATCGACCCGTCGGCGCCCGGTCTCGGCACCACCACCACCGGTGAGCGGAAGATCCTCGACCTGCGCGACTTCTCGGGCGAGGGCGCGGTGGCGCTGGCGCGGGTCACGCCGCGGGGCGACACTGTGGAGGTGGCGGGCCGGCGGCTGGGTGGCTTCGGCCGCGTGGTCGCGTTGAACGCGACCGGCCCCTACTACGGCGGCGCGCTGGCCGAAATCCCCCTCGGCGCCGCTCCGGCCGCCGACCTCAACGGCAACGGCACCGTGGGCGACACGCTCCCGGTCGTGGTTGTGAAGGCCACCGACGGGTGGGTGCTGTTCGCCG
>DASWAI010000054.1:0-11409 GCA_036391215.1 Gemmatimonadales bacterium
CCGAGACCGTGGTAAGCTCCGCATCCTCCCGGACGGGAAGAGCGGCGACGCGCTCGCGCCAGGCCCGTACCTCCGCCCGCAGCCGCTCCAGCTCGCGCTCCTGCTCGGCGAGACGCTCGGTCGCGCGCCGGTCGGCATCGAGGTTCCAGGTGGTCATACGCGCTCACCCTGTCGCAGGCCGTCGAGAATCTCCGCCGCCAGGTCGTAGGGACTCAACCGTCCGGAGGCGACGTCGTCGAGCCGCTCGGTCACCTGCCGCTCGGCCGAGGTCTCGTCCCAGAGCCACCGGCGGGCGGCGCGCTCCACCACCTCGCGCGTGCGCTCCAGCAGGCGTCGCCGCCGGCGCCGGGCCAGCTCACCCGAGCGCTCCAGCCAGGCGTGGTGGCGGTCGAGGGCGTCGACCACCGCGTCGGTCCCGTCGCCTTTCGCGGCCGACGCGAGCAGCACCGGCGGCTCCCATCCCTGGGCATCGGCGGAAGGGCTCGGCGGGCGGGGCGCATCGCTCCGTCCGTGATGGGCCGGGACGTGCCGGTAGGTGTTGCCCTGGCGGATGCCAAGGGTGACCTCGATCTCCTGGCGCAGCTTCTCCGCGCCGGGGCGATCGGCCTTGTTCACGACGAACACGTCCGCGATCTCCATGACCCCGGACTTGAGCGTCTGGATCCCGTCGCCCGATTCGGGCACCAACACGAGCAGCGTCGAGTCCGCCATCCGCGCGACGTCGAGCTCGGACTGACCCACCCCGACGGTCTCGATGAGGAGCCGATCGAACCCGGCGGCGTCGAGCACGTCGCACACCTCGCGCGTGGCGATCGCCAGCCCGCCGAGCGAGCCGCGGCTGGCCATGGAGCGGATGAAGACGCCCTGATCGAGCGCGACGGATTCCATGCGGATGCGGTCGCCCAGGAGGGCACCGCCGGTGAACGGGCTGGTGGGATCCACGGCGGCCACGGCGACGGTCAGGCCGCGCGAGCGGTACGCCGTGACGAGCCGCTCGGCCAGCGTGGACTTGCCGGCCCCGGGCGGCCCGGTCAGGCCGATGCGGCGCGCCCGGCCGATGTGCGGATGGACCCCGGCCAGCAGCCGCTCGAACCCGGGCCGGGCATTCTCCACCTCCGAGATCGCCCGGGCGACGGCCGCGGTCCGGCCGGCGAGCAGATCCCCGAGCAGGCGGTCGGAGGTCATGGCGGAAAGGTCGCCTCCCCCGGGGGGGAGAGGCAAGCTTACTCGACCGGCCCCGACGCCGGCTCCCGGCGCTGCGCGAGCACGCGGATCACGACGAGGACGAGGACGCCCACCACGAGCGCGCCGAGGAGGAGGAACTCGAACCGTTTCACCTTGCCGAGCAGCGCTTCCGCCCCGTCGCCGACCAGATAGCCGAGCCCCACGAAGAAGCTCGCACCGAGCACGCAGCCGACGGCGTCCACCAGGACGAACCGGAGCAGCGGCAGGTTGTGGAGGCCCCAGAAGAGCATCGTGGCGTTCTTGGTCCCGTAGACGAAGCGCGCGGCGATGATCTGCCAGACGCCGATCCTCCGGGTGACGGCCGCGATGCGGGGCCCGACCTTCCGATAGAAGGCCGCGTCCTGCAGTCGCTGGGCATGGAGACGGCCCACGGCATACCAGACGCAGTCGGCGCAGAAGGCCCCCAGCGCCGCCGCCGCGATGGCGACCTGGGGGCGGAAATATCCCTGATGGGAGACCACCCCGCCCAGCACCATCGAGAGGTCGCCCTCGAGGCCCGAGCCGAGGAAGACGGCGGCGAGGCCGTATTGGATGATGAGTTGGGTAAGCCCCACGCCTCTCCTTCATTCGGCCAGCTCACCCGGAGCCCGGCCGGGGTGGACAAGTTGTCGCGCCGCTCCGGCCAGTCGTGGGCCAGAAAGTCCCGGGGTGTTTATATTTGTGCCACCTGCGGGGCCGGAAGATCCGCCATTTGCGGCCAAACGTCAACATGGCCCGGTGGCTACCTTCTTGCCTCAGCGTCGTTTGTCCCCCGTACGGTCGTCAGTCAAAGGAAGGCGAACACCCGATGCGCATCGCGCTCGTCACCGAGTTCTACTACCCGCACCTCGGCGGCGTCACCGAGCACGTCCATAATCTCGCCAAGGTCTACAACGCGGCGGGCCATCACACCGTCGTCGTGACCTCGAACATGACGATGCCCCGAGGCACGCCCGACTCGCACGAGTACGAGAAGGACGAGGACTTCGTGCGGCGCATCGGGACGAGCCGGATCATCTACAGCAGCGGCTCCTTCGCGCGGATCACCACCGGACTGGGGCTCCGCCGCCAGCTGCGCGACCTGTTTCGGCGGGAGCAGGTGGACGTGGTCCACATCCACGGGGGCCTGGCGCCGACCTTCGGCGTCGTCGCCCCGTTCGCGGCCTGGGACCTCGACCTGCCGGTCGTCGCCACTTTCCACTCCTGGTTTCCCAAGTCGCACCTTTTGGGCCTGTTCCGCCGGCCGGCGCAGTGGGCCATGGATCACCACGCCGCCAACATCGCCGTGAGCCAGCCGGTAGTCGAGGCCCATGCGCGCTACGTCCGCGCGGATTGGGAGATCATCCCGAACGGGGTGGACACCGATTTCTTCCGGCCGAACGGCCGCCGGCCGGACGACGCTCTCTCGCAGGGGCCGCGGCTTCTGTTCCTCGGCCGTCTCGACCCCCGCAACGGGCTCGAGACCGTCCTCCGGGCCATGCCCGCCGTGCTCGAGCGCTATCCGGACACCACACTGGTCGTGGCCGGTGACGGGCCGCTCCGTCCCCTGTACGAGCGCCTGGCGCGGCCGGTCGCGGAGCGAGTGCAGTTCCTCGGCCGCGTGAACGGCGACCGCCCCGACGTGTACGGCTCGGCCGACCTCTACCTCTGTCCCACCACCAAGGCGTCGTTCGGGATCACTCTGCTGGAGGCGATGGCCTGCGGCACGCCGCTCGTGGTCTCCGACATCACCGGCTTCCGTGAGCTGGTCAGTGGCGGCACGGAAGCCGTGCTGGTGGACAAGGACGACGCGGAGGCGTGGGCCCGGACGGCCGTCGAGCTCATCGCCGACCCGGCGCGCCGGGGCGCGATGCGCGACGCGGGCCTCGCCAAGGCGCAGGCGTTCGCCTGGCCCCGGGTGGCCGAGCAGGTATTCGCGGTGTACGAGCGGGTGAGGAAATGATCGGAACCGCCCTCGCGGCGGCCGGCGCCGGCGCCGCGGGGCTCCTCGCGTTTGGCGCGCTGGACCCGAACAACGGCCTCTTCGGCCCGGTGACGGGCCGCGGCCCGCGGGACCGTCGCGTCTACCTCACCTTCGACGACGGGCCCAACCCCGACGCGACCCCGGCGATCCTCGACACGCTGGCGGCCAAGGGAGCGCCCGCGGCCTTCTTCCTCGTCGGGCGCCACGTGGCGCTCTTCCCCGAGGTCGCGTGCCGGGTCGCCGCCGTCCACCCGGTCGGCAATCACACCCAGTCGCACGTCAAGCTGCACCGGCTGGGGCCGGGCCGGATCGAGCGGGAGGTGCGGGACGCGCACGAGACGATCGTGTCCGTCACCGGGGCCACGCCCCGCATGTTCCGCGCGCCCCACGGATACCGCAACCCGTTCGTCTTCCGCGCCGTGCGGGCCTTCGGCTACCGCGTGATGGGCTGGACGTTCGGCGTCTGGGACACGGCCCGGCCGGGGCCGGAGGAGATCCGCCGCCGGATGCTCGCCCGGCTCCGGCCGGGCGCGATCCTGCTGCTCCACGACGGCGACGGCTACGACCCCCGCGGCGACCGCAGGCAGACCGCCGAGGCCCTGCCGGGAATCATCGACGGCATCCGCGCCGCCGGCTACGAGTTTCGCCCGCTCACCGACCTCCTGACCGCATGAACCGCTTTCGCTGGCTGTTCGTCCTCCTCGGCATCGTGAGCGCGGCGCTGGCCGTGCGCTTCGTGCTGCACTTCCCGTGGACCGGGACCTTCGACGCGATGGCCAATGCGGACTGGTACCTGCTGGCCGCGGCCGCCGTCGCCAATCTGGCGTCGCTCGTGGCCAAGGGCTGGTCGTGGCACCTGCTGCTGCGGCCGGCCGCGCCGCATCGCTGGCGCAGCGCGCAGGCAGGCACCTTCGTCGGGGCGGCGGTGAACTCGGTGAGCGTCTCGGTGAGCGGCGAGGCGGCCCGGGTGCAGCTGGTGGCGAGCCGCGACGCCGTGCCGATCGGCGCGGCGATCTGGTCCCTCGTCTGGGCCCGCGTGGTGGAGGCGATCGCCATGGTGCTGTTCCTCGCGCTCGCCCTGGCCCTGATCCCGACCGACGGGTGGCTCGGTCGGCTCGAGGTCGGCGCCTGGGTGGTCCTCGGGCTCCTCGCGGCGCTCACCGCCTTCGGGGTCTGGCCCCGCCTGGTGGGGCTCCTGCCCGCCGGATGGCGGCCGCAGCTCCACGGCCCGACGGGCGCCATCGAACCGGCCCGCCTCGTGGCGCCCCTCGCGCTTGCCACCGTCAACTGGGTGGCGCAGTGGCTCAGCTACCACTGGGCCATCGGCGCAACCCACGTCTCGACGTCGGCGGCGGTCTCGCTCGTCGCCCTCGTCATGGCCAACATCGGGGGGTTCTTCCGGGTGACGCCGGGCAACGTGGGGGTGCTCCAGGCGTCGCTCGTCATCGGCATGCTCGCCTTTCACATTCCGGAGGACCAGGCCCTGGCCGCCGGGCTCGCGCTCCAGGCCGTCCAGGTCCTGCCGGTGATCGCGATCGGGGTGGCGCTCGTGGGGGCGCAGGGCCTCCGCAGCCTCGGCAGCAAGCGGGCGGAAAGCGTGGGGACCGCGTGACCACGAGCGTCAGCGCCGAGCCGCTGGTCGGCCATCCGGTCCTCGCGGGGCCGCCGGAGGCCGTGGCGCGTCCGTCCATGGGCCTGGCCAAGCGGCTCGCGATCCTCACCGCCGCGCTCGCGCTGCTGCTGGTGCTCGGCGCGACCGAGATCTCGCTCACCTGGTCCGCCCGGTCCCGGCTCGAGGACTTCCGCGACGACGCCGTGTCACTCGCCAATACCATCTCCGCCCTGCTGACGGAGATGGCTCCGACCGGCGACCCCGATTCCCTGGCGGAGGGCCTGGAGGGCGAGTCGCTGCACCGGCTCGGACCGACCCGGCATGCCTGGGTGTACCTGGCCAAGGACGCCTCGCTCGCGCTGGTCGCGTCGAGCGACTCCGAGCTGGTCCGCCCCGCCGACGACGCCGACGCGCTGGCCCTCGCGCGCCGCACCATGATCGTCCGCTCCATGGACGGCCCCCAGCCCGGCTGGCAGGTGGCGACGCCGCTGGGCCGGGGCGTGCCCTACGGCGTGCTCGACATCAGCGTGTCCACCCGGCGGCTGGAGGAGTGGAACCGGGTGGAGCGGCAACGGGCCTATCTCGCCGCCGTGATCTCCGCGCTGCTCGTCGCCCTGGGCGTGGCCCTGCTCACGCGCAAATGGGTGGCCCGGCCGCTCGCGGCCCTGGGCTACGCCATGGCCGGCGCCCACGGGGGCGCGGAGGGCGCGCCACCCGCCCCGGAGATCGGACCCCACGAGTTCCGGACCCTGGCGCGGCGCTACAACCAGCTGCGCGAGGCGCTCGCGCAGCGGGAGCGGGAAAGCCAGTCGCGCGCCGCGCTGCTCGCCCTCCAGGAGCGCGCGCGGGGACTCGACCGGCTGGCCCTGCTCCAGGAGACCGCGGCCGCGTTCGCCCACGAGATCGGCACGCCGCTGAACACGGTCAGCGGTCACCTGCAGCTGCTCCGGGACGACCTGCAGACCGCCCGCCAGCCCGACGCGGTGGACCGGGTGCGCCTGCTGCTCACCCAGGTCGATCGCGTCGCGGGGATCGTGCGCGCCGGCCTCGACCGGGGCCACTGGCCCCAGCCGTACGTGCGGACCGCGGACCTGGGCGAGATCGCCGAGCGCATGCTCCGCTTCCTGGAGCCCTCCTTCGCGGACGCCGGCGTGCGGGCCGAGCTCGTCTCCCCGCCGGGCCGGCCCGCCCGGGCGGTGTGCGACCCGGCTCAGGTGGAGCAGATCCTGCTCAACCTGCTCAAGAACGCGATCGAAGCGCTGGCCCCGGGCGGGCGGGTCACAGTCGCCACGGGCACGGCGGCGGGGCGTGCGTTCGTGGACGTGGCCGACGACGGCCCGGGGCTCGATCCCGACGCCCGCGCGAACCTGTTCAAGGCGTTCACCACGACCAAGGGCGCCGGCGGCAGCGGGCTCGGCCTCGCGGTCAGCCGCCGGCTGGCGCGCGGTCTCGGGGGCGACCTCGAGCACGTGCCGAGCGACGCCGGCACTCGGTGGCGGCTCACCCTGCCGGGTGCGCAGGAGCGCGGATGACCGCCGGCATGCGCGCGACCGAGGAAACCAGCGTCCTCCTCGTCGATGACGACGAGGCGGCGTGCCGCCTGCTCGCCGAGGTCTTGGAGCGGGACGGCTATCGCGTCGCCGCGGCGCTGTCGGTGGACGAGGCGCTCGCCAAGCTCGAGCGCGAGGGACCGTTCGACGCAGTCCTGACGGATCTCCGCATGCCCGAGCGCAGCGGGCTCGACCTGCTCCGGATCGTGCGGGAGCGGGAGCCCGACGCCCTGGTGCTGGTGCTGACCGCCTTCGGCGACGCCGCCGCCGCCGGGGAGGCGATCCGCGCAGGCGCCTACGATTTCGTGAGCAAGCCCTACGACATCGGGGCGCTGCGGGAAACCCTGGCCCGCGCCCTGGGACGCCGGCGGCTCGCGACGGCGAGCCGGGAGCTCCGCGGCACGAGCGCGCGCCGGAGTGGCGCACCGCAGGAGGGTTCGGCGCTGGTGGGCCACAGCCCCGCCATCATCGAGGTCATGAAGACCGTGGCGCGGGCCGCGCCCACCCAGGCCACGGTCATGCTGCTCGGCGAGACCGGCACCGGGAAGGAGCTGGTGGCCCGCACCATCCACGGCTACTCGGAGCGCAGCGGCCGCCGCTTCGTGGCCGTGAACTGCTCCGCCCTGGCCGAAGGCCTGCTCGAGAGCGAGCTGTTCGGGCACATCCGCGGCGCGTTCACGGGAGCCGCCGGCTCGCGCCCCGGGCTCTTCCGCGAGGCGGACCGCGGCACGCTGTTCCTCGACGAGATCGGCGACATCTCCCCCGCCCTCCAGGCCCGGCTGCTCCGGGCGCTCCAGGAGCACGAGATCGTGCCGCTCGGGTCGGAGACGCCGGTCAAGGTGGACGTCCGGATCATCGCCGCGACCCACCGAGACATCGGAGCACTCGTCCGGGCCGGCCGGTTCCGCGAGGACCTGTACTACCGGCTCAACGTGGTCACGCTGCAGCTCCCGCCGCTCCGCCACCGGAAGCAGGACATCCCGCTCCTGATGGACCACTTCCTCCGCGAGCTCACCGAACGCCACGGCCGCGGGCCCGTAGCGGTGGATCCGGAGGCGCAGCAACGGCTCCTGGCCTACGACTGGCCGGGGAACATCCGGGAGCTGCAGAACGTGCTGGAGCGCGCGCTGGTGCTGGCGGAGCAGGACGTGATCGGCCCGGAGCATCTGCCCGCGGAGGTGCGGCCCGGCGGGGGCCCGGCCGACGCGCCCGCCCCGGAGGCGGATCGCTCGGCCGCGCCGCCGGCGCCGAGCGCGCTGCTTTCGCTCGAGGAGGTCGAGCGGCGGCACGTCATGCGGGTGCTGGAGGCGACCGGCGGCAGCCGGGAAGAGGCCTCGCGCATTCTCGGTATCTCCCGCCGCACGTTGACCCGCATGGTGCAGCGCTGGGGGCTCCCGGCGCGGCGCCATGCCGGGGGATTCGGCACGGCGCCTGCAGAGTGAGGGGCGACCCTCTCCCACGGAGAACCTCGCATGAAGTTCCGCAATGCCCTGTTCGCGGCCCCGCTCCTCACTCTCCTCGCTGCCGGCCCGCTCGCCGCCCAGGCGAAGCCGGCGAAGGCGCCCGCCGCGGCCGCGGACAAGATGGCCAAGACGGACAAGATGGCTGGCCAGAATGCCGCGCAGGCGGCCGAGCCGCTGGACCTGAACACCGCCACCAAGGAGCAGCTCGAGGCGCTCCCGGGGGTCGGAACGGCCTACGCCGACAAGATCATCAAGGGGCGTCCCTACGCCCGCAAGGACGAGCTGGTGTCGAAGAAGGTCCTGCCGAAGTCGGTGTACGGGAAGATCAAGGAGAAGGTGATCGCCAAGCAGAAGTAGCGTTTGCGGCCGGCCGACAGCCAAGGGCTGCCGGCCGGCCGCTCATCTCCTCCACCGCTTCCGGAATCGCAGCGGATTCTGGAACAGGTGACTCGGCAGCACGAACACCAGCGCGAACATCACCACCGAGAGCAGCAGCCCCAGGACCAGCACCTCGAGCCGCCGGCTGGCGGCATACACGATGCTCGCGATGATCCCCACGCCGAGCGCGAAGGCGGCCAGCAGGCCCCGGCGCACCTGCTGGGCGAGGAAGCGCTGGAGCTCGACCGTATCGCGCGGGTGCCAGCGCACCCGCAGCTCCTCCCGCTCGACCCGCCGCAGCAGATCGCGCACGGTGCGAATCGCGGCCGCGGCGTCCAGCCCCCACTCGGCCACCCGCGGCCGTCCTTCCGCGCCCAGCAGCCCCTGCATCAGCCTGCCGGCGGACCGCGCCACCACGGGCCGGGCGGCGGCGAGCGTGTTGAACTCGGGGTCGTAGCGGAGCCCGATTCCCTCCACCAGCACCGCCGCCCGCCCGAAGTAGACCAGGTCCGACGGGAGCATCAGCGGCCAGTCGTAGAACGTTCGGAGCACGTCCTCCACGATCCGTTGCATCTGCCGGGGCGAGACGTCGTCCCGGAGCGCCACGCCCATGAGCTCCTGGGCCGCGTCCCGCACCGTTCCGCGGTCCACGTCGGGATCCAGGATGCCCAGCTCGTAGAGGCCGTTGATCACGCCGTCCACGTCCTGGCGCACCGCCGCCGCGACGGTCCGCACCATGCGCGCCCGGGTCTCGCGCTCGACCTGGAGGACCATCCCGAAGTCGAGCATCACCAGGCGGCCCCGCGCGTCCACGAGGAGGTTGCCCGGATGCGGATCGGCGTGGAAGAAGCCGTCCTCCAGCATCATCTTGATGTAGACCTCGACGATCGTCGCGATCAGCGCGTCGAGCGACAGCTCCCCGCTCGCCAGGCGGTCCTGCAGCCGGTCGATCCGGGTGCCCTCCACATACTCGAGCACCAGCACCCGCCGCCGGGTGAGCGCGCCGATCACCTCGGGAACGACGACGCGAGGCTCCTGCGCGAAGTTCCGGCGCAGGATTTCCGCGTTCCGCGCCTCTTCGCGAAAGTCCAGCTCCCCCGAGATCCGCTTGGCGAAATCGGACACGATGGTGCTGATCGCACGGGTGTGGTGGTTGGGGAAGAGCAGATTGACCAGGAAGAGGACGCGGAACGAGATGTCGAGGTCCCGGCGGACCATGTCCTCCACGCCCGGCCGGAGCACCTTCACCACGACCTCGCGGCCGCCGTAGGCGGCCCGGTGCACCTGGCCCAGCGACGCCGCGGCCAGGGGCTCGGCATGGAACCGCTCGAAGACGCTTGCCGCATCGCCTCCGAGTTCGGCCGCGATCACGTGCTCGGCCACCCCGGGCGCGAGCGGAGGGACCTGGTCGGTCAGGGTCCCGATCGCGCCGAGGTACGGCTCGGGGAGAATGTCGGCCCGGGCGCTGAAGACCTGGGCCAGCTTGATGAACGTGGGGCCCAGCCCGGCGAGCGTCCGGGTCAGCCGCTCCGCGCGCCGCCGATGCCGCTCCTCGCTGACGGGCAACGGCCGCCCGAACAGGATGAACCGGCGCCGGTCCCGGAGGAAGCCGACGACGAAGGGGAACAGGCGAACGAAGACGAGGATCGCGCGCACGCGGTCACGGCGCGAGCGGCACAGCGGAGGCCGGACCGGGGCGGATGAGCAGGCGCTCGATGCGGGTAGGCGATGCCTGGAGGACGTCGAACTCGAGCCCGGCCAGCGTGAACCGCTCGCCCGCGTTGGGAATGCGCCCGGCGAGCTCGGCCACGAGCCCGCCGATCGTGGTGGCCTGCCCCGAGGGGAGGACCAGTCCGAACCGCTCGGAGACCGCCGAGGCCGGCGTGGCGCCGTCCGCCTCGAGAATGGACGGCGGGCCGCCCGGCGCCGCGCGGACCCCTTCGTCGTGCTCGTCGAAGATCTCGCCGACCATCTCCTCCAGCAGGTCCTCGAGGGTCACGATCCCCAGCGTGCCGCCGAACTCGTCGAGCACGATGGCCAGGTGGCGCCGCTCGCGCTGCATGTCCAGCAGCAGGTCGCCGCAGCTCCGGCTGGCGGGCGCCATGGCTACGGGGCGGATGGGGAGGGGATCGCCGGGGCGGAGCTTGAACAGGTCGAACGCGTGCAGCATGCCGATGATCTCGTCCAGCGTGCCGCGGTAGACCGGGATCCGGCTGTACCCGCTCTGAGCGAAGACCTGGGTGATGTCGCCCAGGGCCGCATCCTCCGCGATCGCCACGATCTCCGTGCGCGGCGTCATCACCTCGCGCACCGGCCGCTGGGTGAAGCTCATCACCCCGCCGACCAGCGCGAGCTCGCCGTCCATCGTGAGGCCGACCGCGGCCCCCTCCCGCCAGATCGACCGGAGGTCGCCGGGCCGGTCGGCCACGCGCGCCGGGAGCACCACGCCCAGCACCGACGACCAGCGGCGGAGCCCCGGCAGGAGCCGGTCGGTGAGCCCTTCCGGAAGCGACTGGGTGAGCCAGCGCGGGATGAAGTAGCCGCTGAACAGCACGATGGGGACCGCGACGAGCACCAGAAACAGGAGGGACCGCACCGCACCCGAGCCCACCAGCAGCGCCGGGGTCGCCGCCCCGAGGAGAAGCACGCCGAGCGAGGTGGTGGCGGACGCCGCGGTGAGATGGAAGTCGATCTGGCCCAGCGTGGCCATGGAGGGCGCCGCCCCCCGGAGCCGGCGGGAAACCACGCGGGCGAGCTCGGCCCGACTGAGCGCGATCAGCGCCCCCCCGGCCGTCGCGCCGAAGATCGCGAGGATCAGCCCGACGCCGACCACCAGCCAGATCATGTGGCCTCCGGTGCCGGCGCGCTGGCCGGGACCGGCACCCGCCGCACCGAGACCCGCTTCACCCGGCGCCGTATTACCTGCTCCACCGCGAGCTGAAAGCCGTCGAGCTCGATGGTCTCGCCGGTGCGCGGCACCCGTCCGAACTCCGCCAGGACGAGCCCGCCGACCGTGCTCACGTCCTCCCGCTCGAACCGGTGGCCCAGCGCCGCCTCGAGCTCGGCCAGCGCCGTCCCGCCCTGCACCCGCCACTCGTCGTCGCCCAGGTCCTGGATCGGGGCCACCTCGTCGGTGTCGTACTCGTCGCGGATCTCGCCCACGATCTCCTCGAGGATGTCCTCCAGCGTCACCAGGCCGGCGGTGCCGCCGAACTCGTC
>DASWAI010000055.1:0-1686 GCA_036391215.1 Gemmatimonadales bacterium
CGGCATGCGGCCCGGCCGGACCCTCAAGGCGGTGATCCCGGGCGGCTCGTCGGTCCCGATCATGACCGCGGCGGAGATCGAGGACTGCCCGACCGACTACGAGGGCATCGCGGCCAAGGGCTCCATGCTCGGCTCGGGCGGCATGATCGTCATGGACGACTCGGCCGACATGGTCTACCAGATCTGGCGGCTCGCCCGCTTCTACGCCCACGAGTCCTGCGCCCAGTGCACCCAGTGCCGGGAAGGGACCGCGTGGACGACGAAGGTGCTGGAGCGGATCCTGGCGGGGAAGGGCAAGGAGGAGGACCTCCAGCTGCTCCTCGACCTCTCGGAGAACATGACGGGGAAGACGATCTGCGTGCTGAGCGATTCCTGCGCCGCGCCGATCGTGAGCGGGATCCAGAAGTTCCGCTCCGAGTTCGAGGCCTACATCTCGAAGGCACGGAAGCCGGCGCTCGCGGGCGTCTGAACAGCGCCGTGTGCCAAGCGGGCCGCTGCAACTGCAAACCACAGAGGCACGGAGGCACAGAGGTGGAACTTGGTGGTGGCGGCGCGGGCACCGCGGCTGGTGGGAAGACCCCTCAAATCAAATGGTTGCGGGTATCGAGGCTTGGCGTCCCCTCGGAACCCTCTGTGCCTCAGTGCCGCTGTGGTGAGCCTATGCCTCGCTGTTCAACTCTGTGCCCCCCGGTGACCGAATGACGGAGCTGGTCAGCGTCACGATCGAGGGAACCCGCGTCGCGGTGCCCAAGGGCACCACGATCATCGAGGCCGCCAAGCAGGCCGGCGTCCTCGTGCCCCACTATTGCTACCACCCGTCGCTGCCTTCGCCCGCCGTCTGCCGCATGTGCCTGGTGGAGGTCGAGAAGCAGCCCAAGCTCGCGCCGGCCTGCGTCACCGCCGTGGCCGACGGGCAGGTGGTGCACGTGAACAGCCCCGCGGCCAAGGAGGCGCGGAAGGGCGTCCTCGAGTTCCTGCTCATCAATCACCCGCTCGACTGCCCCATCTGCGATCAGGCCGGCGAGTGCGAGCTGCAGGACTACACCTTCCAGGAAGGTCGGCCGAGCACCCGCTACGCGGAGTACGCCAAGCGGTACAACCCGGTGGAGGACTTCGGGCCGGACGTCCTCTACGTGCCGAATCGCTGCATCCTGTGCACCCGCTGCGTCCGGTTCATGGAGAGCGTCGCCCAGGCGCCCGTGCTCAACGTCTCCGAGCGGGGCGACCGCGCCTACATCGGCATCGCGGAGGAGCAGCTGCTCGACCACCCCTGGGCCGGCAACGTGGTGGACCTCTGCCCGGTGGGTTCGCTCCTCTCCAAGGATTTCCTGCACAAGGCGCGCGCCTGGGACCTCGACAAGACCGCGAGCATCTGCCCCGGATGCACCCAGGGCTGCAACATCGCGATCGACACCCGGGACGACGTGGTCGTCCGGCTCCGACCGCGGCCGAACCTGGACGTGAACCGGCACTTCATGTGCGACACCGGCCGGATGAACTACCGCTGGATGAATCGCGGCGACCGGATCGAGGCGCCGCTGGTCAAGGACGGCACGCGGCACGTGGCGACCGACTGGGATACCGCGCTCGACCGGCTGGGCCTGCTGCTCCGCGGCACCAACGGCCCGGCGGTCATCCTGGCCTCCGGCCGCGCGTCCACCGAATCGCTGGGCCTGGTCCGGCGGA
>DASWAI010000056.1:0-2962 GCA_036391215.1 Gemmatimonadales bacterium
CACCAGGAGCCCGGTCACGAGATACACGACCCCGATGCGCTGGAGCACGCCCGGGATCCGGACGTGGGCCAGGCGGTCGGCAGGGAAGAACGGGAAGGCGGCGAGGACCAGGCCGAGCAGGACGATCATGGCCCCGCGGCGCAGGACCTGGCGGGTCAGGGCACCGGGCGAGGCGCCGCGCGCGCGGCGGGTGGAGAGCGACAGATGGGTGGTGACGCCCACGATGAACAGGAAGAACGGAAAGATCAGGTCGGTGGGCGTCCAGCCGTGCCACTCGGCGTGGCGGAGCGGGGGATAGATGTGGCCCCAGCTGCCGGGATCGTTGACGAGGAGCATCCCCGCCACGGTCGCCCCGCGGAAGACGTCGAGGGAAACGAGCCGCCCGCTAGTGCCCGGGCCCGGCGCGGTCGGCGACGTAGCGGTCCTTCTCCAGACGATCGAGCTCGCGGGCGAGGTTGTCGCCCACCACCTGGATGCGCGGCAGCTTGAGCGGGTCGAAGCCGGGGGCGCGCGGGCTCCTGGCCGGAGGGCCGGCCACTTCGAGAATGGCGTCGAACCGGTACGCCACGGCCCGGCCGCTCTTGGGATCGCGCCAGCTCCCTCGATGGGCCAGCTCCCGGTTCCTGGGCCAGATGCCGAGCGGCAGCGCGAAGGTGCGCACGCGGTATCCGGGCACGGCCGAGTCGATGGCGACCAGGCTCCGCGCGATCTGCTCCTGCACCCCGGCGTCCGAGAGCGTGGCCAGGTTGGCGTGCCAGAGCGTGTGCGCGCAGAGCTCGAATCCCTGGTCCGCCAGGAACCGGAGCTTGCGGAAGCGCCAGGCCGTCTGCTGGCCGTCGATGCCGCGGTCGCCGAAGAACGCGTGCCCCGCGCTCGCCGCGGGAAGCAGGCAGAACGTGGCGCGGAGCGGCCAGTCCGGATGACGGCGGGCGAAGTCGAGCCAGATCCCCACGCCGCTCTCGGGGTCGATGTCGAGCTTGCCGTCGTGCTCCATGTAGCGGAACTGCCCGGGCGAGGCGTCGTCGAAGGTGATCACCACCGGCGAGGTTCCCGCGGGCAGCGCGATGTCGCCGTCGATCAGCTGAGCCACGGTGATCGGGCGGTACCCGCGCTCGTACAGGAGCTCGAGATCCCGCCGGAAGCCGTCCCGCGAGCGGCCCCAGCGGCTGTCCCGGTCGGCGATCAGGTGGTACTCGAGAATCGGGATGCGCCCGAGGGTGTTCGGGGGTCGGGAGGGGCCGGGGGCCTGCGCGCGGGCGAGGGACGCGAGACACAAGGCGGCAGCGAGTGCGGGAGTGCGGAGCATTCGGCGAGGGAAGTTAGACGGGCCGCTTGACCCGCGGGAGTGCTTCTAGCCAGGATAGTAGGAGCAGTTCCGCCGCGAACTCCGCCAAGGTCAGGGGCTGAAACGACGTGGACCGCGACCTCTCGGCCTTTCTCGTTCAGCTGTCCATCGCCATCCACAAGAGCGCTACGTACCCACCCGGCCATCCCCTCGCGGCGGCGGCGGTGGACGTCGCGCTCAAGAGCCTGACGGAGCTGCTGCGGCAGCGGACCGTGCTGTCGCTCGGCGTGGCCCGCACCCAGATCATCATCGACGGCGAAGGGACCGATCCTGGGCATCCCGTGTTGCGCGAGCTGGCGCAGCGGCTGTACCGCTGCCAGCTCGGCGGCCTCACCCTCTCCCTCGGGGTGGAGGCGGAGGAGCTCACCGCGGTCCTGCGGGCCGTCACCGGCGAACCCGACGCGCTCGCTGCCGCCGCCCCGGGGAGCTGGCCGCACGTGCAGCTGCATTCTCTCGCCTTCGACCAGCTTCGTCTCGCGGAGGAGGGCGAGGCCGAGCCGCGGGAGGGGGAGAAGCTTTCCCGGCTGTGGGCCGATCTTGCGGGCTCGGCCCTCGGGCAGAGGGCCGACGGCGGCGACGGGCCCGCCGCGGACCCGAAGGGGGTAGCGGCGGCGATCGACGCGCATGCGCGTGAGCCTGGCTACGTCCAGACCGTGGCGCGCCGCCTGGTGGCGCTGGGCCACGAGGCCCGGCAGGCCGGCGGGAGCGAGGAGCGGTCCGTGAACCGGCAGCTGGCGGACCTGCTTGCAAGCCTCAAGCCGGAAACGCTCCACCGTCTGCTCCAGCTCGGTCCTGATCCCGGACAACGCCAGCAGCTGCTGGCGGAGATCTCGCGGGCCATGCCGATCGCGGCGGTGATCGAGCTGGTCAGGGCGGCGTCGGAGGCGAGCGAGCAGACGATCTCGCACGGGCTGCTGCGCATTCTGGCCAAGCTCGCGGCTCACGCCGAGGCGTCCGGCGCCGAGGCGCGGGGCGAAGCGGACGACTCGCTGCGCGAGATGGTGCGGGAGCTGGTGGATGACTGGGCGCTCAAGGACCCGAACCCGTCCGCCTACAGCGAGATGCTCGAAGGGTTCGCGCGGCCGGGGGGCGGGAGCGCCCCGCCGCCGGACCGGCCGGCGCCGAAGGCGATCGACGAGGTAGAGCCGTTCCGGCTGGTGCAGACCGCGCTCGAGCTCGGCAGCTCCGGCAACGCTGTCAACGCCGCCGTGGACGCGTTGATCGAGAAGCGCGAGATCCCGGCCCTGCTCGACCTCCTCGCGCAGGCTCCGGCCGGGGATCCGGCCGCCGAGGCGCTGTGGGCGCGGCTGCCGACGCGGGACGAGCTATGCCGCGTGCTCGCCGAGGCGGAGCCGGATGCGGGGCTGGTCGAGCGGCTCCTCCCCCGGCTCGGACTGGACGCGGGCGACCCGCTGCTGGATGCCCTCGTGGCGTCCGAGTCCCGCACGGCCCGTCGGAAGCTCCTCACCTGGCTCGCGCAGCTCGGCCCCGGGATCGGGCCGATGGTGATGGAGCGGCTGGAGTCGCCCCATTGGTACGTCATCCGGAACATGCTGGTGCTGCTCGGAGGAATAGAGCAATGGCCGGCGGGCTTCTCGCCGGCGGCCCATCTCAGCC
>DASWAI010000057.1:0-3340 GCA_036391215.1 Gemmatimonadales bacterium
AGCGCGCTGGCCGGGACGGTCAAGCTCGCGGGGCGATTCCGGAGTGTGCGGGTCACGGCGGACGGGGGCGACTGCCCGCGCTGAGCCGCGCCCGCCCGGCCGCGAAGGTGTAAGTTTGGCGCATGGAGTCCACCTACTTCCGGAAGGGCTTCGGCCTCAAGGGCGCCATCGAGGCGCAGCGGACCCGGGACTACCACAGCGACGTGGTGGAGACGCTCCGCGCGGGCGATTACCGCCTCGCCGTCGGTCGGCTCACCTTCCGCCTGGCGCGCGAGTTCGGCTTCTGCTACGGGGTCGACCGCGCGGTGGACTACGCCTACGAGACCCGCCACAAGTTTCCCGACCGGCGCCTCTTTCTCGCGGGCGAGATCATCCACAACCCGCACGTCAACCAGAAGCTCCGGGACATGGGGATCGGGTTCCTCTCGCACGGGGCGGAGGCCGAGTTCGACTTCGCGGCGCTGACGCCGGACGACGTGGTGATCATGCCGGCGTTCGGCGTCACGATCCAGGATTTCGAGCGGCTGCGAGGGATCGGCTGCGTGCTGGTGGACACCACCTGCGGCTCGGTGCTCAACGTGTGGAAGCGGGTGGACGCATACGCCCGGGACGGCTACACCGCGATCATCCACGGGAAGCACTGGCACGAGGAGACCAAGGCCACCGCGAGCCAGGTCATGAAGTATCCATCGGGCCGGTACCTGGTGGTGCTGAACATGGCGGAGGCGCGGCTGGTCTGCGACTTCATCGAGCGCGGCGCCGACCCCGCGCCGCTCGCCGAGCGCTTCGGCCGGGCCGTCTCGCACGGCTTCGACTTCGAGCGCGACCTCGTCAAAGTCGGGCTGGCGAACCAGACGACGATGCTCTCGGGGGAGTCGCTCGCGATCGCCGACGAGTTCCGGAAGAGCATGGAGCGACGCTATGGCGCGGCCGCGCTCGCCGACCACTTCCGCACCTTCGACACGATCTGCTCGGCCACCCAGGAACGGCAGGACGCGGTCCTCAAGCTGATCGAGGAGCCGCTCGACCTGATGGTGGTGGTGGGGGGCTACAACTCGAGCAACACCTGCCATCTCGCTGCGCTGGTCCACTCCCGGGGGGTGCGCACGTTCCACATCGAGGACGCCGAGGGGGTGGACCCCGCCGCGGGAACGATCCGCCACCAGCCGGTCGGCACCAAGCGCGAGCAGATGGATGCGGACTGGCTCGGCGATGCGCGGCTGATCGGGATCACGGCCGGGGCGTCCACGCCGAACAACAAAGTGGGGGAAACGATCGCGCGGATCTGCCGGGCGGCGGGGCTGGAGGACGAGCTCAGGGCGCGGACGGCATAGCCGCGGCCTCCAGCGCCTTGGCACAGGCGCGCCGGAGCGCGGCGACGAAGCCGCCCACGTGGTCCGGCGCCGGCGGCGCCGCCGCCAGGAACGGGTCCATCACGGTCGCCCGCAGCACCACCAGTCCCGCGCGCCCTCCCGCCTTCCACTCCTCCACCGTGCCGACCCCCAGCGCCGAAAGCAGCGGCGGGACCGCACCGTCGTACATCGGACTCCGGAACCGGGTCCGGGTGATGATGTATTCGGGCGGCCCGTCCGGACGGCCGAGACTCAGTTCGAGAAAGATGCGCTCGTTGGCCTGGTTGAGCGCCGCGATGGTCGTCAGCGCGGGGTGATGGACCACGAAGTTCACGATGTTGATGTCGGGCTCGGGGAGGACGACGACCCGGAAAGGCGAAAGGTCGGCCTGGCGGAGCGCGGCATGCAGCCGGCGGGCGCCGAGCACCGTCTGCTCCACGAGGTAGCCGTATCCCCGCTCGTCCAGCGGGAGGACCTTGTGGCTCAGCCACACCGCGGCGGCAGCGGCGCCCGGCTTCGAGCCCTCGAAGATGAAGCGCCCGAAGAAGCGCTCGTCCTGCTGCTCACCGCTGGGGGCGAGATACGGCGGATCGACCGCCACGAGGTTGCGGGAGCGGCGGTCGCGCAGCAGGATCGCCCCGGCGGGATAGGGCACGTAGCCGAGCTTGTGGGGATCGATCGTGACAGAGTCGGCCCAGCCGAGCGCCACCATGGCCTGGACCCACTCGTCCGTGGGCCAGTCGGCGCCGGTCGCTTCGCGCACCTCGGCGGCGTGCCGGCGGGTCCCGTCCGCGCGCCAGGTCACCGCGGCGGCGTAGCCGCCGTAGCACGCATCCGAGTGCAGGTGGAAGGTGAGCCCCAGCTCCTGCTCGGCGCGCGCGCGCACCTCGAGCACGTGGTCCAGGCGGTCCACGGCGCTCTCCTCGGTGGTCCCGCAGACGCTGACGCAGGCGAGCACGGGGGTCCGGTGAGCGGCCAGCTCCTCGAGCCGCTCCCACAGGGCGTCGGGATCCATGCGACAACGCGAGTCCACGGGGATGAATCGGATCTGGGTCGAGCCGATGCCGAGCGCGCGGACGATCTTCTCCCACGAGTAGTGCGCCGTCGCCGCCACCAGCACGACGCTGTCCGGCAACGGATCACCGTAGGTCCGGGCGAGGCGGCGGGTGTACTCCTGGTAGCCGGTGGACGCGAGCGTGTGCGTGTCGAGCACCCGGCGCCGGTCCGCCGCCGGCACCGCCGCAACGACGCGGTCCCAGAGGTCGAGGGCGTCGGCGTTCCGGATGTTGAGCAGGTCGAAGAGCCCGAGCTCCGCGAGCGGCGCGCGGGAGCCGTCCAGCCGCGCGACGTCCAGGGGAAGGCCGAGTTCGGCGGCGATGGCGCGCGCGGCGACCGGCAGGTAGAGAATGTTGCGGGCGATCCAGAGCGCCTCGAAGTTCGCCACCGTCCCACCCGAGGTGAGATGGCCCCACGCGCGGGCGGGGTCGTAGCCGATCATCCCGGCCAGCTGCGCGGCCACCTCCAGCTCCAGCCGCGTCGTGACCGGCGCCGCCTCGGTCAGCAGGTTGTTCGGGTTGTAGAGCATCGCCGCGAAGTAGCCGATCTGCGAGGCGATGGTTTGCTCGAACACCATGTGGCCTTTGTAGCGGCCGCTGAAGAAGGGCACGTCCCGCTTGAGCTCGGCCAGCAGCCCCATCAGCTCCTGGGTGAGCGTCGCGACGGCGTCGTCGTAGCCGGGGCTCCGCTTGTCGGTCTCGCGGATGACCGCCCGGTCCTCGGGGTGATAGTTCCGGCGCCAGAAGACGTGGTCCCGGAGCGCTTCGGTGACCAGGCGCTCGAGCAGGTCCGCGTTCTCGGCGCGGGGTCCCAGAAACCAGGCGCGAAGCGCCTCGCGGGGGTCCGTCATGGGGCTGACGAAGCGTCGCCCCGCAGGCCGCGTCAAGGGCAGGAGTCCGATCACCGCTCATCGTGAAGGCATCCTCATGCTG
>DASWAI010000058.1:0-2287 GCA_036391215.1 Gemmatimonadales bacterium
GCGCTGACCAGCATGATCGAGCCGCTCATGATGGTGTTCCTGGGCGGGGTGGTCGGCTTCTTCATGATCGCGATGTACCTCCCCATCTTCAACCTGGCCGGCGCCATCAAGTAGCCAGACGACCCCCGCTGACCCTGAGCCACTTCGACCTCGCTCAGGGCAGGCGAAGTCGAAGGAGCGCCCGACCTCATGCCTTCCGCCCAGCGAGATCCCGGTCTGTACCGGAAGCTCGTCTGGCTGACCGTCTTCCGGGTCGTCACGGTGACGGTGCTGCTGGGGGGCACCGCGTCCGTGAGCCTCGGCGCGGGCGGCGATCCCGGCGGGCTCGCGCCGCTCTACCTGCTCGTCGGCGTGAGCTACGCCGCGTCGGCCGTGTTCGGGCTCGCGCTCCGGCGACGGGCCTTCCTGGTGACGACCGCCTACGCCCAGATCGTGCTCGACGTCGCGGTGGCGGCGGCGGTGGTGGCGCTCACCGGCGGCAGCGAGAGCGTCTTCATCTTCATGTACCTGCTGGCGGTGGTGAACGGCGCGATCCTGCTCTTCCGCAGGGGCGCGATCGCCGCCGCGGCGCTCTCGGTGGGCGCGTACCTGTCGCTCACGGCCAGCCGGCCGCACGCGACCGCGCTCACCCTGTTCGTCCACTCGGGCGCCTTCCTCGTCACGGCGGCGCTCGCCTCGTACCTGGCCGAGCAGCTCCGCGCCACGGGCGAGCGGCTCGCGGAGAGCGAGAGCGATCTCGCCGTGATCACCGCGCTCCACGAGTCCATCGTCGGCTCGATGACCAGCGGGATGGTCACGCTCGACCCGGCCGGCGCCGTCACGTACGTGAACCGGGCCGCCGAGCAGATGATCGGCCTCGCCGACGCGCAGGCCCGGGGCCGGCCGGTGGCCGAGCTCCTCCCGGCCATCCAGCCCAACGCCGGCCGCGACGAGATCGAGGTGGAGAACGCGCGGGGGGAGCGGCTGCGGGTCGGGTACTCGTCCTTCCCGCTCTACGGCCGCGAGGGCCGGGAGATCGGCTCGGCCGTGATCTTCCAGGACCTCACCCGGCTGCGCGCCATGGAGGAGGCGGTGCAGCGCACCGAGCGGCTGGCCGACCTGGGCCGGGTGGCGGCCGGGCTCGCCCACGAGCTCCGCAACCCACTCGCCTCGATGTCCGGATCGATCGAGCTCCTCCGCGCGCGGACCCCGGCCGGCGAGGACGACCGCCGGCTGATGGACATCGTGCTCCGCGAGGCGGAGCGGCTGAACGGCCTCGTCACCGACTTCCTGCAGGTCGCGCGGCCCCCGCCGCTGCGGCGGGAGGCCATCGATCTCGCCGCCGTGCTCGAGGAGACGGTGCGCGTCTTCCGCCACGACCCCGGCGCGGCGGGGCTCTCCATCGAGGCGGCGCTCGAGCCCGCGCCGGCCGACTGCGATCCCGGGCAGGTCCGGCAGGTGGCCTGGAACCTGCTCGTCAACGCCGCCCAGGCGATCGATGGTGCGCGGAAGGGCGGCCGCATCCGCGTGGCCTGCCGGACGGAGGGCGCGGAGGCCGTCCTGGAGGTGGAGGACGACGGCCCCGGCATCGCGGCGGCGGATCGCGAGCGCATCTTCCTGCCGTTCCAGACCACCAAGGAGCGGGGCACCGGGCTCGGGCTCGCCACCGTGCACCGGATCGTGGACGCGCACGGCGGGCGGGTGACGGTCGACTCGCGCCCGGGAGAGGGCGCCCGCTTCACCGTGCGCCTGCCCGCCGCGTCGCCGGCGGGCGCGGCCCGGGCGGACGCGGCGGCAGGGTAGAGTCGGGGGCAACGATGGCGCGCATCCTGGTCGTCGACGACGAGCCGTCCATGCGGGAGTTCCTCGAGATCCTGCTCAAGCGGGATCACGAGGTGTCCGCGGCGGGGGATCTCGAGGGGGCGCTCGCCCGCGCGGGCGCGGGCGATCTCGACCTCGTGGTCACGGACCTCCGGCTCGGTCCACACACCGGCATCGAGCTCCTCCAGTCGGTGAAGGCCCGCTCGCCGGCGACCGAGGTGATCATCGTCACCGCCTTCGCGACGACCGAGAACGCGGTGCAGGCGATGAAGCTCGGGGCCTACGACTACGTGCTGAAGCCGTTCAAGGTGGACGAGCTCCGGCTGGTGATCGACAAGGCCCTCGAGCACCGCGCCCTGGTGGCCGAGAACCGCGTGCTGCGCCACCGGGTCGGGCGGCGCGCCGAGGAGGCGGAGCTGATCGGGCGCTCGCCCGCCATGCAGGAGATCCGCGGGCTGGTGGAGAAGGTGGCCCGCACGCCCTCCAC
>DASWAI010000059.1:0-18424 GCA_036391215.1 Gemmatimonadales bacterium
AGAGACCGGCCGGGCGAGCCAAGCCCGGCGGGTGGCAGCGAAGTCCCACGTGCGGCTCCGGCGATCCTGCCGGGGCCGTTCTTTGTTGGGGGGCTGGGATGCCCGGGGGCGCGGGGCCTTTGGGGTCTTGGCGGCGCGGGCATCAATGACGTATAAGATGTATTATGTTAACTACGACTGTTGGTAACTGTGGAGAAGCAGGGGCTAACCTGCGTAAGGCATTACCGCAATGTTAGTTGATTGATCGCCCATACGGCCTGATCGGCGCTGGAGAGTCCGCCTCGCCTGGCGGAAAAGGCCGGTTACCCGCCCCACCTCCCCACCCGGAGCAATGGCTTCGGTGCCATGACCCGTAGCGCCATCCAGGACAGGAGCACGGCGTGGGCGGTGACGGCCGTCGTGCGGAGCCAGTTGACCGCCAGCACGTGCCCGGCCAGCGCCTCGGAGAACCCCTCCCGACCCATCCGCGTCAGGATCGGGGCCTCCCGGGTGACGCTCGAGGCGAGCGCCATGGCCTCCAGCAACGCGCCGACCCACACCGCCCAGTCCGGCACCTCCGCCGGGCGGGTCCAGAGGAGCAGCGCGGTCACCAGGAGAAGCAGCGAGAACATCGCGACGGCGGGCACCTGCATCAGCTCGGCGAGCCGGGTGTCATAAGCGTAGGCGTCCGCCTGGCCCGCCAGCGCCCGGAGCGGAAACAGCACCCGCTGCGCGATCCACATGGTGCCGGTGTTGTACCAGGCGAGGGCGAGGCAGGCCGCGAAGGTCAGATGCCCCTGCCGGCTCTCCAGTGAGTTCTGGGAGTCGCGGCGCCAGGCGTCCAGCGGGGACGGTCTCAGGGCGAGCCAGACGAGCCACCCGGCCACCGGGGCCGCGACCAGCAGGAGGGCGACGGCCCATCCCGGCCGCCCCCGCTTCCGCGCGTCGGCCACGGCCCAGCGGACCACGGCCCCGAAGAGCGCGGCGGCCGCGGCCACGAGAAACAACGGCGACAGAAAGGCGAAGGGTCGCACGCCCTAGCATACGCCCGCCCGGCAGAGGGCGCCATGCCCGGCGGGAGGCCGGTTCCCCGGGGTTCCTAGTCCTCCCAGACGCCGCGGAAGACCAGCCGGCCCTGGCCGCCGAGCCACACGTCGGTGGCCACCTCGCCGCGGAGGGTCGCCCGGACGGTGAGCAGCTCGCCGCCCCAGCTGCGGAACTCGAGGGGCAGCGTCTTGCCCGCGTGCGCCGCGAGGGCGAGCCCCGCGGCCACGGTGCCCGTGCCGCACGCCAGGGTCTCGCCTTCGACTCCGCGCTCGTACGTGCGGATGAGCCAGGGGCCGCCCGCCTCATTCGCCGGCGCGATGAAGTTCACGTTCGCACCGTCCGGGCCGGCCGCGGCGTGGTAGCGCAGCGGACGCCCGCGACCCACGACATCCACCGCGCGCACGTCGCCCACGAGGATGACAAGGTGCGGCACGCCGACGCAGCCGAGCCAGATGGCGCGCTCGCCGGCCGCGGGCTCGATCGCCGGCACGGGTTTGGGCACCAGCGCGTCGGGCAGCCGGATCTCGGCCCGATCGCCCTCGCCCACGCACCGGGTGGCCACGACGCCCGCATCCGTCAGCAGGCGCATCCCCTCGGCCGGCCCCAGCTCGAGATGGGCCGAAAGGCGGGTGCTGCAGAGCGCGGCGTTACCGCACATGGCGGCGCGGGAGCCGTCGGAGTTGAAGAACGCCATGCGGACCGCGTCGCCATCGTCGGGCGAGAGGATGACCAGGCCGTCGGCGCCGACGCCGGCGCGCCGGTCGCACACCCGGACGATGCGCTCCCGCGACCACTCCTCCGGCGTGGTGCTCCGGCCGTCGAGCATCACGAAGTCGTTTCCGGAGCCGGTCATCTTGTAGAAGATGGTCCCCTTCACGGCCCTCTCCCCAGCGACCGGAGCCGCAGCCACCACACCATCCACACCGCCTCCCGGACGATCTTCCGGTTCATCTTGCTCTGGCCTTCCACCCGGTCGGTGAACACGATCGGGATCTCCTTGAGCCGGAACCCCTTCCTCCAGGCCAGGTAGCTCATCTCGATCTGGAAGGCGTATCCGTTAGAGCGGACCCGCTCCAGCGGGATCGCCTCCAGGACCCGCCGGCGAAAGCACTTGAAGCCACCGGTCGAGTCGGCGAGCGGGAGCCCGGTGACGAGCCGCGCGTACTGGTTCGCGCCGAGCGAGAGCAGCAGCCGCGAGATGGGCCAGTTGATGACGTTGACCCCGGTCTTGTAGCGGGAGCCGATCACGAGGTCGGCGTCCTGGACGGCGTCGAGAAAGGCGGGCAGGAACCGGGGATCGTGGGAGAAGTCGGCGTCCATCTCGAAGATGAGATCGTAGCCGTGGTCCAGCGCCCAGCGGAACCCCGCGATGTACGCCTTGCCCAGGCCCTCCTTCTGGCTCCGGTGCAGCACGTGGACCCGGGGATTCTCGGCGGCGAGCTGATCGGCCAGCTCGCCGGTCCCGTCGGGGGAGCTGTCGTCCACCACCAGCACGTCGATGCGCGGATCCTGGCCGAGGATCGCCGGCACGATGAGCGGAACGTTGACCCGCTCGTTGTAGGTGGGCACCACCACCAGCACACGCTCAGTCACCCGCCCTCCCGAAGCGTCCCCGCAGCGCCGCCCCGGCGAGGAGCACGGCCGTCACCAGAAGCGCGGCCCAACTGACGAGCTTGCCCCGCACGTACTCGGCGGACGCGAAGTCGAGCCGTACCTCCTTTGCCCCCGGCGGCAGCGGGACGCTCAGGAAGCTGTAATCGCCGCGGTGAACGGGCACCGCCTTGCCGTCGACCACCGCGTGCCAAGCGGGATACCAGTTCTCGCTGACTAGAAGATAGGATTGCCGGGGCTCCGAGCCGGTGAGCGTGATCCGCATCCGGCCCGGCTCCCATTCCGCCACGCGGGCCGTGACGCCGGACGGGGCCGGCGCCTGTCCCGCGCGGATCGGCTCCACCGCGACGCCCGCCGTATCCGGATACACCAGGACCCGGTCGGAGGGGAACCGCGGATCGACCAGCGCGGGGATGATCTGGGCCTCGGCGACTTTGATCGCCGCGGGGAGCACCCGCGCGTAGGGGACGGTCGAGTCACGCTGGTAGAGCACGCCGGGCCCGCCGGGAGCCGTCGGCACCGGCCCCACGACCTTGTGGTAGCCGGGCAGCTCCTGCTGCTCGGCGGGCGTGATGATGAAGTCCGCCGCCGTCAGGTCCAGCACCGCGGGGTTGCCCACGTTCTTCCAGACGTTCTTGCCGCCCAGCAACTCGTCGTAGAACCGGAGCTCGTTCCCGTGATAGCCGAGCACCTGCTCGATGTCGTGCGCCATGAGCTGCGAGCCGGGGTAGACCCCCACGTCGAGCACCCGGAAGGGTGGCTTCTCCTGCTTCAGCCGGGTGGCGATGGCGTCGTCGCGGAACAGCTCGGCGGCAGGCGGAGAGTACTGGAAGAACAGGCGGTCGATGCTCCAGAGATCCGCGGTGGTGACCGCGGCCAGCGCAGCGACCGCTCCGGCCCCCCGGAGCTTCCCGCCAGCGATGCCGAGGGTGACGGCCGCCGCGAGGACCACGAAGAGCAGCAGGCGCAGGGAGCCGGCCTGGAGCGCGCCGGCGTTGGCAAGGACCCGCTCGGCCTGCTCCGGCTGGGCCAGCACCGTCCCGACCGCCTGGAGCACGCCCACCACGCCGAGGAGTGCGATGCCCCCAAGCACGCCGAGCCCCGTGAAGAGCGCGCGGCGGGAAACGTCGCCCCGGAAGAGGCGGTCTGCGCCCAGCCCGGCCCACACCGCCACGGGGAGCGCCACGAGGAAGAACGCCATCCCCGGGGCCCGCACCTTCTTCATCATCGGCATGACTTCGTACCACAGCCGGTAGAAGGGGGTGTGCCCGCCGAAGGCGATGAGCAGGAAGAGGAGGGCGATCACCCCGGTGGCCCAAAGAAGCGGGCGCCGCTTCCGATCGCCCCAGCCCACCGCGGCCAGCAGAACGGTCACCGCGCCGAGGAACTCGGTGTGGAGCTTGAAGAAGTTCCGGCCCCAGTAGGCGTCGAGCACGCCGTTGAACTGCGGGAGGATGGTGGTGGCGATCTCCTCCGGCGGCATGGAGAAGCCGATGGCGTAGTCCCAGCCCGTGCTGGACCCGGTCCCGGCGGCGCGGGGCGAGTACGGGAGGTAGGCCAGGAACGGGATGATCTGCACCGCGGCGATGCCGAGTCCGAGCACCACGGCCCCGAAGCAGCCGGCGACCGCGCCCCAGGCCACGGCCGGGCGGCGGAGCGCGTCGGGCCGCTCGGGATCGAGCAGCGCGAGCCACAGGGTCCAGATCCCGCAGGCGACCAGCAGGTAATACGTCATCTGGTAGTGGGGGCTCAGCATGCAGAGCCCCACCGTGAGCGCCAGCAAGCCATAGCCGGCCAGGCGCCGGTCCCGCACCGCGCGCAGCGTGGCGAGCAGCGCCAGCGGAGCCAGCGCGGACACGAAGAGCTTGCCGTCGTGCCCCGGCTTCACCAGCGAGGCGACGATGCCGGTGAGCTCGTACGCGAGGCCCCCGACGAGCGCCCCGCCCCACCCGGTGCGCAGCGCCCGGAGCAGCGCATACATGGTGCAGCCGGCGAGGACGATGTGGCCCGCGAAGCCCAGGTTCATCGCCGTGTCCACCGGCAGCACCCAGCGGAGCCATGCCGTGGGGTAGAAGACGTCCCCGTGCTGCGCCGCGATGAAGGGCAGCCCGCCGAACAGGTAGGGGTTCCACTCGGGGATGCGATGATGGGCCCGGAAGAACTCGGCGCCGAAGAACCGGAACGCGTAGCCCGCGACGTACTGGTCGCTCTGCGGGCTCACCAGGAATGCGCCGCCGAGCATGGGCCAGCAGAGGGCGAGCGCGGCGAGCACGAAGACGAGCCCGGCGACCACGGCGGGCCGCGGCGGCTCCCACGGTTCTGCGGGGACGGGATCAGAGAGCGACACGCGGGCTCCGTCGGGTGAGCAGGAGGAACGGGGCGGCGGCCCCGAACTCGGTCAGCGTAAGCAGCAGGCGGGAGGCGACCGCGAGCGCCGTCGCCGCACCGATGCCGATCGGCTGCTGCAACATGAGGATGAAGAGCCCTTCGCGCACCCCCAGGCCGCCCGGAGCGAGCAGCGCGAGGAAGCCGGCGAGGTACGACGCCGTGAACACCGCCACCGCGGTCCAGAGCTCGAGCTTCACATCGGGGAGCAGCCCGCGGGCCAGGAGCCAGAGGGCCGCGCCGTAGCCGACCCAGGCGACGGCGTTGGCCAGGATGCCGCCGAGCACGGCCGCGGGACTCGGCGCGCCGGCGGCCTCCGCCGGCACTCGCGCCAGGCGCAGGAGCCGGCGGACGGCCGGCGGCCAGAGAATCAGACCGATGCCCGCCGCGCTGGCGAGCACGAGGAGACCGAGAGCGGCCCGGGCGCCGGGGTGCGCGCTCTCGAGGCTCACCGCGCCGGTGAGGCCGACGATCGCGGCACCGGTGCCGATCGCGAGCGCCTGGAGGACGACCGCCGAGCCGGTGGCCGCCCATGCGGCGACGCCGGCCTGCTGCGCCATGAGCGCCATGCCCGCGATGGCCCACACCTTCCCGGGCACGTATTTGCCGAGGCTGGACACGGTCCAGATGCGGGCCGCGGTCCCCGGGCCGAGCCGCTGCCCCCAGCTCCGGAGCACGGCCAGCCAGGCCCAGACCAGGAGCGCGTACATGACCCAGACCAGGAGTGCGCTCGCCACGAGATACAGCGGGCGGGGGGCGAAAGCGAGCGGCTGGGAGCGAAACTCGGCCCAGTTCCGGGCGAGCGCGCGGACGGCGAACCCCACCACGACCAGGCCGAGGATCCACTGGGCCGCGCGCCAAGCGGTCTTAGCCACCCAGCGCCTCGCGGTACCAACCCTCGCACACCTCGGCGACGTGATCGGGCGAGAGCCGGCGGCGGCAGGACTCGCCCTCGATCCGGCCTTTGGCCAGCCGCTCCGGGTCGTTCAGCACGTCCAGCGCCGCGTCGGCCAGGGCTTCCGCAGCCGGGAGCGTGAGGCGTCCGGCCCCGCGCTCGGGGACGACATCGAGCACGCCGCCCCCGTCCCAGCAGGCCACGACCGGCACGCCCGCCATGAGCGCCTCGGCCGCGGCGAGCCCGAATCCCTCGCCCTGCGCGGGGAAGAGCATGAGGTCGGCCCGCGCGAGGAACTCCGGCACGCGATCGGGGGGAACCGCGCCGGCGAAGGTGACCAGCCGCGCGACCGCGAGCCGGCGGGCGAGCGCCTCGAGCGCCGCGCGCTCGGGTCCATCGCCCACGATGGTGAGCGGCGCTTCCCGTCCCAGCTCGACCAGGCAGGCGAGCGCCTCCAGCGCCAAGTGCACCCGCTTCTGCCGGGTAAGCCGCGCGATGGTGACGATCCCGCCGCCACCGGTCGTCCAGGGATACCCGGAGGCGTCCACCGGCATGGGCTGAACGTGGTCCTTCGGCACGTGCGTGGCGGTGGCGTCCTGCACCCAGGTGGCGAGCTCGCGGGAAACGACGGTCACCACGCGGGCGCGGCGGATCACCGGCGTGCCGAGCCGGCGGGCCACGGCGGAGCGCCGGAGCAGCGCCGCGTCGGTGCCGTGCAGCGTCAGCACCGCGGGCGCGGAGGGCGGAATGGCGAGCCCGGCCGGCACCCACCAGTGGGCGTGGACCAGATCCGCGCCCCGGGCCATCTCCTCGCGCGCCGCCCGCCGGAGCGCGCGCCAGAGGCCGGCCAGCGCGAGCCAGCCGCCCGGCCGCCGAATCGCGGCCTGCATGGTCCCCCGATACGCCAGGGTCTCCCGCCGCGCGGTCGCGTAGCGCACCCGGCGCACCGGCACGCCCCCGATCTCCCCTTCCCCCCCCTTCCCGCCGTCGCTCGGCGCCAGCACGCGCACCTCCACGCCGCGCCGCACGAGCGCCTGGGCGAGCGTGGCGAGAAAGAAGCCCGAGACATCGCCGGGCCAGCGCGGAAAGTTGTGGGTCAGGAAGACGACCCGCACCCGGTCAGTCCCGATGATCGGCGCCGCCGATGCGGGCGAGGGCGCGGGCGATCGCGCGGTTCTCCTCGCGCAGCCCGGCGATCAGCTCCCCGACGAACCCGAAGCCGAAGAGCGCGATGCCGGTGATCACCATCGTCTCGACGAGATTGAGGAGCGGGCGGAACCCCTCGTCGAACCCGAACCGGAGGACCAGCGCCACGATGCCGGCCAGGAAGCCCAGGCCGAAGAGCGTCGCGCCGATGACGCCGAAGAAGAGCATGGGCTTCCGGCCGAAGCGGAGCTGGAACCAGACGGAGAGGAGATCGAGCACGCCGACCGGAATGCGGGTCCAGGTGAACTTGGACACCCCGGCCTTCCGGGGATAGACGGGCACCGGGTGGGACATGAGACGGAAGCCGTCCGCCGCCGCGATCACGACCATGAACCGGTGCCAGTCGGGCCGGAGCGGCAGATCGGCGACGACCTCACGGCGGTAGGCCTTCACCGAGTTGAGGTCGGTCACGCGCACGCCGAACAGCGCGCGGCAAAGCCGGTTGTAGATGCCGGAGACGAACGCCTTCTCGTATTTCCCCTGCTTGGTGCCGGTGACGATGTCGGCCCGCCCCTCGAGGATGGGGCGCACCAGCGCGGGAATGTCCTCCGGGAGGTACTGGAGGTCCGCGGGGTAGAACACGAAGATATCGCCCCGGGCCGCGTCCCCGCCGGAGCGGAGCGCATCGGCGATACCGCGCTGGCGCCGGTGGGTGACGACCCGGAGAAACGGATAGCGGCCCCGCAGCTCGCGCAGCACGCGCGGCGTGTCGTCGCGGGAGCCGTCGTCCACCACCACGACCTCGAAGGTGAAGCCGGCGGGAGCGAGCGCCTCCGCGCACCGCGCGAGGAACTCGGGCAGGTTCGGCGCCTCGTCCTTGGCGGGCACGAGCACGCTGACATCGAGGGCGTCAGCGGGGCCGGCCGCCGTCATACGCGCTTCCGCATCCTCGCGGGCAGGATGCCGAGCTGGTCGCGATACTTGGCGACGGTGCGGCGGGCGATCTGGATGCCCTGCTCCTGGAAGAGGTGGACGATCTGCTGGTCGGTGAGCGGCTTGGACGGGTTCTCCTCGGCGACCATCTTCTCCAGCTTGGCGCGGATGGAGCGGGCGCTCGCGTCCTCGCCCGAGGCGGTGGCCAGGGCGCTGGAGAAGAAGAACTTGAGCGGCAGCACCCCGCGGGGCGTCTGGACGTACTTCTCGTTCGTCACCCGGCTCACGGTGCTCTCGTGCATGTTGATGACTTCGGCCACCTCCCGCAGCGTGAGCGGCTTGAGGTACTCGATCCCCTTCTCGAAGAAGTCGCGCTGGCGGTCCACGATGAAGTTCATGACCTTGAGCATGGTCTGCCGCCGCTGCTCGATCGCCTGGATCATCCAGTTCGCGCTGTTCATCTTGGACGCAATGAACTCGCGGTTCTCCGGCGTGAGCTTCTTCTTGTCCCGCGCGACCTCCTGGTAGGCCCGGCTGAGCCGGAGCCGGGGCATCCCGGTGTCGTTCAGGAACACGTGGTAGCGGTCGCCGATCTTCTCGACGATCAGGTCGGGGATGATGTACCCGTCGCTCCGGTCGGAGTACTTGAGGCCCGGCTTGGGATCGAAGCGGGCCAGCTGGTCGGCGGCCGACTGGACCGCGCCGGGCTCGACGCCAAAGCGCTTGGCCAGATCGTTCCACCGGTGCGCGATCAGGTCGGGGAACGCCTCGGCGACCAGCCGCCAGGTGAGCGACTCGGTGTCGCCCGCGTCCTTGAGCTGGAGCAGCAGGCACTCGCGCAGATCGCGCGCCCCGACGCCCGGCGGATCCAGCTTCTGGATGATGCCGAGCATCTCCTCCGCGTCGGCGAGCGTGTATTCGGAGCCGGGCGGGAGCGATGCGCCCGTCGGCTGCGCCACCTCGGCTTCGGCCCCCTCCTCTTCCGCCTCCGCGGCCCGGAAATGGGACGCCACCAGCTGGTTGACGGAGCCCACCAGCTCTTCCAGCGACGCCGCGAGGTAACCGTCCTCGGTCATGTTGCCGAGAAACTCCTCGGCCAGCAGGTGCTGGCGGGGCGTGAGCTCGAGCATCTGCAGCTGCTCGCGGAGGTGGTCGGTGAGATTCCTGGTTTCGACGGTGACCGGCTCGGTGTATTCCTGTACCTCGAACTGCTCCCGGGCGCCGCCGACGTCGAAGCCGTTGAGGAGGATCTCCTCCCAGTCCACCTCTTCTTCCTTCTCTTTCTGCTCCTTCTCCTTCTCCTGGTCCTTGGCCGCGTCCTGATCGGGCGTCTCCTCGTCCTCCGGCTCGAGCAGCTCGAGGAACGGATTCGCCAGCAGCTCCTGCTTGAGGTGCTGCTGGAGATCCATCATGGGCATGTACAGCATGTCCATGGCCTGGTAGAGCCGCGGATTGACCCGCAGCTCCTGGCGCAGGCTGGTCTGCTGGGAGAGGCCGGTCCGGAGGCTCACGCGGCGGGCTCCAGGCGCGCCCGCAGGCGCGAGGTCAGGGTGGGCCCGAGGTAGCGCTCGGCCACGCGCTCGTCGTAGATCAGGTCGCGCACGGTGCCGGCGGCCTGGACCTTCCCTTCGAACATGATGTAGGCGCGATCCACGATGTCGAGCGTCTGCTCCACGTTATGGTCCGTGATCAGGACGCCGATGCCGCGGTGGCGCAGCCCGGCGACGATGGTCTGGATGTCGTGCACGGCGATCGGATCCACGCCGGCGAACGGCTCGTCCAGCAGCATGAACTTGGGCTCCGTGACGAGGGCCCGGGTGATCTCGAGCCGGCGGCGCTCCCCGCCGCTCAACGCGTACGCCCGCACCTTGCGCAGGTGCCGGACGCCCAGCTCGTCGAGCATCTGCTCCAGGGCGCGATGGCGCTCCTGGCGCGGCAGCTTCCGGGTCTCGAGAATCGCCAGAATGTTCTCCTCCACGGTCATGCGCCGGAACACCGACGGTTCCTGCGCGAGGTAGCCGATCCCGGCACGCGCGCGCCGGAACATGGGCGCCCGGGTGAGGTCCTTGCCGTCCAGGTGCACCCGGCCCGCCTCGGGGCGGATCAGCCCGGTGAGCAGGTAGAAGGTCGTCGTCTTACCCGCCCCGTTGGGGCCGAGGAGGCCGACGATTTCCCCCTGGGACAGCCGAACCGTCACGTGGTCCACCACCCTGCGGCCGCGATAGCTCTTGGTGAGCCCGTCGCCCTCGAGCACGCTGGCCGGCCGGGGCGGGGCCGCGGTCGACGGGCGGCCGCTCGCGCGGTCCGCCGCGGCCACGAGCGCGGCCGCGGCCCCTTCGCGGTCCCGCACCGCGTCCGACCACCACGGCGCCGCGGCCCGCACCACTTCCCAGCCCTGCGCCGCTCCGTTCTCGACCCATCCGCCGGTGGCGAGGCGCGGGAGCACGGACGCGGTCACGTGGTCGTGCACCGACTCGGCGAGACCGCCCGCCGGCTGGTACAGCTTGAGAAACGCCTCGTGATATCCGAGCAGGACGTCGGCGAGCGGCGCCCGCCCCTCGGCATCCGCCGCCTGCACCAGCGCCGCCAAGGCGAGCGGAAGCGATGCGTCCGTGGCGTCGAGCCGCGCGAGCCAGGGCGGCGGCGTCACGGGGCCCCCGGCGTCTTTCCGGGCGGCTTCTCCGCCGACCCCGGTTTCGGCGCGGAGGGCGCGAGGTGCACTCCGTCCGAATTTCCCCGGACTTCGACCAAGTCCACTTTCTCCGAGCCGTCGGTCTTCATCGTGATGACGATCTCGTCGCCGCGGGCGTAGTTGATCGACGGCCGGCCGCCCGGCTTCTTCTCGTCCGGGTCGAGGTGGTACGACCGGGCCGATCCGCGAGCCACGAGCCGGGTCAGCACCGACTTCGTCTTCCCGGCCGAGTCGCGCGCCTCGAACGTGGCGATCAGCGTGTCGCCGGCGAGCCAGTCGCGCTCCTTCGTGACCGAGTCCACCTGGGCGCCGAGCCAGGCCTTGGCGAAGGCGCGGGCCTCGCGCAGCTGCTGCCCCGGCGAGTCGAGCGCGAGGGAGTCGGCCTTGATCTCGTACTTCGCCGAGGTCGCGTGCGGCCGGAGGCTGTCGCCCCAAGCCTCGGTATGCTCCAGCTTCCGCTCGGCCAGGTCGTGGGCGATCGTGTCGGCCACGAGCGTCCATCCCTGGTTCAGCGCCTTCCCCTCGCCCTTGGCGACCACATGCTCCAGCTCCCGGTTCTTCAGCCGGAAGTCGAGCCGCCGGCCGGTCAGATCGAAGCTGTCGGCGCCGAGGCCGTGGAGCGTGGGCGGCCCGCCCAGCAGCGTGCCGTCGTTGGCCGGCCCGGTATCGAGGCGGAGCGAGTCGCCGCGGGCGGCGAAGTCGCTCCGGTCCACCGTGACCGTGCCGCCGGCCCAGATCCGGTCGTCGCCCTTGATCCGCACCCGGTCGGCCACGATCACGTAGGGCTCGCCGCGGGTGCGCCCGGCCGAGTCCGCCGGCGCCCGCGCGGAGTCGGCCGAGTCGCGGGCGAAGTATGCGATGCGCGGCCGGCTCACCGCGTACATCTCGGTCGTGTCCCGGACGCCCTTCACCGCGCGGTAGTAGTCGAGCGACGGGCCCGCCAGGGTCGAGCCGGTCCGGAGGTTCAGCGTCTTCACGTTGCCCCGGGCCTCCCACCGCTCGGCGGCCCGGAAGTAGGTGCCGAAGTCCGTGTCCATCGTGAGCGTGGTGTCGCGGTAACGCACGTGCCCGATGAACTGGACCGTGTTGCCCGCGTACGACGCGACGCTGTCGCTCCGCATCGTGATCTTGGTGCCACGGCAGCTCAGCCGGACGTTGCCCCCGGCGAAGTAGTTGGTTCCGGCCGGCGTCTCCACCGCGATCCCCTGGCGATCGACGTTGTCGATCTGGAGGGTGCACCGGTCCGACCCGGGTTCGCCCTGCGCCGCGAGCGGCGCCGCCAGCGCCAGAGCGGCAAGACCGGCGAGCGGTCTCATTTCTGGCCCGGCAGGAGGACGCCCTTGCCCGCCACTCCGTGCGGGCGGTCCGTCACCACGTTCTTGAAGTCCGGGTCCGAGCTGAACCCCGTCCCCTGGATGAACTCGGTCCCGTGCTCGAACCGGAAGGCCTGGTCGGTCGAGATCTCGTTCTTCTTGGGGTCGAACTTGAGCGTCTCCGCCTTCAGCTGCCTGCCGTCCGAGCCGGTGACGACCACGCTGCCCTGCGCGTCCATCGAGCCGTCCTGCCAGCGGTACGTTCCGCGGTCCGCCGTGAGCGTGGACGACTCCGCCCCCTTGGGATCGTAGAAGGTGGCCCGGAGGTGCCGCAGCACCGCGAGCTGGCTCGCCTGGTAGAAGTAGGCCGTGTCCGCCTCGACCCGGCTCTTCCGGATCCCGTCCGCAGTGACGTAGTGCGAGAACCCCTCGATCACCTGGTCCGCGGTGTCGGCCGCCTGCACCGTCGCGGTGGGCCGCGCGCCCCCGCTCCCGCACCCCGCCGCCAGGCCGGCGACCGCGGCGACCGCGGCGACCCCGAAGGCGAAGAGTGCCGCCCGCCGCGGCCGGTCCATCAGCGCGCGAGGCCCGCCAGCTCCTTGGCTTCGGCCGGAGCCCCGCCGCGCCGGCGCTTGAGTGCGGCGCCGACGAAGGCCACGAACAACGGGTGCGGCCGGGTCGGGCGGGACTTGAGCTCCGGGTGGAACTGGCATCCGATAAACCACGGGTGGTCGGGCAGCTCGATCGTCTCGACCAGCCCGCCGTCGGGCGACTGCCCCGAGAGGCGGAGCCCGTACTCCGCCAGCACGTCGCGGTAGGCGTTGCTCACCTCCCACCGGTGCCGGTGCCGCTCGCTGATCTCGGTGGCCCCGTACGCCTGGGCCACCTTGGAGCCCGGGCGGAGCTTGGCCGTGTACGCGCCCAGGCGCATGGTGCCGCCCATGTTCGAGACCTCCCGCTGCGAGGGCATCAGGGAGATCACCGGCGACTCGCACTCCGGGGCGAACTCGGTGCTGTTGGAATCGGGGAGGCGGCAGACGTTGCGGGCGAACTCGATGATGGCGACCTGCAGGCCGAGGCAGATGCCGAAGAACGGGAGGTCGTGCTCCCGGGCCCAGCGGATCGCCTCGATCATGCCGTCCACGCCGCGGATCCCGAAGCCGCCCGGGATGAGCAGCCCGTCGAAGCCCTCGAGCGCCTGGCCGGCCGAACTCTGGTCGGCGAACTGGTCGCTCGAGAGCCAGTGGATGTCCACGCCGGCGTCGTGCGCGATCCCGCCGTGAATCAGCGCCTCCTGCACCGACTTGTAGGCGTCGTGCAGGTCGGTGTACTTCCCGACCACGGCGATCCGCACCCGCGCGGCGGGATCCAGCACCCGCTGGACGATCGACTTCCAGGCCTTGAGGTCGGGCTCGCGGGTGTCGAGGCGGAGCCGCTCGCACACCACGCGGTCGAGCCCCTGGTCGTGGAACCGGAGCGGGATCTCGTAGATGGAGCGGACGTCCGGGCTCTCCACCACGCACTCGAAATCCACGTTGCAGAAGAGCGCGATCTTCCGCTTGATGTCGGCGGAGATGGGCTGCTCGCTCCGGCACACGAGAATATCGGGCTGGATCCCGATCTGCATCAGCTCCCGCACCGAGTGCTGGGTGGGCTTGGTCTTGAGCTCGCCGGCCGCGGCGATGTAGGGCACCAGCGTGAGGTGCATGAAGAGCGCGTTGTCGCGGCCCACTTCCTGGCGGAACTGGCGGATCGCCTCCAGGAACGGCAGCGACTCGATGTCGCCCACCGTCCCGCCGATCTCCGTGATCACGACGTCGTGCCCCGGCGCGGTGCGGCGGATGGCGTTCTTGATTTCGTCGGTTATGTGGGGGATGACCTGGACGGTGGAGCCGAGATACTCGCCCCGGCGCTCCTTGTTGATGACGCTCTGGTAGATCCGGCCGGTGGTGATGTTGTTCTGCTGGGAGAGGGAGCGATCGATGAAGCGTTCGTAGTGGCCGAGGTCGAGGTCCGTTTCCGCGCCGTCGTCGGTGACGAAGACCTCGCCGTGCTGGAACGGCGACATCGTACCGGGATCGACGTTGATGTAGGGGTCGAACTTCTGCATCGTCACGCTCAACCCGCGCTCCACCAACAGCCGCCCCAACGAAGCGGCGGCGATGCCCTTCCCGAGGGAGGAGACGACGCCGCCGGTCACGAAGATGTACTTGGTCGCGTTGGTCCCGCTGGGCATGAGAGCTCCCTCTTAAGAAAAGGGCCGGTGGGCGCGGACCGGAGCAGCACCGGTCAGGGGACACGCGGGGCTAGAATGGGAAACGGGTGGAGCCGAGAAGACGCTTCGGTGGCGCATCACCGAAGGTAACCAGCGGGGGCTGCGGAGTCAAAAGTTGTGCCGTGAACGAAGCGGTTCGCCACCGGCGGTTGGCCGCTGGCCGGCGGCTCTTGGCTAACGGCTCACGACTGCAGCACTTACACCGGCCAGCTCAAGGAAGTTCGCCAGCAGCTTCCGCCCCTCCGACGTCCCGATGGACTCGGGGTGGAATTGCACCCCGAACACCGGGAGGGAGCGGTGCCTGAGGGCCATGATCTCGCTCCCGGGCGGGCGGTCGGCCGACCAGGCGGTCACCTCGAGCTCGGCGGGAAAGCCCTGCGGTGAGACCACGAGCGAGTGATAGCGCATGACCCGGAGCGGCGAGGGCAGCCCCGCGAAGAGGTCCCGGCCGTGGTGCACGACGTCGGTCGTCTTGCCGTGCATGATGCGGTCGGCGCGCACCACGGCGCCGCCGAAGGCGGCGCCGATGGCCTGGTGGCCGAGGCAGACGCCCAGCACCGGCACCCGCCCGGCCGCGGCCCGCACGAGCGGCACCGAGATGCCCGCCTCCCGCGGCGTGCACGGGCCCGGCGACACGATGATCGCCGCCGGCTCCAGCGCCAGCGCCTCGTCCGGCGTGAGCGCGTCGTTCCGGTAGACCACCGGCTCGGCGCCCAACTCGCCCGCGTACTGGACCAGGTTGTACGTGAAGCTGTCGTAGTTGTCGAGGACCAGGAGCATCGGGGCGCTCAGGGGCGGCGGAGGGAGGCGCGGATCGAATCGCGCAGGAGGTGGGCCCGCTGGCGCATCGAGTCCGCCATGCGAAGCGCGGCCCCCCGGATCGAGTCGGCCCGGCGCTCGTGCAGCGAGGAGATGGAATCGGCCATGCGGGACGCGGCCTCGCCCATCGAATCGGCCGCCCGGCCGGCGGCGTCGGCGATGGAATCGGCGGCCTGGGCGAGCGAATCGGCCGAGGCGTCCACCCGAATGTCGATCATATCGCGGTGAAAGTGCCGGGCCACGTCGGCCGGGACGAAGAGCCGTGCAGTGAGGTCTCCCGGCTGAAAGACCACCCGGCCAAAGGGCTCGGCGCCGGCCGGCGCCACCGAGTCCGGCTTGACGCAGGTGAAGTCGGCGTCGGTGAGCACGGCGCCGTCTCCCCCCGGCCTCTCGGTGAACCGGGCGAGGAGACCGCAGCCGGCGAGCCGGGCCGCGCCGGCCGAGTCGGCGAGCTGCACGCTCAGGTGCAGGGCGCTCACCTCCTTGGGTGACTTGCGCATCAGCACGGCCTGGTCGAACGTCCCCAGCCGGCTCCCGTCGAGGCGGAAGGGAACGAACGCCAGCGGGATGGTGATCGGGTCGCTGCTTTCCGCGACCGTCTTCACCTTCGCGATCACCCTGCGGGCCACGAAGATGACGGCCATCCCGACGGCGAAGACGCCGAGGGCGCCCAGCCCGATTCTGATCCAGTAATTCCGCATCGAGAGCCCAATGATCGAGGTCGAGTCCTTCTCAAAGCTGTACGGGGACCTGCGGGCAGTCCAGAGCCTGTCGTTCGTCGTCCGGAGCGGCGAGGTCGTGGGGCTCGTGGGCCCGAACGGCGCCGGCAAGACGACCACCCTCCGGAGCATCGCCGGGATCGTGCGCCCCACCGAAGGCACGATCCGGGTTGCCGGCCACGACCTCGCCCGCGATCCGGTCGCGGCCAAGCGCCGGCTGGCGTTCATCCCCGACGAGCCGCAGCTCTTCGAATATCTCACGGTCGAGGAGCACCTCCGGTTCGTGGGCCGACTCTACGGCGTGGCCGAGGCCCCGACCCGGATCCCCGGGCTCCTCGCCGAACTCGAGCTCGCGGGCAAGCGGGACGTGCTGCCAGGCGAGCTGTCCCGCGGGATGCGCCAGAAGCTCGCGATCGCGTGCGGGCTGCTGCACGAGCCCGAGGCCCTCCTGCTCGACGAGCCGCTCACCGGGCTCGATCCGCTGGGCATCCGCAAGATGAAAGCGACGATCGTGCGCCGGGCGGAGGCCGGCTCCGCCGTCCTGCTGAGCTCGCACCTGCTCCATCTGGTCGAGGAGCTGTGCCACCGGGTGCTGATCCTCCTGGACGGGCGGATGGTGGCGTTCGGCAGCATCCCCGAGATCGTGGCCGGTCGGCCCGAGCTCGCGGGGCTCCCCCTGGAAGACGTCTTCCTCCGCCTGGTGGGCCGGGCCGGCGACGGCGACGCGTGACCGGAGCCCTGGGGTACCTCACGTTCCGGAGCGTGGCCAACCGCGTGTCCCGGCAAGCCGCGCGCCTCCGGACCCCGCGCTACCTGCTGGCACTGGTCCTCGGCGCCGGCTGGCTCGGCTTCATCTTCTGGGGCCAGCAGCCTCCCCCGGCGGGAGCCGCCGCCGGAGCGTGGGTGGTGCCGGCCGGAGCGCTCATCACGCTCGGTCTCGTGCTCTGGATCTGGGTCTCCGGCGGCGACCGGGCTGCGCTCGCGTTCTCCCCGGCCGAGGTGACCTTCCTCTTCCCCGCCCCGCTGCCACGCCGGGCACTGGTCCGCTACAAGCTGCTCCGCACCCAGCTGCTGGTCCTGTTCAACGTCGCCATCTGGATGGTCGTGGCAGGCCGGCGCCCCGGCCTGTCGCCCCTCCTGAGGGCATGCGCCATCTGGACGCTCATCACGACGCTCGCGCTCCACCGCCTGGGCGCCGCGCTGGTCCGCACCAGTCTGGCACAGCACGGGCGGTTCGGGATCCGGCATCGGGTCCTGTCGATCGGACTGGTGGTCGCCGCGGGCGGCGCGCTCGCCTGGGGCCTGCACGATGTGGCCCCGGGGGTCCTGGCCGCTGCCCGCCTGGGCGAGCCGGCCCTGCGGGACGCCGTGACCCGGGCACTCGAGCATCCCGCGCTCGCCGTGGTGCTCTGGCCGTTCCGCACGATCGTCGGACCGCTCGGCGCCGACGGGCCGGCCGAGTGGCGCGCGGCGATGCTGCCAGCACTGGCCCTGCTGGCGCTCCACTATGTGTGGGTGATGCGATCCGACGCCGCGTTCGAGGAAGCCGCCGCCGAGGCGTCACTCGCGCGCGCCCGGCGCCGGGACACACGCAAGGCCTCGGGCATGCTCGTGCGGCCCCCCGGTGGGGCGCCGTCGGCGCCGCTGTTCGCCCTCGCGCCGCTGGGATGGCCCGCAACGGCGCTCTTCTGGAAGAATCTCGCGGCGGTGCTCCGGCGCCGGCGGGCCCGGAACATCCTCCTGGGACTCGCCGCGGGAGGCGCCGCGGCCGCGGCGATGTCGGGAAACCCGGAGAACACCCTGGCCCGGATGGCGGGGGCGCTCGCGCTCACTTGGCTCGGCTTCGTCGCCGCGCTCGGGCCCCAGTGGGTCCGGAACGATCTGCGGGGGGACCTGGCGCACGCGGACCTGCTGCGGAGCTACCCGCTGCCGGGCTGGGCCATCGTGGCGAGCGAGACCGCGGCATCGGCGCTGACGCTCACGCTGCTGGAGCTGGCGCTGGCGGTCTTCGTATACCTCTGCTATCTGCGGGACACCTCGCTCGCCCTTTCGCCCGGCGAGCGGCTGGGCCTGCTCGGCGGCGTCGCGCTGCTCATGCCCCCCCTCAACTTCGTGGCACTGCTCCTCTACAACGGCGCGGCCGTGCTTTTCCCGGCCTGGGTCCGCATCGGGGCGGCGGCGACGGGGGTGGAGGTGCTGGGCCAGCGCCTCCTCACCACCACCGTCTTTCTAGTCCTGCTGGCCCTGCTCCTCATGGCTCCCGCGGCGGCCGGCCTCGGTGCGTACCAGGCGCTGGACGGCGCGCTCGGCGGGTGGGCGCTCGGGCCCGCGCTCGCCGCCGGCCTGGCGATCCTCGCAGTCGAGGCGGCGCTTCTGGTGCGCCGGCTGGGCCGCGTGTTCGAGCGGATGGACGCCGCGGCGATTCGCGCCTGACGCCGGACGCGCGCGCCAAACTGTCTCCGGTCCAACAGCCGTTTGAGTCATTCCAGTGCCCCAAGCACCACTCGAAGTACCAGCCGGACGGCACCTTCGTGTCCGGGCGCGCCACCCGCGGGATGGACCGGTTCACGATCATCCGGTCGGGTGACAACGTGGTGGTGGATGTGGACG
>DASWAI010000060.1:0-9503 GCA_036391215.1 Gemmatimonadales bacterium
TCACTCCGCCCGCGGCCGGCACCTTCTTGAGCCGGCCGTCAGCGATGAACGCGATCCACGCGCCGTCGGGCGAGAACAGGGGGTTCGTACCCCGGTCGGTGCCGGGAATCGGCGTGGGATCGAGCGCGCCGCGGCGCTTGATCCAGAGCCCCCCGGGCTGGCGGGTGTCCTCGAAGACGAGGCTCGAGCCGTCGGGCGCCAGCGCGATGGCTGGACTCAGGTTGCTGGAGAGGGCGCTGTCGCCCAGCGTCACGTATTGCCAGCTGGTGGGTGCCCGGGAAGCGGCCTGGGCCCGGACCCAGCCCCATGCCGCGAGGCCGAGCGCGACCACCGCGACCCCCGCCGCAGCGAAGAACCATCTCCGCCACCGGCCCGCCGCGCCCGGCGCCGCGCCGGCCCGCGTGACCGTGGTGCGGGCCAGCGTCGCCGGCGCCAGCTCGGGCCGCTCCAGCGCCTCCGCGAACTGCGCCGCGCTCGCGAACCGGTCCGCCGGCAGCTTGGCCAGCGCCCGCTCCACCGCCGCCTCCACGTGCGGCGGGATCGTCTTCCGCTGGAGCGTGAGCGACCGCGGCTCCTCCGTCACCACCCGCGCGATGATCGCCTGCGCCGTGGGGCCCGTGAACGGCGGCTCGCCGGTCAGCATCTCGTAGAGGACACAGCCCAGCGCGTAGACGTCGCTCTTGGCCGTGATCTCCCGCTCGCCCATGGCCTGCTCGGGGCTCATGTAGTGCGGCGTGCCCAGCGACATCCCGGTCTCGGTCATCCGGCTGCCGCCGTCCGAGCGGCTCACCGCCAGCGCGATCCCGAAGTCCGCCACCTGGGCGTGCCCGCCCTGGAGCAGGATGTTCTCCGGCTTGATGTCGCGGTGGACCACGCCGTGCCGGTGGGCGTACTCCAGCGCGTCGGCCACCTCCCGCGCGATCCGCACGGCCTCGTCCACCGGCAGCTGGTGGTCGCGCCGGATCCGGTCGCGCAGGCTCTCGCCCTCGACGTAGGGCATGACGTAGAACACCCGGCCGTCGGCTTCGCCCGAGTCGAACAACGAGAGGATGTGGGGGTGCTGCAGGTTGGCGGTGGTCTTGATCTCGGCGAGGAACCGCTCGCCGCCGATCACCGCGGCCAGCTCGGGGCGCAGGACCTTCACCGCGACCTTGCGGTCGTGCTTGACGTCCTGGGCGAGATAGACCGTGGCCATCCCGCCCGCGCCAAGCTCACGCTCGATCCGGTAGCGGTCGGCGAGCGCGGCGGCCAGCCTGCTCTCTGAGGGGGGCACGGCTCAAAGGTATGCGGGACGCGTCCGGCGCGCGACCCGCGAGCGCTCCCGGGGGAAAACCGCGCGGCTCAGTCCTCGGGCGACGCCCGGTCAGGCCCCGGGCAGCGCCGGCTCGTCCAGCTCCACCTGCCCGATGGCCCGCACCCGCGCCTCGAGCGCGAGCTTCTCCAGCTTGGCCAGCGGCAGCGCCAGGAACAGGTTGATCCGCCGGGTCGCCAGGGTCACCGTGTCGAAGAACGCCGCCCGCTTGCGCGCGGCGTCGCCCTCGACCTCCGCGGGGTCCGGCATGCCCCAGTGCGCCAGCACCGGCTGGCCCGGGAACAGCGGGCAGCTCTCCCTGGCCTTGTCGCACACGGTGACGACGAAGTCCCACGGTTGCGTCTCCAGCCCGTCCATGCCGCGCGGCGGGTGCCCCGCCCACTGGATGCCCGCGTCCCGCAGGGCCTCGATGGCGAAGGGATTGACCCGGGCGACGGGGTGCGACCCCGCGCTCTCGGCCACGAACCGCCCCTGGCCCAGGCGGTTGAGGATGGCCTCCGCGATCTGGCTGCGGGCGGAGTTGCCGGTGCAGAGGAAGAGGACCCGGAAGGGGCGAGCGCCCGTGTCGGTCATGGTCGCCAATCTATCAATAGAACTTGATTAGTCAACGGCCGGCTCCGATATTGAGGCGAATCCGCGGCGCCCCCGACCCGCTTTCAGGCCCCGCCCCACCTCCAGCGAGAGCGGCGATGAGCACAGCACCCGACATGACCATCCCCCGGGCGGCGAGCCCGCTCGGCACCTTCGAGCGCTATCTCACCGCGTGGGTGTTCCTGAGCATCGCCGCCGGCATCGGCCTGGGGCAGCTGCTGCCGGCGTTCTTCTCCACGCTGGGCGGGCTCGAGCTGGCCCGGGTGAACCTGCCCGTCGCTCTGCTGGTCTGGCTCATGATCGTGCCGATGCTCCTCAAGATCGACTTCGGCGCCTTGGCGCAGGTGCGGGAGCACTGGCGGGGGATGGGCGTCACGCTCTTCGTCAACTGGGCGGTGAAGCCGTTTTCGATGGCCTTGCTGGGGTGGATCTTCATCCGCCACGCCTTCGCGCCGCTCCTCCCGGCCGACCAGATCGATTCCTACATCGCCGGGCTCATCCTCCTCTCCGCCGCGCCCTGCACCGCCATGGTGTTCGTCTGGAGCAACCTGAGCGACGGCGACCCGAACTTCACCTTGACCCAGGTGGCGCTCAACGACGCCCTCATGATCGTCGCCTTCGCGCCGATCGTGAGCCTGCTCCTCGGCCTCTCCGCCATCACGGTGCCGTGGAACACGCTGCTGCTGTCGGTGGTGCTCTACATCGTGATTCCGGTGATCCTGGCGCAGCTCTGGCGAGGGGTGCTGCTCCGGCGGGGCGGGACGGCGGCGCTGGCGCGGGTGCTCGCGCTGCTGCATCCGGTGTCGCTCGCGGCGCTGCTCACGACGCTGGTCCTCTTGTTCGGCTTCCAGGGCGCCCGGATCCTGGCCCAGCCGCTCGTGATCCTGCTGCTGGCGGTGCCGATCCTGATCCAGGTCTACTTCAACAGCGGGCTGGCCTACCTGTTGAACCGGCTGACCGGCGAGTCCCACCGGGTCGCCTGCCCTTCGGCCCTCATCGGCGCCAGCAATTTCTTCGAGCTGGCGGTCGCCACGGCGATCAGCCTGTTCGGGCTCGCGTCGGGCGCAGCGCTCGCCACGGTGGTGGGCGTGCTGATCGAGGTGCCGGTGATGTTGTCGGTAGTGCGGATCGTGACGCGGACGCGGAGCTGGTACGAGAGCGCGCCGCCGGCGGTCGGCTGACGAGTACGCCGCCAGCGCCGGCTACTGGTCCTTCAGCGTCCGGCCCACCAGCACCGTCACGTTGTCGCTCCCCCCGCCCGCCAGGGCATCCTCGATCAGCGCCTCGCACACCTGCTTGGCCGAGGTCATCGTGCGGAGCCGCTCGCCGATGCGCTCGTCGGAGACGTGCTTGGTGAGCCCGTCGCTGCAGAGGAGTCCCACGTCCCCCCAGCGCTGGTCCAGGCGGGTGATCACCGGCGCGGCCTGCGAGCCGCCGATGGCGCTCGCGAGCACGTTGGCCCAGCGGGTGTTGTAGGCGTCGGTCCGGGTGAGGATGCCCTGGTCGATCAGGTCCTGGGCCATCGTCTGGTCGCGGGAGATCTGGGTGAGCTGCCCGTTGCGGAGCACGTAGCAGCGGCTGTCTCCCACCTGAAGCAGATACCCGCGGGGCCAGATGCCGAGCCAGAGGGTGAGCGTCGTGGCCATGCCGCGGCGGGTGCTGTCGTCGGCCGCCCGCTCCGCGATGCTCATATGGCAGCGCATGGCGGCTTCCATGAGCGACTTGGAGAACGTCGCCTCGTCGTCCGGGTCCGCGCTGTAGTAGCAGTTGAGGCTGTGGGTGACGTAGTCGGTCACCAGCTCCACCGCGAGCCGGCTCGCCTCCTCACCCTTGGGCCCGCCGCCCACGCCGTCGGCCACCATCGCGAGAAAGGCCACCCGCTCCACCGACGACGAGAACGAGCGCACGTCGGGCAGGCTCGTGAGGTGGATGTCCATGTGCCGCTTCAGCGAGCCGATCAGGAAATGGTCCTGGTTGGTCGGCCGCACCTTGCCCGGGTGGGTCATCCCGTAGACATCGATCTCCTGGTCGAGCGGCCTGCGGCTGGTGGACGGGGCTACCGTCTGCTCGGGCGCGGTCATCGGTCGCTTCCTTGTGGCGATGCGAAGTACGGAGGGGGCGGGCGCGCCGCTACTTGCGGCCCGCGGCGATCCAGCTCGTGCCCCGGACCACGATCTTGCCGCCCGCGCGGTGCCGCTCGGCGGCCGCGCAGATCTCCGCGTCCACGTCGGGCCGGTCGGCGGGCGGGAGCTGCTGGTAGAGCGCGTTGATCGGGGCGGCGATGTCGCGCATGAACGCCCAGTACTCCTCGCCCGACGCGTATTCGCCCGCCACCAGGTCGAGCGGCTCGACCTCCACGTCGCGGAAGCCGCCCGCCTCGATGACGGCCCGCAGCCGGTCCGGGTCCGCGAAGGCGAAGATGCCCGGCGTGCCCGGGGGCGGCGGCGGGGCGTTCAGACGCCGGCGGATGACGCCCATGGCGATCATGGCGAACGGGTTCCGCTCCGGCGGTCCCCAGGCGGCGAGCGCGATCCGGCCGCCCGGCTTGAGGGCGGCGTACGCCCCCTTCATGGCCTCGACCGGGCTCGGCATGAACATGATGCCCCAGCGCATCGTGACGGCGTCGAAGCTCGCCGGCGGCACGTCCAGCGCCTCGCCGTCCACCCGGCGGAACTCGACGTTGGTGAGGCCAGCCTCCCGGGCCCGCTCCCGCGCGAACGCCACGACGGGCTCCACCAGGTCGGTGCCAAGCACGGAGCCCGCGGGCCCGACCCGCTCGGCGATGGCGAGCGCCGGGTGCCCCGTGCCGCAGGCGATGTCGAGCACGCGCATGCCGGGCCGGATCCCGGCCTTCCGGATCAGCGCCTCGGAGACGGGCGCCGTGTAGCGCTCGAAGAAGGCATGGTGCCGGTTCCACCCCGCCGCCGTGGCGGTCCACCCCGCGACCTCCCGCTCCTTGGCGGCCCGGACGTCCATTGGCTGGGTCATCGTTCCCGAATCTACGCCGCGCGGGGATTCCCGCAAAACTTTCCCCGCCCGGGAGGCGTAGTACCCCCATGCCGATAATCACGTTTCCGCCCGGTCGCGCCGGCCTCGCTCTGGCCGCCGCGGCCGTCCTCTCGTGCGGCGCGCTCGCGGGGGCCGAGGCCGCCCCCCCGCCCCCGCCGACCGGCCCGGACCCCATCGAAGGCAAGTGGTACGGCATGGCCGGCTTCCCCCAGGACCGGATCGAGCTGGGCTTCGAGATCAAGCGCAACGACCAGGGGGAGCTCAAGGTCTACCTGTACGAGCCCGTCCTCAATTTCTACGGGCTCGAGCTGCCCGGCGCGCTGGAGCGGAGGGGGGACGACTACGTCCTCGGCTCGTACGTGACGTCGTTCCGGCTGGTGGACGGGCGGATCGAAGGGACCTACATGCCGCTGCACGACCCCATGTCCTTGAGGCGCACCGATTCGCTCCCGGGGGAGGTGCCGGTGCCGGACCTGCCCCGGGGGCCGGGCCCTACATGGCAGGTCAAGCTGGGCGGGCAGATCTGGGCGGCGGCCGCGGTGCGCGACAGCGTGGCCTACGTCGGCACCACCGGCGGCGTCTTCAACGCGGTGAGCGCGAAGGACGGGAGCTTCGTCTGGACCTTCAACGCCGGGCGGCCCATGCACGGCGAGCCGCTCGCCACCGACGACGCGGTGTTCTTCGTGTGCGACAACGGCTTCCTCTACAAGCTGGACCGCGCCACCGGCAAGGAGATCTGGCGCTACGACCTGGGCGACGCGCGGACGCCGCGCATCCTGCCCCACCAGATCGTCTACGACTACGACTTCAAGTCGCCCCGCCCGCTCCTGGCGGACGGCGTGATCTACGTGGGCTCGGGCGACGGCGGGTTCCACGCGGTGGACGCCGGGACGGGGCAGCGGATCTGGCGCTTCGCGACGGGAGACCGGATCCGGACCGACGCCATCGTGAGCGGCGCCCAGGTCGTCTTCGGCAGCTTCGACCACTTCGTCTACGCGGTGGACCGGAAGACCGGCCAGCAGGCCTGGAAGGCGGACACCTACGCGGAGGTGGACGGCTCGCCGGCGCTGATCGACGGGAAGATCGTGCTGGGCAACCACGGCAGCCTGGTCGAGGCGCTCGACCCCGCGACCGGCAAGCCGGTCTGGCGGCGCATCTGGTGGGGCTCGGCGGTCGAGTCCACGCCGGTGGAGTACGGCGGGCGGATCTACATCGGCGCATCCGACCTGCGCCGGATCACCTGCATGAAGCCGAAGGACGGGCAGGTGCTGTGGCGAACGGACGTGTACGGGTGGGCGTGGGCCCGTCCTCTGGTCACCGAGAAAATTGTATACATCGGGACGGGCGGCGGCGAGCCGTACCAGATGCGCCACCTGCCCGCGATGACCGCGCTCGACCGGACGACGGGCCGGATCCTCTGGCGCTGGCCGATGCCGGTGCTGCCGGGGGTGCTCTACTACGGTTTCGCCGCGCCGCCGGTGCTCGCGGGGAGCACCGTCGTGATCGGGGGGATGGACGGGACGCTGTACGGGTTTCCGGCGCAGTAGCGGTGCCACAGGGCTGCGGCGCCTACCCCTGCCCCCGCACCCCGCGCCACGCCCGCTCGATCAGCATCCGGATGCTCTCTTTCCAGTCGGCGTCGAGGGCGGGGTCCTGCCACACCGGCGTCGCCCGGCGGATGTCGTCCAGGTCCAGCGTTGCCTGAATCTGGTCCAGCGTCTTCCCCTGCCGCGCCAGGTCGGCCGTGCGCGAGGTCGCGGCCTCGAGCAGCGCCCGCACCTGCCGGACGTACGCGGCATCGTGCATCACCGGCCCGTGCCCCGGCACCAGCGCCGCCGCCGGCACGGCCTCGATGTCCTGGAGCACCCGGATCCACGGCACGGGCCACGACGCGAGCAGGTACGGCAGCGGCGACTGCACCACGATGTCGCCGGTGAACAGGATCCGGTCGTCCGGGAGCCATGCGGTCACGTCGTGCGGGCTGTTGGCCCGGCCCCGGTCCACGAGGTCGATCCGCCGCTTCCCGAGCCACAAGGTGAGCGCCTTGTCGAACAGGAGATCCGGCGGCACCACCTCCAGCGTCGCCAGCTCCGCCATCTCCGCCTTGCGCTGCCGTACCGCTTTCTCGAGGCGGGCGCGCGCCTCGGGCGCGAGCGGCCGGCCCGTCGTATCCCGCCCGCTCGACAGCTCGGTCTCGAGCACCGCGAGCGAGGCCTGCCGGGGCGAGCCGGGCGCCAGCGACATCTTCGCCCACCAGGTGCCGTTCAGCACGATGTAGCCGGCGTTCTCCCGCTCGCTCACGACCGTGACGCCGGGGAACGCCTGCTTGTACGCGATGCCGCCGTTGTTGTGGTCGAAGTGCCAGTGGGTGTAAACGACGTAGCGCACGGGCCTCGTCGTGACCGAGCGGATCAGCGCGATGTCGGCCCGGGCGCGCGAGGGGAGATAGGTCGCGTCCACCACCAGCACGCCGTCGTCGCCCACGATCACGCCGGTGTTGCCGTGGGGCCAGTCGTCGGTGGCGTCGTCGTGGATGATGACGTAGACCCCGTCGGCCACGCGTTCGAGCCGGGCGCCCGCGTCCCGCGCCTGGGCCTGCGCCGCCGCGGCCGGAGCCCACGCGACCAGGGCCAGCGCCAGGGCGCCGGCCCGATACCACCGGAATGAATGAAGGGAGGCTGTCATCGCCCGAGTCTAGCCCGGGCGCCTCACCAGCGATTGGATATTTCGGCCTCGGCCCGCCGCTCGGCGTGCACCGCGCCCGGCGTCATCCCCGCGAGCGCCCGGCACTCGCGCACCAGGTGCGACTGGTCGGCGAAGCCCGCGTCGGCGGCGATCCGGGCCCAGCCGGGCGCGGGCGTCCGGTCGGCGGTGGTCATGGCGTGGAGGAAGCGGGTGGTGCGGGCGTAGGCCTTGAGGGAGACGCCGGTCCGCCGGACCGCCCGGCGCAGGTGCCGGAGCGAGACGCCCACCTCGCCCGCCACGTGCGCCACCGGCATTCGGCCGGCGGTGCGGCGCACCAGGTCCAGCGCCCGCGCCGCGTGCCCCGGGCCGGGGCCGCGAATCCGGCCGCTCTCCCCGGCGATGGCGGCGGTGAGCGCGGCCAGCGACTGCCCCGCGGTCCGGGTCTCCACCAGCGAATCGAGGAGGAGCCGCGCGAGCCGGGGCAGCACCAGCGAGAGGCTCTCCTCCGCGTCCTGGTGCTCGGCGGGAAGCACGCCGAGGAGCGGCTCGGTCCACTCGAGCTTGAGGCGCACCGCGGCGATCTCCGCGCCCGGCCCGAAGCTCACCATGTGCGGGCGGGTCTTGGCGCCGATCAGCACGACGCGCGGCGCCACGGGGCGCCCGTCGCCCTCGCGCGCGCACCAGAAGGCCACGCTCATCGCCGGGTCGGGGAGCACGCGGTGGGTCGCCGCCTCGGGCGCCGCGTCCGCCGGCGCGCGATAGACCCAGACGCCCTCGGCCACGGTGGTGAGCTGGGGCGGCGGCGCGTGCTCCCGGTATCCGCCGAGCCGGTGCCGGGCGCCGGCGGTCAGGCCGACGTTCTCCATGATGGGTCGCTCCGCGGCGCGAGAAGGACTTCAGCCAGCAGGAACGCCCCGCAAGCTAATACGACCCATCACCCTAACCCAGATCGGATCCGGGAGGTACATTGGCGGCACCTCCGTCACGGGTGCCGCGTTGGGCAGACGCTCAGGGGTGGTCCCCGTCCTGATCCTGCTGACTCTGTCCTGGCATTCCGGACAGAGCCTCGCGCCGTACTACCGCCCGCTCGCGAAACGATCGGCCTCGCCCGACGCCCTACTCGCGGCGTCGGCATCCCTTGCCGTCGGTCCCGCGCACCGGGCTCCGTCCGATTTCCAGCGGGCGTGGAAGCGCAGAGGCACCCGCCGAAGGGCCTGTGCGCCTCGGGCCTTGCGCGCGAGCAGGCGAGTCCCGTCCTGCGACAACCACGCCCGGCGGCTCCCGGCCGACCGCGTCAGGGGCCAGCGGATCGAGACCGGCGCGTTCCCCTATCTCGGCCGCGCTCCCCCCGGCTGATCGAAGCCGCGCACGCCAACGCAAACCGACCGCGCGGACGGTCCCGTCGCCGTCCGCCCATAACCCTGTTGCTGCAGCGAGGTAATTCATGCGTTTCGCTCAATGGATCTCGACCCGGACCGGCAAGGGAATCACTCTGGCGCTCGCGCTGATCGTCTCCGGGGCACTGTTCGCAGCCGTCGGCGGCAGCGGCTCTCCCGTCGCGGCGCAAGCGCCGGCCAAGCTGGAAGCCACGATCTTCTCCTACGACGGCACCGACTTCACCCGCACCAGGACCACGCTGGTCACGGAAGACGGCAAGTCCGCCGTCGGCACCAAGCTCGAACACGACAACCCGGCGTACAAAGCCCTGGTACAGAAGGGGTCCTACACCGGCGAGGCCACGGTGTTCGGCAAGAAGTACGAGGCCAACTACGCACCGCTCACCGGCAAGGGCGGGCGCCTGACCGGCGCCCTGTTCGTGGCCGTTCCCAAGTAGGGCGTCCGCGACCCCACAGGGAACACGGAAAAGAGCACACCACAGAGGCACGGAAGCACGGAGGACAACCAC
>DASWAI010000061.1:0-6398 GCA_036391215.1 Gemmatimonadales bacterium
CGGAGCTGCTGCGCCGCTACGAGGCGACCGACAGCCGGATCCGCGTGTACCGCCAGGAGAAGGCCGGACTGCCCGCCTCCCTGAACCACGCATGCCGGCGCGCTCGGGGAGCCTACCTCGCGCGGATGGATGCGGACGACATCGCCTTCCCCGATAGGTTCGTGCGGCAGGTCGCGTTTCTCGACCGGAATCCGCGGGTGGCGCTGGTGGGGACCGCCGTGGTGCGCATTGATGGCGCGGGACGCGAGATCAAGCGGAATGTCTGTCCGACGTCGCATGCCGAGATCGTGGAGGCCCTGCGGGAGTACACCTGCTTCACCCACCCGACCGTGATGCTGCGGGCCGAGGCGCTCGCGGCCGTCGGCGGGTACCGGGAGGCGTACGGCCCCGCCGAAGATCATGACCTCTGGGTCCGCCTGAGCGAGCGGTACGAGCTGGCCAACTTGCCGGATCCGCTGCTCTACTACCGCATCTACCCCGGGCAGGTCTCGTTCCTGCAGCTCGAGCAGCAGGTTCTGTCGGTCCTCGGGGCGCGGGCCGCCGCTCGGCAGCGCGAGCTGACCGGCACCGATCGGACGCCGGCCCGGGGTCTCATCACGCGTGCGCTGCTCCGCGAGTGGGGAGTATCGGACGCCGCCGTGGCGAGGGCGATGGGCGAGAACTACCGCTACGCCGTGTACGTCATGGAGCAGGCGGGTTGGCGGCGGGAGGCGCTTGAGCTGCTGCGCGCGGGCTGGCGGCTCTCGGGTCGCCGGGGGGGCCTGGGGGAGGCGCTGGCGGGCGCGGCCTGGCAGGAGGCGAAGACGGCCTACCGGGCCGGTCGGCCCGGGCCCGCCCTGTCCTGGGCGATCCTGGCTTGGGAAGCGCGGCCGCTGCTCCCGCTTCATCTGCTGCGGCGTCGTCTGGGTCGCCCCCGACCCGGGGTCAGCGATGCAGGGGCGATCCCGTGACCGGCGCCGCGATCCCGATCCTCCTGTATCACGAAGTGTCCCCTCGCCCGCACCCGGCGTTCCGCCGGTACACGGTGACGGCGCGGGACTTTGCCCGGCAGATGCGATGGCTTGCCGCGCTCGGCTATCGGGCGATCGACATGGACACATTCGTCCAGGCACGCGCGGGCCGGGCTGACCTGCCGAGACGCCCCGTCGTCATCACCTTCGACGATGGATTCCAGGGCAGCGCGGACCATGCGGCGCCGGTACTTCGCGCGCACGGGTTCACGGCGGTCTTCTACCTGGTGGCTGGCCTGATGGGGAAGACCAGCCGCTGGATGGCGTCCGATCCCGGCGTCGACCTGCCGCTCATGACCTGGGACACGGCGCGCGCGCTGATCACGGATGGCTTTCAATGCGGCGCCCACTCCGTGACGCACCGGCGGCTCGCGGGGCTTCCAGCCGAGGAATGCCAGGCGGAGCTGGCGGACGGGCGCAAGCGGCTGGAGGACGAGCTGGGGCGCCCGGTCGCGCACCTGGCGTATCCGTTCGGCTCCTACGACCGGGCCGTAGAGGATCTTGCCGCGAAGGCCGGATATGCCACGGCATGCTCGACCCGATCGGGGCTCTCCGGCCCGGATGACGACGTTCTTGCCTTGCATCGGGTGACGGTCTACGGCCACGACTCCCTCTCCGATTTCGTCTGCCGGCTCCGCACCGGCGCGGCGGTCCGGGAGCGGCTCGGCCGCGCGGTTGCAGGGTTCGCGCGGCCGTTTCGCCGCCGGGGCGGCTCCCCGCCGTGACACCGGTGCCGCGCGTCAGCGTGGTCATCCCGTCGTATCAGCGGCGCGACTCGCTGCTGCGCACGCTCGCGTCGCTCCGCGCGCAGACGCTGGCGTCCGACCGATTCGAGGTGATCGCCGCTGTAGATGGCTCCACGGACGGCACCGCGGAGGCGGTGCGCGGCTTCGCCGCTCCGTACCGTCTCTCGCTCCTCGAGGGTCCGAACCGGGGCCGGGCGATGGCCTGCAACGCCGGCATCCGGGCGGCGGCAGGAGACGTCGTCGTGCTCCTCGACGACGACATGGAAGCGTCTTCCGGGCTGCTGGCGGCGCATGCCGAGGCCCACGAAGGGGAGGGCCGGCGGGCGGTGGTCGGCGCCGCGCCGATCGTGGCCGCTGCCGATGCGCCACCGTTCGTGCGGTATATGGCGAGCGGGTTTCGCTGGCGCCTCGCCCGCCTCGAGCAACCGGGGTACCGGCTCACCTTTCGGGACACCTATACGGGCAACTTCTCGGCCCGGCGGGAGGTGCTGCTCGAAGTGGGCGGGTTCGACGAGGCATTCACGGCGTACGGGCACGAGGACTACGAGCTCGCGCTGCGGCTGCAACAGGCCGGAGTGGAGCTCGGGTACAGGGCGGACGCGCTGGCGCACCAGCACTATGAGAAGACCTTCGCCGCCTTCGCGCGCGACGCCGTCGCCCGGGGCCGCACGGCGGTACTGCTGGCCGAGAAGCACCCCGACGCGGTGAATCGACTCAAGCTCTCCGAGTACCATCGCGAGACCCGCACTTGGCGCGTGCTGCGCCGTCTGCTCCTCGCCGCTGGTCGCGTGACCGACCGCGTGCCGGCGTGGGTCGTCGGTCTCATCGGGCGGCTGGAGCCGCGCGAGCCGGCCCGGTTGGACCGCTACTACACCATGGCGATCGATTACTTCTACTGGCTTGGCGTGTTCGGCGCGCTGCGCCCGCAGGATGCGGGCGGGGTGGTCCCGCCGATCATGCTGGATCGGCGCGCGCTGTCTCGCCGGGTGGGGCAGGCGTGACCGCGCCGGCCGGAGCGACGGGGACCGGCGCGGACCGGCCGTCCGCCCGGGCCCGGGTCTGGATCGCGGTCGGGCTCGTGCTCCTGTACGCCGGTGCGTCTACGCTCCGGTGGCTCGACCAGGCCGCGGACTGGCCGTCCCGGCCGGGGCAGGACGAGATCTCCGTCTACCAGCGTCGCATGGAAGCGCTCCGGCCGGCGCTGCCCGACAGCGGCGTGGTGGGATATCTGGGGGATCCGGAACCGACAGGGGCAGGGGCGCTCCAGCACTTCCGGCGCTACCTGCTCGCGCAGTATTCGCTCGCGCCGCTACTCGTGCTCGAGAACACCGAGCCGGAGTTCGTGGTCGGCAATTTTGATCCGGGGAGAACGCCGGCTCCGCCGCCGGGCTTTCGGGTGGCCCGGGATTTCGGCGACGGCTTGATGCTCTTCCAGCGATCGACGCCATGAACGGGGCCCTGGGTCTGTCCCTCCTCGTTTCCGTCGGAACCGGGGTGCTGCTGCTCCGGCTCGCGTGGCCCCGGGGCGCGGCGCCATTCTCGCTCTCGCTCGGAATTGCCCTCGGCTTGGGCCTGGGCACCGGTCTGTCGTCCGTGCTGCTGTTCCTGTGGATGATCGCGTTCGGGCCCACCCGCGGCTTTCCGTTGGCCGAGGTCGGGCTCCTGGGCGTCGCGGCGATGGCTGGGGTGCCGTGGCGGCGGGGAGGCCGGGCCGCGCCGCCGCCGACCGCGCCGGCGCCCCCCGGGGACGGCCCTCGTCGCGGCTCCCGGTTGCTGGCGTTCGTGCTGGTCTCCGCCGCGCTCGTGGCGCTCGGCGCGGCCACGGCAGCCTTCCTCTCGATGCTCCGACGGCACCCCCACGGCGAGTGGGATGCGTGGATGAACTGGGATCTGCGCGCGCGCATGATCTTCCGCGGCGGCGACCAATGGCGCACGGCGTTCTCCGCGGCGATCCCGTGGTCGCACCCCGATTATCCGATGCTGGTGCCGGCCCTGGTGGTGCGAACCTGGCTGTATGCCGGCGCGGAGACGCTCCGGGCTCCCGCGCTTGTGGCCGCGATGTTCACGTTCGGCACGGCGGGGCTGCTCGCGGCCGCCCTAGCCGCCTTGCGCAGTCCGAGCCAGGGAGTCCTGGCGGGACTGATTCTGCTGAGCACGCCCTTTTTCATTGTGCACGGTGTCTCGCTGTACGGCGACGTGCCGGTTGGCTTCTTCTTCCTCGCGACGATGGTGTTCCTCGCCCTCGACGGACGATACGGTGCCGGTACCGCCCGCTTCGCGGCTCTGGCCGGCGTGACGGCCGGTCTCGCGATGTGGACGAAGAACGAAGGCGTGCTCTTCGGGCTGGCGGTGGTCGCCGGCGTGTGGTTCACCGGTGTACGCGCCGGGCAGCGGACCGGGGGACGGCTGCGCGCCTTCGGGACCGGATTGTTGCCCCTGGTGCTCCTGGTTGCGGGCTTCAAGATCGCTTTCGCGCCGCCCAACGATCTCTTGTCGACGCTGGGCGTGGGGCGCACCCTAGGGAGGCTCACGGCGCCGGACCGCTACTACCTCGTTATCCGGGACTACGTGAGCCACGTCGCTTCCTTCGGCGACAACGGACTCGCCGGCGCGGCCTGGCCGCTGGCCGCGTGTCTCCTGGCGCTGGGCCTGAGCCGGGACGAAGCGGGGCAGGCATGGGCCAGGGCGGGAGCGACGGCCCTTGTCCTCATGCTCGCGGGCCACTTCGCGGTCTTCGTCAGCATGGCCGACGAGCTGGCGCGGCTGCTGAACAGCTCTCTCGACCGGTTGCTGCTCCAGCTCTGGCCCAGCGCGCTGTTCCTGTTCTTCATGGTGGTGCGCACGCCGGAAGAGGCCGCCGCCGGCCGGTTGCAGGGCGGGGTGGCGGCGGAAGCCGGGAGTGGCAGGTGAGCCACGCCGCGCTGACGGCGGTGCTCCCCCTGCGCGTGGGCGCCCAGAGGAAGACGTCAGACCTGGATCGGTTCGAGCGCCTGCTGCTACCGTCGTTCCGGCGATTCTGGCAGGGCCCGGATCAACTCGAGTTCCTGCTTCTGGTGCCTCCCGCGGACGTCGATTGCGTGAGGGCCCGGATCGCGCTCGGCGGCGGGTTTCCGATACGGGTGCTCTCGGAAGACGCCGTCTGCCCGAGCTTGAGCGGCCGGCTCGGCTGGTACAAGCAGCAGATCCTCAAGCTCGCGGCGGCCAGGATCGTCCCTACGCCGTGGTACCTCACCCTGGACGCCGACGTGATGCTCCGCCGAGCCGTGTCGGCAGACGAGCTGGTGCGCGACGGCAGGGCCGTCTTCCATTCGGAACGGGCGGCGTACCACTGGAAGTGGTGGATGGCGAGCCGCGCGATCCTCCGAAGCCCGGTCCAGCTCGATCCCGAGACGAGGACGATGGGGGTGACCCCCGAGGTGCTGCATCGGGAGACCGCGCTGGAGCTGCTGGCGGAGATCGGGCGAAGAAATGGCGCTCCGGAGGCCGAGCGGTTTCTGTTCGAGAACAGAGACGCCGGCTGGAGCGAGTACACCCTGTACTGGCTGTTCGTGCTCGAGCGGCAGCTGCAGGACCGGCTGTATCGCCGGGACGGGCCCCTGACCGACATGGCGTGGCAGGCTGAGCAAGTGGCCTCGCTGCTCCAGCGGAGCGCCAGCGCTCTCTCCGGAGGGCCGCTCTTCTTCGTCCTGCAAAGCACGCTGGAGATCCCGATCGAGGAGGCCGAGCGATTGACGAGTGGCGCCTGGGTGGATGCCCCCGCGGCCTCCGCGCAACCCGTGGCGTCGCCGCTGACGGCGGTGCTGCCGCTGCGGGTGGGCGCCCAGAGGAAGACGTCGGACCTCGATCGGGTCGAGCGGCTGCTGCTGCCCTCGTTCCGGCGCTTCTGGCGCGGCCCGGAGCCGCTCGAGTTCCTGGTGCTGGTCCCCCCCGGGGACGTCGACCAGGTGAGCGCCCGGCTCGCCCTCGAGGGCGACTTTCCGGTGCGGGTGCTCTCGGAGGACGCCGTCTGCCCGAGCCTGAGCGGTTCGCTCGGCTGGCACAAGCAGCAGATCCTCAAGCTCGCGGCGGCCAGGATCGTCCCCACCCCGTGGTACGTCACCTTGGACGCCGACGTGCTACTCCGCCGAGCGGTGTCGCTGGACGAACTGGTTCGGGACGGGAGGGCCATCTTCCATCCGAAGCGGGCCGCCCGCCACTGGGATTGGTGGATGGCGAGCCGGACGATCCTTCGCAGTGATGTTCCGCTCGCCCCCGACATGGAGATGATGGACGTCACCCCTGAGATCCTGCACCGGGAGACCGTGCTCGAGCTGCTGGCGGAGATCGCCAGGAGAAACGGTGCCGCGGACGCAGAGCGGTTTCTGCTGGAGAAGAAGGACACCGGCTGGACCGAGTACTCGCTGTACTGGCTGTTCGTGCTCGAGCGGCAGCTCCAGGACCGCCTGCATCGCCAGGCAGGCCCGCTCTACGAGATGGCGTGGCGGCCCGAACATATGAGCTCGGCGACCCGGCAGAGCGATGGCGATTCGTCCGGCAGACCCCCCTTCGTCGTGCTGCAAAGCACGCTGGAGATCCCGATCGACGAGGCCGAGCGACTGATGAGCGACGGTCCGTCCGACACAGCAGCAGCGCGCCCGCATCG
>DASWAI010000062.1:0-3550 GCA_036391215.1 Gemmatimonadales bacterium
TGTCGCCTACCGCTACTTCGCCACTCCGCGTAGGAAGTTCATCATCGCCGATACGCCGGGCCATGAGCAGTACACGCGCAACATGGTCACGGGCGCCTCGACGGCGGATCTGTCGATCGTGCTCGTCGACGCTCGCAAGGGGGTCAGCGAGCAGACCCGGCGCCACGCCTACATCTCGTCCCTGCTGCGCATCCCGCACGTGGTGGTGGCCGTCAACAAGATGGACCTGGTCGGCTATGACCAGGAGGTCTTCTACGACATCCTGGAGGAGATGTCGGACTGGGCCGCGCGGCTGCAGATCCCCGACATGACCTTCATTCCGATCTCGGCCCTGAACGGCGACAACGTCGTCGATCGCTCGATGGCCATGCAGTGGTACGGCGGGGCTCCGCTGCTCTACCACCTGGAGAACGTGGTCATCGCCCCCGATCGCAACCTCAACGACGTCCGCTTCCCGGTCCAGTGGGTGATCCGCCCGATGAGCGATGAGCACCACGACTACCGCGGCTACGGCGGCCAGATGGCCGGCGGCGTGCTGCGCCCGGGCTCGGAGGTCGTCGTCCTCCCGGGCGGCCAGCGCAGCCGGATCGCGGCGATCGACTCCTACGGGGAGGAGCTCGAGACGGCCTTCCCGCCGATGTCGGTGGCGCTGCGCCTGGAGGACCAGATCGACATCTCCCGCGGCGACATGATCGTGGACCCGGACGACCAGCCGGTCAGCGCCCGGGAGCTCGAGGCGGTGATCTGCTGGATGAGCGACGCCGCCCTGCAGCCCCGCGGCCGCTACACGATCAAGCACACCTCGCGCAGCGCCCGGGCGATCATCGAGCAGGTCGAGCATCGCGTCGACATCAACACGCTCGAGCACGTGTCGGCCGCCCAGCTCGGTCTCAACGAGATCGGCCGCGTGCGCCTGCGCTGCAGCGCGCCGCTGGTCGTCGATCCGTACGCGCGCAACCGAACCACCGGCAGCTTCATCCTGATCGACGAGTCGACCAACGACACCGTCGGCGCAGGCATGGTCCTCAGCGCCACCGCCTAGCCGGGCCGGCGCCGGCGGCCTGGCTGCGCCGCGGCCGGTCGCACGCACGCACGGGGGCCGCTCGCACCATCCACACGTCCAATTCTGCGCGCACCGGCGCCGATCAGCCGGGGTGCGCGCAGGATTGGTCGGTTTCCGACCACTGGAGCGCACACCTCTGCGGACTGGCCTAGGTGCGCGCCGAATTGGGCGGTTTCCCAGCCGGGGGAGCCCCCGAGAACGCCCAGCGCATCGCCGCCCCGGTAAAGTGGCCGCCGCATGTTCTCGAAGGTCCTGATCGCCAACCGCGGCGAGATCGCGGTCCGAGTCATACGCGCGTGCGAGGAGCTCGGCATCGCCACGGTGGCCGTGTACTCCGAGCTCGACCGCGACGCGCTCCATGTGGCGCGCGCCGACGAGGCCTACCTGCTGGGCCCCGGCCCGGCCAGCGAGAGCTATCTGAACATCGAGAAGATCCTGGAGGTCATCGAGCAGTCCGGGGCCGAGGCCGTGCATCCCGGCTACGGCTTCCTGGCCGAGAACGCCGCCTTCGCCAAGGCGCTGGAGGACTCGGGCACGGTGTTCATCGGCCCGCCCTCGTCGGCGATCGAGGCGATGGGCTCGAAGACCCGCGCCCGCGAGCTGATGGCCAAGGCGGGCGTCCCGATCGTGCCCGGCACGACCGAGCCGGTGGAGACGATCGAGCAGGCGCAGAAGATCATCGCCGACACGATCGGCTATCCGGTCGCCGTCAAGGCCGCCGGCGGCGGTGGTGGCAAGGGCTTCCGTGTCGCCCTGACTGAGGACAAGCTGAAGGACGCCTTCGAGGGGGCGGCTCGCGAGGGCGAGAAGTTCTTCGGCGACGCCACCGTCTACCTCGAGCGCTACCTGCCCGACCCCCGCCACGTCGAGGTCCAGGTGCTGGCCGACGGTCACGGCAACGTGATCCACCTCGGCGAGCGCGATTGCTCGCTGCAGCGCCGTCACCAGAAGCTGATCGAGGAGTCCCCGGCCCCGGCCGTCGACGAGGAGCTCCGGGCCCGGATCGGCAAGATCGCCACCGAGGCCGCGGCCGCGGTCAACTACACCGGCGCGGGCACGATCGAGGGCCTGCTCCAGGAGACCGACTCGGGCAGCGAGTACTTCTTCCTGGAGATGAACACGCGCGTCCAGGTCGAGCACTGCGTGACCGAGATGGTGACCGGGATCGACATCGTCAAGGAGGGCATCCGCGTGGCCGCGGGCGAGCCGCTTTCGATCACCCAGGAGGACCTCGAGCTCCGGGGTCACGCGATCGAGTGCCGGATCAACGCCGAGGACGCCAGCAAGAACTTCGCCCCCGCGCCGGGCAAGATCGGCCACTACCGCGAGCCCACGGGGCCGGGCGTGCGGGTCGACTCGGGCGTTGGCCCCGGCTCGGAGATCAGCCCGATGTATGACCCGATGGTGGCCAAGCTGATCGTCTGGGACGCCGACCGTGAGCAGGCCACCCGGCGCATGCTGCGGGCGCTCGGCGAATACGAGATCGGGGAGCTGAAGACGCTGATCCCGTTCCACCAGGCGATCATGAAGAGCGAGCAGTGGGCCAACGCTGAGACGTGCCGTGACCTGATCGAGAACCGTGAGTGGCTCAAGGGCCTGGCCTCCCCGGCCGCCGAGCCCGTCAGGAGCGAGGGTGAGGAGGAGCTCGAGAACGTCGAGCACGGCTACACCGTCGAGGTGTCCGGCAAGCGCTTCCAGGTCAAGGTGATCGGGCCGCCGTTCGCCGGTGCGCTCGCGCCGGCCAACGGGACCGGTCCGGCGGCCGCCCGCCGGCCGGCGCGCCGCGAGCGATCAGGTGGCTCGGGTGGCGGGGGCGGCGACGCCCTGACCTCGCCGATCCAGGGCACCGTCCTGCGGGTCGCGGTGGAGGCCGGGGCCGAGGTCCAGGAGGGCGCCCTGATCGCCGTCGTCGAGGCCATGAAGATGGAGAACGAGATCACCGCCCACAAGACGGGCACGATCGCCGAGCTCCCGATCACGGCCGGCGGCGCCGTGGCCACCGGCGACACGATCGCCGTCATCACCGCGGCCGCGGCCGAGTAACGGCGGGACCCCGCCGGAGCATCGGCTCCTCGGCGCCGCTCGCGCCTAGCCGCGCAGGAAGGCCAGGTTGTCCCGGTGGATCTTCTGCTGGGGGGCGCTCCGGCGCGAGGCCGGCAGCGCGGCCGCCGCCGGATCGGCCGCCAGCGCCTCGAGGTAGGCCAGGTCCTCAGCGGCGATCTCCCGGGCCCGCTCGCCGCTGATCGGGCCCCCGTGGCCGGGTATGACCCACTCGGCGCCGGCCAGCAGCGCGCCCAGGCGGCCCACGGTCGCCCGATAGGCGGCGAGGTCCCCGCCGGGGCTGAGCATCGGGATCTCGACCGGGGACAGATAGTCCCCGCAGGCCAGCACGCTGACCCAGGGCAGCCAGTAGGCGACGCCGTCGGCCGTGTGCCCGGTGGCCTCGTGGAGCTCGATCTCCTGCGCCGGGCCGAGCTCGAGCTTGCC
>DASWAI010000063.1:0-6163 GCA_036391215.1 Gemmatimonadales bacterium
ACCAGCTATGCCGGCGAGATGAAGAAGTCGGCGTTCACGATCATGAATTACCTGCTGCCCGCGCGGGGCGTGTTCCCGATGCACTGCTCGGCGAACGTCGGAGCGGATGGCGACGTGGCGCTGTTCTTCGGCCTCTCCGGCACCGGCAAGACGACCCTCTCCGCCGACCCGGAGCGCCGTCTCATCGGCGACGACGAGCACGGCTGGTCCGACCACTCCGTCTTCAACTTCGAGGGCGGCTGCTACGCCAAGGTCATCCGGCTCCGGGAGGAGAGCGAGCCCGAGATCTTCGCCGCGACCCGCAGGTTCGGCACCGTGCTCGAGAACGTGGTTCTGGACCCGGCCACGCGGTCGGTGGACTACGACGCCGACCGCATCACCGAGAACACCCGCGCCTGCTACCCCATCCATTACATCGGCAACCATCTGCCCGGCGGCGTCGGCGGCCACCCCATCAACATCGTCTTCCTCACGGCCGACGCCTTCGGCGTCATGCCGCCGGTGGCGCGGCTCACGCCGGACCAGGCGATGTACCACTTCCTGTCCGGCTACACCGCCAAGGTCGCCGGCACCGAGGCGGGCGTCACCGAGCCCACGGCCACGTTCAGCGCCTGTTTCGGCGCGCCGTTCCTTCCGCTCCATCCCACCGTGTACGCGCGGATGCTGGGCGAGAAGATCGCGCGCCACGGCGCGCGCGTTTGGCTGGTGAACACCGGGTGGACCGGCGGCGCGTTCGGCACCGGGTCGCGGATGAAGCTCTCCTACACGCGGGCCATGGTGCGCGCTGCGCTCTCGGGCCAGCTCGACCGCGCGCGCTATCACGAGGACCCGGTGTTCGGCCTCGCGATCCCCGGCGCCGTGCCCGACGTCCCGGCCAGCGTGCTCGACCCCCGGCGCACCTGGAGCGACCCCACGGCGTACGACGCGCAGGCGCGGAAGCTCGCCGGCATGTTCCGGGAGAATTTCGAGCAGTTCAAGGCGCACGTGCCGGCGGCGGTGCTGGAGGCGGGCCCGCGGGTGTGACCGAGCGCCGACTCGCGGGCCGCTCACGTACGGGGAGAGGCCCTGAGGGGGGCGTCGGCGGATGGGTGGCGAGCCCCAGAGGGGGAGGCCCCGCAGGGCGCGTCAGTGAGCGGCGGCGCGGTTAGGATGCGGGTGTGACTGAGCGAACTGCAGCGCCCGAAAGGGCCTCCCCCTCTGCGCGAGCCGCGATGCCCCAGCCCCCCGACCTCGAGATCATCCGCGACCCCCTCTGGGACAACATCCGCCTCGACCGCGCCGCCGTCGCCGCGCTCGACACCCCGACCGTCCAGCGCCTCCGCTACGTCCGCCAGCTCGGCCACGCCTTCCTCGTCTACCCCGGCGCCACCCACACCCGCTTCGAGCACGCCCTCGGCGCCTACCACCTGACCCGGAAGGCGCTCGCCTCGCTGGAGGAGCGGGGCGAGCTGGCCTGCATCGCGGAAGAGGACCGCCTCGCGGTGCGGCTCGCGGCCCTGCTGCACGACATCGGCCACTACCCCTTCTCCCACGCGCTGGAGGAAGCCGGCTTTCCCTCGCACGAGAAGCTCGGCGTCGCCAAGCTCGACCGCGGGGAGCTGGGCGAGCGGCTGCGCGAGATCGGCGGGCCCGGCTTCCCCGCGCGCGTGGGCGCGCTGATCACCAAGCAGAGCCCGAGCCCGCTCCAGGGCCTCATCTCCGGCTCGCTCGACCTCGACAAGATCGACTACCTGAGCCGGGACGCGTTCATGTGCGGCGTCCCCTACGGCACGGTGGACGTCGAGCGGCTGCTGGCGTCGCTCACGCTGGTGGAGACCGGGGGCCGGAGCGAGGTCGGCGTGCACGAGAAAGGCGTGAGCGCGCTCGAGTCGCTCCTCTTCGCCAAGTACCAGATGTACCGGAACGTCTACTGGCACCACGCGGTGCGCGCGGCCACCTGCATGTTCAAGCGCGCGGTGCTGGCGGCAGCTGCCGCCGGCGCGATCGCCGACGCCACGCTGGAGGAGACGACCGACGACGCGCTGATGGAGCTGTTGCTGCGCGGGCGCAACGAGCAGGCAGCGACAGCGCGGGGCGGCGCACCCGGCGCGGCCTCCGGCGCTCCGGCCCCCGCAGACTGGCGCGCCCTCGCCGCCGGGATCCGCGCCCGCCGCCTCCACAAGCGCGCCATGGACCTCCCGGCGAGCGACGTCCCCGCCGATGCCCAGGCCTGGCTGGCGGACGACCCCGTGCTCACCGCCCGGGTGGAGGACGCGCTCGCCTCCGAGGTCGGGCTCGCCCCCGGCGGCCTCCTGCTCGACTTCCCCTCCCGCTCCTCCATGCTCGGCGTGGACCTCCCGCTCCGGCTTCGCGGCGGCGCGATCGACCGCCTCACCGACGAGGGCCGCGCCGGCCAGCTCGGCCTCCCCCGCGTGGCGGACGAGCTGTACCGGAGCGCCCGGCGCTTCCGCGTGTTCGTGGCGCAGCCGGTGACGCGGAGCCTGAACGGCATCCTGGACGTGAGCACGCTGCCGGCCGGGGAGGTCGCGCGGCGGCTCGAGCGGCGGGAGCCGCTGCTCCGCCGCTAGCTTCGGTTGGGCTTGCAGACGACCGTCATCTGCAGAGTCTCGCCCAGGTCGTTCCTCCCCTCCACGGCGAGCTGTGCGGTACCCCCGTTCACCGCCAGCGTCGCCTTGCGGGGTTGTGTGGCCCGTTCATGATGCGACCGACTGCGCTCGCGTTGCAGGTATCCCCGGCGACAGGTAACGTCATGGCCTCATGACTTCCAATGCCGCGCCACCAGGCACCCGGCGTTTGCGACTTCTCCCCGCCGCCCGGGCAATCCTCCTCGGCGCCCTGGCGGCCGGTGCGCTGACCGCCGCCGCGCCCCCGGCCCGCGCCCAGGCGGACTCGGGCACCTACGTGATCCGGAACTTCCGCTTCGACGACGGCTCCACCCTCCCCGAGCTGCGGCTCCACTACGTCACCCTCGGCAAGCCGGGCCGCGACGCCGTGCTCATCATCCACGGCACCGGCGGCTCCTCGGGGCAGTTCCTCCAGCCCGTCTTCGCGGGCGAGCTGTTCGGCGCCGGCCAGCCGCTCGACACGGCCACGCACTTCATCATCCTCCCCGACGCCATCGGCCACGGCCGCTCCAGCAAGCCGAGCGACGGGCTGCACGCGCGGTTCCCGCGCTACGCCTACGGCGACATGGTGCGCGCCGAGTACCGGCTGGTGACCGAGCGGTTGGGCGTGCGGCACCTCCGGCTGGTGATGGGAACGTCCATGGGGTGCATGCACTCCTGGATCTGGGCCGAGACCTGGCCGGCGCTCATGGACGGGATCGTGCCGCTCGCCTGCATCCCGACCGCGATCGCGGGGCGGAACCGGCTCTGGCGCAAGGCGGCGATGGACGCGATCCGGTCCGACCCGGCCTGGGCCGGAGGCGAGTACAAGGTCCAGCCCCCGGGTCTCAAGAGCGCGTGGACGCTGGTCCTGATGGTGAGCGGCAATCCGGGCCTGTACCAGCGGCTCGCGCCGACGCGGGATTCGGCCGACGCGTATCTGACCGCGGCGTACGGACGGTATGCGGAGAGCGGCTTCGGCGACGCGAACGACGCGCTCTACGCGCTGGACGCCTCCCGGGACTACGACCCGAGCGGCCGCCTCGGGGAAATCACCGCCCGCGTGCTCGCGATCAACTCCGCCGACGATCAGATCAACCCGCCTGACCTCGGGCTGATGGAGCGGCTCATCCCCCGCGTGCGCGGGGCCCGGTACGTCCTGATCCCGGAGAGCGAGAACACGGTGGGACACGGCACCCACACCAGGGCCGCCGTCTGGAAGAGCTATCTGGCGGAGTTTCTGGCGACGCTGCCGCGGGTGACCACGCGATAGCCGGGTTCCCCGCCTTGCGCGGATCCGCCCGACGCGCCAGGCCGCGTTTTTTCGCCCTTGCCTCCCCACCCCTCCCCCACAACGATGGGGGATGACCGTGCTCCCCTCCCCCGCCCGCACCGGCATCCGCCCCCCGCGCATGCCGGCGTCACCGGCCCCGGCGGGCGCCTCGTCGCCCAGGCTCCTCCCCACCGTCCGCCGCGCGCTCAAGCTCCGGCACTACAGCCGCCGCACCGAGGAAGCCTACGTCGGCTGGATCCGCCGCTTCGTCCGCTACCATGGCCTCCGCCATCCCGCCGAGCTGGGCGAAGCCGACATCTCCGCCTTCCTCTCGGAGCTGGCCGCGGAGGCGGGCGTCAGCGCGTCAACCCAGACCCAGGCCCTGAGCGCGCTCCTCTTCCTCTATCGCGACGTCCTCGACCGTCCGCCCGACGCGCTGCGCCACCTCGTCCGGGCCCGCGCGTCCACCCGCGTGCCCGTCGTGCTCAGCCGGGGCGAGGTCGGCCGCGTGCTCGACGGCCTCGACGGCACGCCGCGCCTGGTCGGCACCCTCCTGTACGGAGCCGGCCCCAGGCTCCTCGAGTGCCTGCGGCTCAGGGTCAAGGATCTCGACTTCGAGCTGGGCCAGATCACCGTCCGCGGTGGCAAGGGCGACAAGGATCGCATCACCATGCTGCCCGCTTCCGTGCGGCCTCCGCTCCGCGAGCAGCTCCGGCGCCGGCGGGTCCAGTACGATGCCGACCGGGCCCGCGGCGCCGGCTGGGTCGGGTTGCCCCATGCCTTCGCCCGCAAGTCACCCGAGGCCGGCGCCGACTGGGTGTGGCAGTATCTCTTCCCCGCCACCCGGCTCCATCGCGACGGCGCCACCGGCCAGCTCCGGCGCCATCACCTGCACGAGTCCGTCGTCCAGCGCGCGGTTCGCGACGCCGTCCGCCGGGCGGGCATCGCCAAGCGGGCCACCTGCCACACCTTCCGGCACTCCTTCGCCACCCACCTCCTGGAGGATGGGTACGACATCCGCACTGTCCAGGAGCTCCTCGGCCACCGCGACGTCGCGACCACCATGATCTACACCCACGTCCTCAACCGGGGCGCCATGGGCGTCCGGAGCCCCATGGACCGCTGGGTGTCGCAAAAGTGACCCTCCCCTGACGCAAGTCCGCCCTTAACTCGCCGGGCGCCTCCTCGTACCTTCCATTCTCCACCTGAGAACAAAGCCGGCCCGATGAGACCAGGCCCCGCGAAGCCTGTGGCGGCAACAGGACCGTCCCACAGCGCCACATTGACAGCCTCCCCCAGGCAACTTGTGCAATCGCAGGGGGCAGAGGCGCTTCGGGCTCGCCCGCCCGCGGCCGCTTGCAGCGCCAGTCCGATTCTTTCCGATGTCTGGATGCGACGCGGGATAGCGTTGGGGCAGGCTATTTCTAGTTAGGCAGCAACCAGGAGCTCTCGACAGCCCCAACCCGTGAGTCGGCAGGTATTAGCATCTTCATCGAACGTCCGCTCCTGGCCGCCGTCGTGGGGATTCTCTTCCTCGCGGCCTTCTGGGTATCCCGGCGCCCCGCCGTGCTGGTCGCGGCCGTCGCTTGGCTCGGCTACACAGCCTACGAGATGGCGATGCACCTTCGATGGCTCTGTACCGGAGAATGCAACATTCGCATCGATCTCCTGCTGATCTACCCGATCCTTCTCGTGCTCTCAGCGGCAGCCGTTATCGCTGCGGTACGATGGCAGTGGAGACACCGGCAAGCGTAGGCGGCGGTCATGCCCATTGCTGCCTAACAAGCGGTTGCAGCTGACGGGCGCTCACACAGGCGCGCGCCCATGCGGGCCGGAGTCCCGGCCCGCGGTGGATCGTAGCATTCGGAATGCGCAGGCACGTCGCCCGCAGCTGAATCGCAGAGTCGTTAGGCCGTGGTTGGAGGCGCTCATGCCGATCGGCGTAGAATGGCAAGACGAGCGTGGGCTTACGCTGGCCCGCTACGAAGGACCCCCGCTCGCGAGGGATCACCTCACCCGAGACCCGGCGAACCCAGCCACTGTCTGCTTGCGCTTCATCGATCCCTACGGCGACACCATCTTCAATCAGTGGCAGCTACCGACCTTGATTCGCGAGCTTGAGGCATTGGCGGCCACCGGGCCGGAGGAGGACGCCCACGTAGTCCGAGCGCTCCTGCCCTTCTTGCGCCGTGCGCAAAGCAAGGTCCATACGTATATCAAGTTCATCGGGGATTGAGATCAGACTGCGGCCTAACAAGCGGTTGCAGCTGCCGGGCGCGGCGCGCCC
>DASWAI010000064.1:0-6941 GCA_036391215.1 Gemmatimonadales bacterium
GTATCGGGCCGCACCACGATGTCCGGCACGATGCCGCCGCCGCCCCGCACCGTGCGCCCGCCGTCGGTGTGGAAGATCGGGCGCGCCCGGATGGCGGAGTCGGAGGCGGCCGGGCTGGCGCCGGCGGCTTCAGCCTGCTCCAGCTGGTCCTCTTCGTTCTTGGCGATCCGCTGGATGGTGCGGCCGCTCGGCGTGTACCACCGTGCCGTCGTGAGCTTGAGCGCCACGCCGTCGCCCAGGGGGAACAGCGTCTGGACCAGCCCCTTTCCGAACGTGGGCGCGCCCACCACCACCGCGCGGTCATGGTCCTGGAGCGCGCCGGCGATGATCTCGGCCGCGCTCGCGGTGCCCTCGTTCACCAGCACCACGATCGGCAGATCCGGCCAGGGCTGGCGCACGTCGTCGTAGAACTCCCGGCTGGAGCCGCGCGCCCGCCCGCGGGTCGAGACGACCTCCTGCCCCTTGTCGAGGAACAGCTCGGCCACCTTCACGCCCTGATCGAGCAGGCCGCCCGGGTTGAGCCGGAGGTCGAGCACCATGGACTTCATGCCCTTGGCCCGCATCGCCGTGATCTCGTCGCGCAGCTCCTGCGCGGAGGTCTCCGCCACCGGGTTCAGCGAGATGTAGCCGACGCCGGCGTCGAACAGCGTGCCGGGCGGCACCGAGCGGATGTGGATCGTCGCCCGGGTCAGGTCGTAGGGGATGGGATCGGTGAAGCCGGCCCGGCGGATCTCCAGGGCGACCTTGCTGCCCGCCTCGCCGCGGAGGGCCTTGACGGCCTGGTCGTTCTTCCAGCCCTCGGTCGACTTGCCGTCCACTTCGATGATCTGGTCGCCGGTCTGGATGCCGGCGCGCTCGGCCGGCGTCTCGGGCAGCGGCGCCACGACGGTGATCCAGCCGTCGCGGACGTCGATCTGGATCCCAAGCCCGGCGTAGTTGCCCGACGTCTGCTCGGTGAGCGCCTTGTAGTCGTCGCCGGTGAGCAGCACGGAGTAGGGGTCCTTGAGCTGCTCGAGCATCCCGTTGGTGGCCTTGTCGTACAGGTCGGTCTCGCCGATCGAGTCCACGTAGTAGCTGTGCACGTGGGACAGGACGTCGTCGAACAGCCGCGCCTGCTGGTAGACATTGCCCCCGGCCGCGACCCCGCGCTGCAGCAGCCACCCGCCGCTCAGAAAGGAGATCACCGCCACCAGCCCGATCACGCCCCAGCGCTGCTTCATACGCACGTCCTCCGAGCCTTCGGCGCGGCTCACCGGCCGCGCCTTCCAAAGGTTTCCGGCTCCGCCGTGACCAGCTCGGCCCACGCAGCGTCGAGCACGGCTGCGGGCGGCGCCGTTCCATCCAAATGTCGCACCCCCTCGCCGGTTGCCGCTAGATAGGCGGCCGCCACCCGGCGGTGGAACTGGGGGTCCTCCTGTTCCAGCCTGTCACCGGCCTTCCCGCCGGCCGCCTGCCGGGTACGGCCGACCTCCGGGGGAATGTCGAGCACCAGCGTCAGGTGTGGCCGGAGGCCGCCAGTCGCCACTTGGTTCACGTAGGCCACCTTGTCCGGATCCAGGCCGCGGCCGGCCGCCTGGTAAGCATGGGTGGACAGCTCGTACCGGTCGCTGACCACCACCCGGCCGGCCTTCAGGGCCGGCCCGATGACGTTCTGCACTAAGTGGGCCCGAGCCGCGGTGACGTACAGAAGCTCCGTATTGGGGCCGAGCGGGTGGTCCGGATCGAGGAACGCCGCCCGGATCGCCTCCGCCGCCGGGGTGCCTCCCGGCTCCCGCACCGTGACCGGCTCGATGCCCGCAGACCGCATCCGCGCCGCCAAGCCGGCCACGAGCGTGGACTTGCCGGCCCCCTCCGGTCCCTCGACGACGAGGAAGAACCCGTTCACGAGAGGGTGATGATGCTGCTCGTCGCGCCCTTCTCCATGCCCTCGCCGATCTGCTGGTTCACCTTCGTCATCAGCTTCTCGAAGTTGGCACGGGCGACCACGTACGCCTGGCCGGTGCCGCTCGCCTCGAGGTCCCGAACCGCCGTCTCGTACGCCTCCGCGGTCGGCTGGTCGGGCATCTGACCCTGGGCCACCAGCTGATCGACCTGACGCGCCAGGCGCTGGATCTGGTCGAGCTTGGCCTGGGTCTCCTTGTCCTCGCGGAGATTGGTTTCCGCCCGCCGGAGCGCCTGGTACTCGGGCGTCTGCCCGATGAGGCGGCCCAGCTCCTGTGCCTTGTCCCAGATCACGGTCTCTCGCTCCTCCGCGCGAACAGGTAGCGCTCGCGCCCGAATAGGTCCACGCCGATCTCCACGTCGGTCCAGCCCAGCCGTCTCGCGAGAACGCCCACCGCCCGCGCCCTGCTCGCGTCCACCTCGAGTGCGATCCATCCGCCGGCCACGAGCACCCGCCGCCCATCGTCGAGCAGCCGGGCCGTGGCGTCCAGACCGCCGGGACCGCTCGCGAGCGCGGCCGCCGGCTCCCACTGCACCACCGATGGATCCAGCGCGGCGTGCTCGGCGTCCGTGAGGTAGGGCGGGTTCGAGACCAGGACGTCGAGGCTCCCGGTCGCGAGCGCCGAGGTCAGGTCTCCCCGCACCAGGCCGACCGCCGCCCCGACCAGGTCACGGTTGGCGCGCGCGAGGGCCAGCGCGTCGGCCGACCGATCGACCGCTACGACGGCATCGTAGCGGCCCTCGGTGGCCAGACTGAGCGCGATGCAGCCGCTTCCGGTGCCCACGTCGGCCACCCGCCCCGTGGCCGCTCGCGCGAGCAGCCCCTCGACCAGGCCCTCGGTCTCGGGACGGGGGATCAAGGCCCGACGATCGGCCCTCAACTCCAGCCGCCGAAAGCCCGCCCAGCCGGTAACATACGCCAGCGGCTCGCCGGCCGCCCGTCGCGCGACCGCCTCGAGATACGCGCGCTGCTCGCCCGGCGCGACCGGCTGCTCCCGCTCGAGAAACGCGGCACCCGGCGTGGTGCCGCGCAGGTCCGCCCAGATCCGCAGCGCCTCCCGGCCCGGCTCCGCGATGCCGGCGCCCTCGAGCCGGGCTTCCGCCTCGGCCAGCAGCGCAGCGTGCGTCACCGCCAGGTCAGGCACCGGCCTGCTCCTGACGGCTCGCCATGCGGAGCGCGTCCACCAGTGGATCGAGATGGCCGTTCAGCACGTCGTCGAGGTTGTGGACCGACAGGTTGATCCGGTGATCCGTGACCCGGCTCTGAGCGAAGTTGTAGGTACGGATCTTGGCGGAGCGGTCGCCGGTGCCGACCATCGCCCGGCGCTCGCGCGACCGCGCGGCTTCCTGGTCGGCGATGATGCGGTCGAGGAGCCGCGCGCGCAGCACCTCCATGGCCTTGAGCTTGTTCTGCAGCTGGGATTTCTGGTCCTGCTGCTGGACCACGACCCCGGTGGGAAGGTGGGTGATCCGTACCGCGCTGTCCGTGGTATTGACGCTCTGGCCGCCCGGGCCGCTGGAGCGGAAGACGTCGATCTTGAGCTCCTGCGGCTCGATCTTGACGTCCACTTCCTCGGCCTCGGGCAGCACCGCCACCGTCGCCGCGGAGGTGTGGATGCGGCCCTGGGTCTCGGTCTGCGGCACGCGCTGGACGCGGTGGACGCCGGACTCCCGCCGGAGCAGGCCGTAGGCGTCGGCGCCGCGGACGGCGAAGATCGCCTCCTTCACACCGCCGAGATTGCCCTCGCTCACCGAGATGGGCTCCACGCTGAGCCCGTGGCGCTCGGCGTAGCGGGTGTACATCCGCGCCAGCTCGGCCGCGAACAGGCCGGCCTCGTCGCCGCCGGTGCCAGCGCGGATCTCGACGATGGCGTCACGGTCGTCGTGCGGGTCGCGAGGGATGAGGAGCTCGTACAGCTCGGCCTCGAGCGCGGCGATCTCGGACGGCAGCCGGGCGAGGTCGGCCCTGGCCAACGCGACAAGCTCGGGATCGGCCTCCTGGGCCATCTCCCGAGCCTGTTCGAGATCGTCCTTCAGGCGGGCCAGCCGCTCGGCCGCCTTCACGATGGGGGCGAGCCGGGCATGCTCCCGGCCCAGCGACCGGAGCTGGGACGGATCCCGCGCGACGTCAGGGTCGGCCAGCGAGTGGGCGACCTCCTCCGCGCGGGCGAGCGCCTGGCGGAGTCGGCTTTCCACCGCTTACGCCTTGGCCGCCGCCGTGTCGGTCTTGTACTTGCGGCGGAACCGGTCCACGCGACCGGCGGTGTCCACCAGGCGCTGCTTACCCGTGAAGTACGGGTGGCACTGGGCGCACACCTCGACGTGGATGGACTGGGCAGTCGAGCGGGTTTCGAACTGGTTCCCGCAGGCGCACACCGCCATGACTTTCCGGTAGACCGGATGCAGATCGGACTTCACGATTGGCTCCTCAAATGCCACAGCCGTCAAGTATAGCCGCCTGAACGACTTCTGCGCAAGCACCGCGTTTGTCACAGGTCCCGCCGGGGGCTTGTCCGGGTGCGGGCGTGATGGCTATTACCTACGGTGCAGGCTCGTGCTCACCCCGACAGACGGGTGGGTGTGCGATCTTTTTTTCTAATCCTGTGAGGCGCCTGTGCCCCATGCAGCCATAGATATCCTGCGGCGGGTCCCGCTCTTCGAGAACCTCTCGGAGACGGACCTGCAATCCTTCGCGGAGCTCGCGCGCGAGCGGAGCTACCCCCGCGGCAGCGTGATCGTGTTCGAGGACGACCCGGGCGACGCCCTGTACGTGGTGGCGACGGGACAGGTCAAGGTCGTGCTCGTGGCCGAGGACGGCCGCGAGGTCATCCTGTCGGTGCTGGGCCCCGGGGACTTCTTCGGCGAAATGGCGATTCTCGACGACGGTCCGCGCTCCGCGCACGTCATCGCGATGGAGGAGTCCAATCTGCTGATCCTCCGGCGCGACGATTTCTATGCCCGGATCCGCGCGATGCCGGAGGTGGCGATCTCCCTCCTCAAGGAGATCTCGCGGCGCCTCCGCCGGGCCGACGAGAAGATCGGGAGTCTGGTGCTGCTCGACGTGAACGGCCGGCTCGCCCACCTGCTGCTCCGCCTGGCCGAAGAGGAGCAGGGCGACCGCATCACCCGGCGGCTCACCCATCACACGATCGCGCAGATGATCGGCTCGAGCCGGGAGACCGTATCGCGGGCGATGCGCGTCCTGGTCGAGCGGAGCGTGATCGAGGTGACCCGGAGCGACATCCTGCTCCGGGACCGGACCGCGCTCCGCTCCGCCCTGCGTCGAGAGCGGGCAACCGCCGTTCCCCGGCCGGCATGAGCGCCCGCGACGGAGGGACGTGGGCCATACCCTGACCTTCTGGGGCACCCGGGGCTCGATTCCGACCCCGGGGCCCCGCACTGCCCGCTACGGAGGCAACACCCCCTGCGTCGGCATCACCGACGGAGGCGCGACGCTCGTCGTTCTCGATGCCGGCAGCGGCCTGCGCCCGCTCGGCGCCGCGCTGGCGGCCCAGCGGCGGGCGGTATCGGCGCATCTGCTCCTCTCCCACACCCACTGGGACCACATCCAGGGGTTTCCCTTCTTCCGGCCGCTCGGCGTCCGCGGGAACACGCTGCGGATCTACGGCGCGGCCCAGGAGGGGGTGCCGCTGGAGCAGATCCTGCACCGGCAGATGGAGCCGACCGTCTTCCCGGTGCCGCTCGAGGCGCTCGCGGCCACTGTCTCGGTAACGCCGGTCGCCGAGGGGGCGTTCGAGGTGGACGGATTCGGCGTGCGGGCGCTCCGGCTCCGCCACCCCGGCACCACGCTCGGGTACCGTCTCCGGCCCGCCGACGGCGGGCGGGAAGTCGCCTATGTCACCGACAACGAACTCGGACCGGGCGGCGCGTATCCCGTGGCGGCGGACTGGCGCGCGCGTCTGGTGGCGTTTCTCGAGGGAGTGGACACGCTGATCCACGACGCGATGTACGCGGAATCGATCATCGCCGCGCGGGCTGGCTGGGGTCACTCCACGCCGGGGGAGGCCGTGGACTTGGCCGCGGAGGCGGGGTGCCGCCGGCTGGTGCTGTTCCACCACGACCCCGAGAACGACGACGACGCCGTGGACGCGCTGGTGCGGGACGCGCGCGCCTACGCGGCGCTCAAGTCGCCCCGCCTCGAGGTGGAGGCCGCTTCCGAGGGACGTCGGCTCAGCCTCTGAAGCCCCGGGTCGCCGCCGCGACGCCGAACGCGAGGCCGAGGCTGGCCGGCACGGCGAGCGCGAGGATCTCGGCGTTGTGCTGGTAGAAGGCGGGGAAGACCTTGAGCACCAGCCCCGCGAGCGAGCCGGCGGCCGCCAGCATGGCCAGAGCCACCGCGGGACGGCGGGCCCACCCGGCCCCGCGCGCCGCCGCCGGCACGAGAACGGCCAGCGGCAGGAGCAGCAGGTTCGCCTGGAACAGGTTCTCGTTCCGGTACGCCACCGTGTGGTCGGTGAACGCCCACAGACACCCGAGCAGCGCGCCCGCGAAGCCCACGACGAGCGCCCAGCCGCCCGCGAGCCAGGCAAACCCCCGCCGGGCCAGCGGCGACATCGGCGCCCGGCGGCCCAGCCACCAGAGGCCGAGGCCCAGTGCGAGCCCCGCGGCGAGATACCCCGGGACCCGGGCCGGCGGGGCGGCCGGCGGCGCGGGCAGCGTCGACGCGAACAAGGTCCGCTCGCTCTTCACCAGCGGCGCCGCCCTCCCCGAGTCGTCCATCACCGTCACGTGCCGCATCCACTGGCGCAGCTCGAGCGGGAGGAACATCTCCTGCCACGCCGTGAGCGGGTGGTCGGCGGGCTGGCCCAGCGCCAGCAACAGCCCGGTATAGAGCGGCACGTCCGAGGCGATCAGGCGGGAGGTGTGAAACCGGTAGGTGTGACCGGTCTCGATGGTGTCGGTCGCGGCCCGGATCCGGCCGGCGAGCACCCGGTCCAGCGCGTCGCGGACCCGGGTGGAGCAGTTGTCGCGGTAGTAGT
>DASWAI010000065.1:0-1955 GCA_036391215.1 Gemmatimonadales bacterium
TGCGCGCCCAGCTGCGCCAGCACGAGCTCAGCGAGGACGCCGTCTTCAAGATCGGCCCCTACACCTTCCGTCCCGCCGCCAAGCTGCTGCTCGACGACAGCGGGCGCAGGAAGGTGCGCCTTACGGAGAAGGAGACGGCGATCCTCAAATACCTCTACCGCGCCGGCGACCGCGTCATCGGCCGCGACACGCTGCTCAACGAGGTATGGGGCTACAACGCCGGCGTCACCACGCACACGCTGGAGACGCACGTCTACCGCCTGCGCCAGAAGATCGAGCGCGACCCGCAAAAGGCGGAGATCCTCGTCACCGAGGCGGGCGGCTACCGGCTGGTGCCGTAGGAGCCCTCGCCCGAAGCCCTGCGCCGGCTACTTGGCGCCCTGCACCATCTTGATGTCCGTCGGTCCCGTCCCGTGGATCTGGACAATCGTCGCGCTGCTCGCCCATGCCGAGTGCGGCGTGTCTGCGGGTATCGAGAAGAAGGCGCCGGGACCGAGCTTCTGCCCCTTCGACTTGTCGAGCTTGTCGCCGAAAGCAAGGTTCAGATTACCCGACAGCACCGTCACATTCTCGGTTCCGCCGTGGGTGTGCGGCGGTACGGTCGCATTGGCGGGCAGCTTGAGCCGCATGACGTAGGGCCCGCTCTTGGCCGGATCGCCCGACAGAACGGCCACCCGCGCTCCCGGCCCGAATTGCGGCGCCGTCGCCCATTTGATCTTGTTGGGCGTGACGACGGTCTTTTCATCGGCATGGGCCGCCGTGGCCGCGAAGGCCAGGAGGCATGACGCGAGCAGCGCTGCTTTCAGCATTTTCCCCCCTCGTTCAGGACTCGAGTCCGGCTTCGCCGACGTCGGCGAATGCACCGCACGACGACGGTATCCTGGGCGCGGCGACGAGTCTATCCGGTTATCGGGCGGCGGGGAGCAGTGCGATCGCCGCGTCTCTCGGGCACCTAGACTAGGGTCTGTACTCAATTAAGGGATTCCCAAACCGGCGCCGATGTGATTCAAGCTTCCAACTGGTTTGGAGGTTTGGATGGGATCGGCGCTGTTTTGGCTTTCCGATAGAGAGTGGTCGAAGATCGAGCCGCTGATGCCGCGTGGCCGGCGCGGGGCGCATCGGGTCGATGACCGTCGCGTGATCAGTGGGATCGTGCACATGCTTCGCTCGGGCGGGCGTTGGCGCGACTGCCCGCCCGCCTATGGTCCTTACACGACGATCTACAACCGGTTCAATCGATGGAGCCGGCAAGGCATCTGGTTTGAGATATTCGAAGCGCTCACGGGATCGAGCGGGCTTTTGGGAACGGTCGCGATCGACAGCTCGACGATCAAAGCCCACCGCTCCGCGGGCGGCGGAAAAGGGGGGCGTACAGCGAAGCAATCGGCCGCTCGCGCGGCGGGCGCACGACGAAGATCCACGCGCTGACCGATGCAGAGGGACGCCCTCGGGTCATGCTTTTGAGCCCAGGCAACGCCCATGACGTCGTGATGGCGCCAGCCCTCATCCAAGCCGCCGGACCCATTCTGAGGCTCATCGCCGACAAAGCCTATGACACTAACCCGTTGCGCAACCTGCTCGCAGGCAAAGGGATAGAGGCCATCATCCCGTCGATCAGACGACGAAAACCGCTCCTTCCCTATGACGTCGCTGCCTATCGCGAGCGTAATCTGATCGAGCGCATGTACGGGCGCCTCAAGGATTTTCGTCGCGTCGCAACCCGCTACGACAAGCTCGCCCGAAACTTCCTCGCGGGCGCCCTCATCGCTGCTACCCTTACATGGTGGCTCAATTGAGTCTGGACCCTAGCTTTGCCCGCGTCGCGCTCGCTCGCGCAGCGCCGGATAGCGCGCCAGAAGGCCGGCGCATTCGGCCATGGCCTCGACGTCGTTGAAGACAGGCACGCCTGCCGCCTCCCTGGTCTGGAACCACGCCGCCTTGTCGGGCAGCGTGCC
>DASWAI010000066.1:0-12260 GCA_036391215.1 Gemmatimonadales bacterium
TTCATCCACGAGTTCCAGCACATGATCAGCTACAACCGGCATGTGCTGGTGGCGCGCGGCCAGTCGGAGGACACGTGGCTCAACGAGGGGCTCTCGCACTACGCCGAGGAGCTGGGCGGGCGCCTGATCCCGGACGCGCAGAACCCGCTGCTCCAGACCGGCGAGAACACGCTGGGCCAGTTCGCGTTCTCGGACTACGACAACGCGTACAACTACCTGAGGAATCCCGAGGCCGCCGCGCTCATCGAGTCCGATGCATCGAGCGGGACGCTTATCGAGCGGGGCGCCAACTGGCTCATGGTGAAATGGCTGGGCAACCAGTTCGGCACCACCACGCCCGACTCCGCCCGGTTCCTCGTACCCACCACCGATTTCACGCTCAAGCTGGAGAACACCAACCTGCTCGGCGCCGCCAACGTCGCGCAGCAGGCGGGCCAGCCGTTCTCCGACCTGGTGGTGTACTGGCAGGCGGCGAACTACCTGGACGACCTCCCCGGCTTCACGCCGGCCAACCCGCGGCTCCAGTACGTCGGCTTCAACCTGCGGGCGGCCCTGGCGCAGCTCAGTCGGTCGCCGGCCTTCCCGCTGGTGCCGGACACGACCAGCGGCACCTATTCCCACGCCGGGACGCTGCGCCAGGGCTCGGCGCACCACGTCCGTGTCCTCCAGGCAGCCGGCGCGTCGTCCGTGCAGGTCAAGCTCTCCGGGCAGTCGGGCGGCGCCATCTCGCCCGCGCTGGTGCCGCGGGTGGGCCTGGTGCGGATCCGGTGACGCCGGGCCCATGGGCCGCGCCGGCATGATCTTCCTGGTCATCGTGGGCGCGCTGATGGCGGGCTACGGCACCGCCTACGTCGCCAGCGGAGACGTGCGGTACATTACTCGCGCCGGCATCGAGGAGACCCGGATCCTGGAGGCCCGGCGGCCCATCGCGAAGCTCGTCGCCGACCCCGCCACCGGGCCGGCGCTCCGGAGCCAGCTGCAGCTGGTGCTCGACACCCGCAACTACGCGGCGACGCTGGGCCTCGCCGCCAAGCAGACCTACACCACCTACGCGGACGTCGGCCGGGACACGCTGCTGCTCAACCTTTCGGCGGCCCCGAAGGACTGCATCTGCGCCTACACGTGGAAGTATCCCATCGTGGGGCGCATCCCGTACAAGGGCTTCTTCGACGTCAAGGCGGCCCGGCGGGAATCCGATCAGCTCGCCGCGCGCGGCTACGACATCTACCTGCGTCCCGCCGCCGCGTTCTCCACGCTCGGCTGGTTCAACGACCCGCTGCTCTCGACCGCGCTCACGCCCGATTCGGTGGAGCTCGCGGCGCTGGTGTTCCACGAGATCGCCCACAACTCGCTCTACGTCCGTAGCGCCACGCCCTTCAACGAGAGCTTCGCCCAGCTCGTGGCCTATCGGGCGGCCGAGCACTTCTTCCGGGCCCGGGGGGACTCCGCCGCCGCCGAGCGCGCGGCCGACCGCTGGCACGACGAGATCGTCCTCGGGGCCTACTACGACTCGCTCGTCGCCCGGCTTCAGCCGCTCTACGATTCCCATCCCGCGCCCGAGGCGCTCGACTCCGGCCGCGCGGACGTCGCCCGGTGGGCCCGGGCCGAGCTGGAGGGGCCGGTCGGCGCCCGGCTCCGGACCTACCGCATCGGCCGGCTGGCCGAGCGGCCCATCAACAACGCGCAGCTGGTGGGCGCCCGGATCTACCGGACTCGGCTCGATCTGTTCGACCGGTGGTACGAGCGGCACGACGCGGACGTGGCGAAAAGCGTGTCGGCGCTCCGGGACCTGGAGCAGGGGGCGGAGGGCGACAGCGCGCTGGCGCGGCTCGAGGCCGCGGTGAGCAGCGATCCGGCCAAACAGTAACGGGAGCCCCCTCGCGGGAGTCTCCCGTTGCCGTTGGCGCCCCGCGGTTGCCCGCGGAGCCTAGTGCTTGGGCTTCGTGGTGTCCGGTGTCTCTCCCGGCCGGAGCTTCTTCTTCTTGGCCTTGTCCTTGTCGCTCATGGCCGTGTCCGTCGGGGTGACGGCGGAGGTGCCCGGGGCCACCGTAGGATTCTCCGGCGGCGTCATCTGCTTGGTCGAGTCCACCGCGCCCGTTTCGACGGGGGCGGGGGGCTTCTGGGGATATGGCTCCTGCTGCGCGCCGGCCGTCACGGTCACACCGGCGAGGGCGGCTGCCGTAAGCGTCGAGAGCAAGGTGAGGCGCTGGGTTCGCTGCATGTGACCTCCACGTGGATCGTCGGTCCTTCAGGCCTCCGCCGGGCACCCGGCGGCGACCGCGAGTGCTGAGCCTACTGCCCGGGCAAGGGCTGTCGCCGTGACGCTCGTCACCGGGTCTCTTCTCACCTTTCCCCGGCCGCACTAGGTTATCCGTCCATGGATACCACCTTCGTTTCCCGCGAGCGCGACCGTATGCTGCGCGAGCTGGGCGAGTTCCTCTCGATTCCCAGCGTGAGCACCCTCCCCGACCACGCGCGCGACTGCCGCGCCGCCGCGCAATGGCTCAAGGCCGAGCTCGAGCGGCTGGGCTGTCCCGTGGTCACCCTGATCGAAGGCAACGGCCACCCCGTCGTCTGGGCCGAGAGCCCGCCGGTCGAGGGGAAGCCCACGCTGCTTGTCTACGGCCACTACGACGTGCAGCCGCCGGACCCGCTCGACGAGTGGGTCACGCCGCCCTTCGCGCCGACGGTCCGTGAGGGCAAGCTGTTCGCGCGCGGCGCGGCCGACGACAAGGGGCAGGTATACTGCCTGCTCAAGGCGTACGAAGCCGTCCGCGGTCCGGACGGACGGCTGCCGGTCAACGTCCGGTTCATCTTCGAGGGCGAGGAGGAGTGCGGCGGGAGCGTCATCTTCGATCTGCTGCGGCAAGAGCGGTGGCGGACCGACGTGGACGCCGCGCTCGTGCTCGACATGTCGTACTACGCGGCCGGCATCCCGGCGGTCTATACCGCGCTGCGCGGCATGTGCTACGCCGAGATAGTGGTGCGGACGCTGGACCACGACCTCCACTCGGGCACCTACGGCGGGGTCGCGCCCAACGCGATCGAGACGCTCGTGCGCATGCTGAGCCGGCTCAAGGAGCCGACCGGGGAGATCCGGATCCCGAAGCTGTACAAGGACGTGAAGGCGCCACCCAAGGCGGAGCTCAAGGCGTGGAAGCGGCTGCCGTTCGACAAACACGCGTACCTCGCGCACGAGGTCGGCGCCAGGGCGCTCACCGGCATCAAGAAGTACAGCATCCTCGAGCGGACCTGGGCGCTGCCCACATTCGAGATCCACGGCATCCGGGGCGGGTTCACCGGCGACGGCGCCAAGACGGTGATTCCCGCGCAGGCCACGGCCAAGGTGAGCCTGCGGCTGGTGCCGGGGCAGTCGCTGGAGCGGGTGCAGCGGCAGCTCGCGCGCGCGGTTGCTCGGGTCACGCCCAAGTACGCCGACGTCGAGGTGCGGCTGCTCCACGGCGGCGACCCGGTCGAGGTGGATACCAGCGACCCGGCCTTCGACGTGCTCGACGCCGCCTTCGAGGAAGTGACAGGCCGAAAGACCGTGCGCGCACGCGCCGGCGGCTCGATCCCGATCGTCCCCGAGCTCGGCGGCTCGGGCGCGCCGGTGCTGCTCACCGGCATCGGACTTCCGGACGATCGCCTCCACTCGCCGAACGAGAAGCTCGACCTCGAGCAGCTCTGGACCGGCGTGGCGGTGTTCGGACGATTCCTGGAGCTGTTCGGGGAGCGGGGTGGACGGCGGCGGGCAGCGGCAACGGAGGCGGCGGAGGCGGCGACGGTCTAGTCGGCCTCCTCCGGCAGGACGGCGTCCCGGCGCACCGGGCCGGAGTAGCGGGACTCGGTGCGCGCGTGGAGCTCGTCCACCCCGATGAGGGCGCGCACGGACGCGATGATGCCCGCGACGACGTCGTCGGCCCAGTAGGGGTCGGGACGCTCGCCCGCGGGCAGTTTGGCTGCGCTGGTCTCGAGGTAGCGGATGGCGGTGGTGATCCACTCGGTCTGCGCCGCCGCCACCGTGGCCCAGGAACCGGTGGAGCGGAGTTCCATCTCCTCGAGCGCCTTGAGGTGCGGCTCCAGTCCCCGGGTCACCGCGGGCCCGCGGAGGCGGTCCGCCACGAGCGTGAGCACGGAGCGGCGCTCCGATTCCTGCGGCTCGGGCAGCGGCGCCAGGTAGTGTCGCTGGTCGGCCACCATCTCCGCCAGGCGGATGCATACCGCCCGGATGGCCGGAAACAACGCGGACGGCGCCTCCTTCGACCAGCTCTCCGCGGCCCTCAGGATCTCGCCCACCCGCTGCTCGGCCTGCGCCTCCGGCGATGGCCGCTGTGTCACATCTGCCATGACAGGGAGGATGATGGGTCGGGGGCCCAAAGGCAACGGGGGCGCCGCCCGTCCTGCCGCCCCCGCCGCTAGCGCCGAGGCCCCCGTCGCATTCTGGAATAGTCGGGCCGTCCGTAGCGCTCCTCCGCCCACGGATCGCCCCGCATGTGGTAGCCGTTCTGCTCCCAGAACCCGGGGTAGTCCTCCTCCAGCAACTCGAAGCCGCGCACCCATTTCGCGCTCTTCCAGAAGTAGAGATGCGGGATCAGGAGCCGCACCGGCCCCCCGTGCTCGGGCGTGAGCGGCTCGCCGTCGTGCGTGAGGGCCAGAAGGTTGGCCGGGCGGTCGAGGTCGGCCAGCGGCACGTTGGTGGTGAAGCCCTGCTCCGCATGCACCAGCACGAACCGAGCTGACGGCAGCGGCCGGGCCCGCTGGAGCAGCGCCTGCACGGGAACGCCGCCGAAGATGTTGTCGAGCCGGCTCCACCGGGTGACGCAGTGGATGTCGCACGCGGTCTCCTGCCGCGGCAGCGACGCGAGCTCGGCCCAGGTGAGCTCGAGCGGGGACGAGACGGCGCCGGTGACCGCGAAACTCCAGTGCGCCGTGTCCACGTCCGGCACGGTGCCGTAATGGAGTACGGGCCATTTCCGGGTGAGGACCTGCCCCGGCGGCAGGCGCTCGCGGTCGGCGCGGGTATCGACCCGCGGTGCCGCGGGCTGGGAGTCGGGTGCAGTGCTCATGATCGGTCCCGGGTCGGCCCCCGCACAGAGAACAGCATACCACAGAGACACCGAGGCACGGAGACAAACACCTACAGGCTGTTCCTCTGTGGTCGGTCTCTGTGTCTTTGTGCCTCCGTGGTGTGCAGTGCTATTGTGGGGTGCAGTTCGACGCGCCTGACTGCGCCTCAGAACGCCCGCTGGCTCGCCACGGTTCCATCGGCTTCGAGCGTGCCGGCCACCGGTTCCCGCTCGAACGTGGCGCCGAACGTCTCGACCACCACGGACCGGGTGCGCGTCCAGAGCGCGGCCGGGTCGTCGCGCCTGCCCCGCTCCCGGGCGACGCTGGTCATGACGACGCCCTGGATGCCACAGGGAACGATGAGATCGAACCCGGTCAGCTCACTGGTGACGTTGAGGGCGAAGCCGTGCAGCGTCACCCATTGCTTCACGTGAATGCCGAGGCTGGCGATCTTCCGGCCCCGCGTCCATACCCCGGTGAGCCCGGGGTTGCGCTCGGCCGGTATCTCGAGGCGCTCCAGCGCGGCGATGAGTGATGCCTCCAGGCGGCGCAGGTACCAGTGCAGATCGGGGCGGTGTTGCGCGAGGTCGAGGATCGGATACCCCACCAGCTGGCCCGGTCCGTGCCAGGTCACGTCGCCGCCGCGCTCCACCTCCACCACCTCCACGCCCCGGCGGGCCAGCTCCGCCGGCGGAAGCGGGAGGCTGCCGGCGCGGGTGCCCCGGCCCAAGGTAACAACGGGCTCGTGCTCCACCAGCAGCAGCAGATCGTCCGCGATCTCCCCGGCGATGCGCCGGCGGGCCAGCGTACGCTGGAGCCCCAGCACTTCGGCGTACGCCCGCCGGCCGAGATCGAGGACCACGATGGGCCGGGTCATGGGCGTGCGGCGCGCCGGGCGCGCCGGGCGCAGGCGGACCCTCCCGCCAGGAGCAGCGCGGCCAGGCCGATCAGGCCGGCCTGGCCCGCCAGCTGGTGGACCGGCACGGCCACGAGCATGAGCACGACCGTCGCGAAGGCGCTCGAGAGCGCCAGCACGGCCCGCCGGTACAGCGAGCCGATCGGCGCGAGCAGCCACCACGCCGTGGCGCCCGCCATCACGAACCCTCCCAGTGTTCCTGCGAGCAGGAGGGTGCCCGCGGCCGAGCCGGCCGGTCCGCCCGGGGGGCGGCCGACCGGCGCGCCTGCCATGAAGCCGGCCCGCAGGACGTCCACGCCCAGTACCGCGAGCGTCACCACCGCCGTGCCGAGAAGCGCGGCGGCCGCCACGCCCGAGGTGGCCACCCGGACCGGATTCAGATGTGGAGCACCCGGCCCATCGAGTCGAGGGCCGCCTCGGCGATGGCCTCCGACAGCGTCGGATGGGCGTGGATGGCGAGATCCACCTCTTCCACGGTGTACTCGTTGGTGCGCGCGACGACCAGCTCGTGGATGATCTCCGAGGCGTGCGAGCCCACGATGTGGGCGCCCACGATCTCGCCGTAGCGGGTGTCGCGGATGATCTTCACCAGCCCTTCGGTCTCGTTGGCGGTCCGCGCGCGCCCGTTGGCGCTGAAGGGGAATCGGCCTACCTGGATCGTGAGCCCCTTGGCGCGGGCCTGCTCCTCCGTGAGACCGATGCTGGCGACCTCCGGATGGCAGTAGGTGACGCTGGGCACATTGGTGTAGTCGATGGGCCGGGGCGGATGCCCGGCGAGCAGCTCGGCTACGTGCATGCCCTCGCGGCTCCCCTTGTGCGCCAGCATCGGCGGGCCGGCGACGTCGCCGATGCAGTAGACGCCGGCGGCCGTCGTCTCCAGCGTGGCGGGGTTCACCTTCACGAAGCCGCGGTCGGTAAGCTGCACGCGCGCTTCGGCGAAGCCGAGGTCCTCGGTGTTGAGCGCGCGGCCCGCGGCCATCAGCACCCGGTCGGCTTCGATCTTCTCGTTCTTGCCGCCGACCTCGAGCTCGAGCACGACCTTGTCCTTGCCCACCGCGGCGCTGGTGATCTTGGCGCCCGCGTGGATCGTGATGCCCCGCTTCCGGAGGCTCTTGGCGAGCGCGTCGGACGCCTCGGCGTCCTCCAGCGGAAGGATCCGCGGCAGCACCTCGATCAGGGTGACCTTGCTCCCGAAGGCGTTGAACACGTCGGCGAACTCCGTGCCCACCGCGCCGGCACCCACGATCGCGAGCGAGGCCGGGGCCTGCTCCAGGAACAGGGCCTCGTCCGAGCTGATCACCGTGGTCCGGTTGAGCTCCAGGCCGATCTGTGGCAGGCCCTTTACCCGGGAGCCGGTCGCGATCACGACCGCCCCAGCGGCCGTGTGTACGTCGGCTCCCACCTGCACCCGCTTGCCGGAGAGCAGCTTTCCCGTCCCCCGGAGCACGGTGATCTTGTGCTTCTTCATCAGGAACTCGACGCCCTTCGAGTTCTGGTCGGCGACCTTCCGGGACCGGCGCATGGCCACGCCGTAGTCGGTCTTGAGCTCGCCGGTCGCGAGGCCCAGGTCCTTGGCGTCGTGGCGGATGACGTTGGCGACGTAGGCGCTGTGCAGCAGGGCCTTCGTCGGGATGCAGCCGATGTTGACGCAGACGCCCCCGAGCTTGTCGCGCTCGACGACGGCGGTCGCGAGGCCCAGCTGTCCGCAACGGATGGCGCAGACGTAGCCAGCCGGGCCCCCGCCCACGATGATGACGTCGAAGTTGGCCAAGACAGCCCTCAGAGGTGAGAGGTGAGCGCTTACCAGACCATCGCCAGCGGATTCTCCAGCATCCCCTTCAGCGTCTGCAGGAACCGCGCGCCGGTGGCGCCGTCGATGACCCGGTGGTCGCAGGACATCGTGAGCCGCATCCGGCGCCGGAGCGCCACCGCGCCGCCGTGCTCCACCGGCCGCGAAGCGATCCGGCCCACGGCCAGGATGCCCGCCTCCGGCGGGTTGATCACGGCCGTGAACTCGTCGATGTCGAGCATCCCCAGGTTCGAGATGGAGAACGTCGCGCCGGTGTACTCCTCGGCCGTGAGCCGGCGGTCCCGGGCCTTCGCGGCCAGGTCGCGGGCCTCGGCGCCGATCTCCCGCAGTGTCTTCCGGTCCGCGTGGCGGATCACCGGCGTGATGAGCCCGTCCTCGATGGCCACCGCCATTCCGATGTGGACCTCGCTCCAGTAGCGGATGCGGTCCTCCTGCCACCACGCGTTGCACGCCGGATGCTGCCGCAGCGTCGTCGCCACGGCCTTGATGATGATGTCGTTGAACGACACCTTGGCCTCGCTGGCGGCGGCGAGCATGGCCTCGCGGGCCTCCCACACCCGCTCCATGTCCACCTCGGTCGTGAGGTAGAACGTGGGGACCGGCCCGATGGACTGCACCAGCCGCCGCGCGATCGACTTGCGCATCTGGCTGAGCGGCACGTCGGCGAAGGGCTCGCCGGGGGCGGGGGCGGGGATGGGGGCCGGCGGGACCGGGCGAAGCGGGGCGGGGGCTCGGGCGGTTGCCGGGGCGGGCACGGCCGCGGCCGGGCGGGCTGGACGCGCGGTCTCCAGGTCCCGCAGGACGATGCGCCCCTCCGGCCCCGAGCCCTGGACGGCCCGCAGGTCGAGCCCCTGCTCCTGCGCGATCTTCCGTGCGAGCGGCGAGGCCTTGATGCGGCCCGATGCCGGCGGGGCGGGAGCGGGGGCCGTCGATGGGGGCGGCGCAGGCGGGGCGGGCTTCTGCGACGCCTGCGGTGCTCCCTTGGCGGCGGCGGCGGCGCCAGCACTGGAACCGGCGCCGTTCCCGGCGGCTGCGGGCGCGGTTTCCCCGGGCTGGCCGATGAGCGCGACCGGCGACGACACGGGCACCGTCTGTCCCGCCGCCACGGTCTGGCGCAACAGCACCCCGCCCACCCGGGCCACCAGCTCCATCACCGCCTTGTCGGTCTCCACCTCCGCGAGCACGTCGCCCACGGCGACCGTCTCGCCCTCCTGCTTCTTCCACTCGACCAGGCGGCCCTCTTCCATGGTGGGCGAGAGCGCTTCCATCACGACTTGGGTGGCCATGGCTACGCTGGGCTCGTCATCGGTAGAGCACCCGCCCGACGGCATCCACGATCTTCGCCGCGTCGACCTTGGCGGCCTTCTCGAGGTGCTTGTTGTAGGGCATCGGTACGTCGGCGCCCGTGACCCGGAGGACCGGAGCGTCGAGCTGATCGAACGCCTCGCGCTGGATCACGTCCACCACCTGCGCGCCGACACCCGCGAACGACCACCCCTCTTCCGCCACGACGCACCGGTGCGTCCGGCCCACCGACCCGAGCAGCGCGGCCGTGTCGAGCGGCCGGATCGTACGGAGATCCAGCACTTCCGCGCTCACGCCCTCCCCGGCGAGCTGCTCGGCGGCCTTGAGCGCCACGGCTACCGTCTTCGAGTGGCAGACGATGGTGACGTCGGTCCCGGCGCGCTTCACGTCGGCCCGCCCCAGCGGAACCAGGTGCTCGCCGTCCGGGACCTCGCCCTTCAGGTTGTAGAGCATCTCGCCTTCGATGAAGACCACCGGGTCGTCGTCCCGGATGGCGCTCTTGAGCAGCCCCTTGGCGTCCGCCGGCGTCGCCGGCATCACGACCTTGAGGCCCGGGATGTGGGCGTAGTAGCTCTCGAATGCCTGGGAGTGCTGGGCCGCCAGCTGGAGGGCGGCGCCGCCAGGCCCGCGGAAGACGGCCGGCACGCCGATCTGGCCGGCTGACATGTAGCGCATCTTGGCGGCGGAGTTGACCAGCTGGTCGATCGCCAGCAGGGCGAAATTCCAGGTCATGAACTCGATCACTGGACGGAGTCCCGCCATCGCCGCGCCCACGCCGACGCCGGCGAAGCCCAGCTCGGTGATGGGCGTGTCCACCACCCGCATGGGCCCGAACTCGTCGAGCAGGCCGCGGCTCACCTTGTAGGCGCCTTGGTAGACACCCACTTCCTCGCCCATCAGGAAGACGCCGTCGTCCCGGCGCATCTCCTCCCGCAGGGCGGCGTTCAGGGCGTCGCGATAGGTCAGGGTCGTCACCGGCGTCCCGGTCATTCCTTCGCCGCCGCGTACACGTCGGCGAACAACGCGCCCGGCTCCGGGTCCGCCGCCTCGTCCGCGAACCGGTACGCGTCCGCGATCTCCGCCGTGACCTCCGCGTCCAGCGCGCGCACCGCCGCCTCGTCCATCAGTCCGTCCGTGATCAGCTTGTGGGACCAGAGGGCGACCGGGTCCCGCTTGCGGTGCTCCTCGACCTCCTCCTTGGTCCGGTAGTGCCCGTGGATCGGGTCCGACATCGAGTGGCCCATGAACCGATAGGTCCGCACCTCCAGCAGGGTCGGCGCCTTCTCGACCCGGGCTCGCTCCACGGCCCGGTCCATGGCGTTCTTCATGGCCAGCACGTCCTGCCCGTCCACCACTTCGTTGATCATGTCGTAGGAGGAGGCGCGCTCGGAGATGTCGTAGATCGCGCTCGCCCGCTCCAGCGCGGTGCCCATGCCGTAGCGGTTGTTCTCGCAGATGTAGACGCAGGGCAGCTTCCACAGCGCCGCCATGTTGAGCGCCTCGTGGAACGCGCCGTTGTTCACCGCCGCCTCGCCGAAGTAGCACACGGCGACCTGCTCGGTGCCGCGGTACTTGGCCGCGAAGGCCATCCCGGTGGCGAGCGGGATGTGCCCGCCCACGATCGCGTGGCCGCCCATGAACCCGCGGGCCGCGTCGAACAGGTGCATCGAGCCGCCCTTGCCCCCGGAGCAGCCCGCGGCCTTGCCGAAGAGCTCGGCCATGACGGCCCGCGCGGGGATGCCGCGGGCCAGCGCGTGGCCGTGCTCGCGATAGGAGCAGACGATGTAATCGTCGGGCCGGAGTGCGGCGATCGAGCCGACCGCCACGGCCTCCTGGCCGATGTACAGGTGGCAGAACCCGCCGATCTTCCCCAGGCTGTACGCCTCGCCGGCCTTCTCCTCGAAGCGGCGGATCAGGAGCATCTCGCGAAGCCACAGGCGGGACTGGTCGGCCATGCCGGCGTCGGCGGGCCGGTCCCCCCCCCGCGCGCGCCGCGCGGCGGTGGAGCCCGCCATCAGCGTGCGGCGCCCCGCGCCTGGTCGATCTGGGACCACGCGTGGTAGGAAGACCGGGTGAGGGGGCTCGATTCCACGTGACTGAAGCCGAGCGCGAGCCCGATGTCCCGGAGCTCGGCGAACTCGGCGGGGGTGTAGTAGCGGGCGATCGGCAGGTGGCCGTCCGATGGCCGGAGGTACTGGCCGAGGGTCACGATGTTGACGTCGCTCCGGCGCAGGTCCTGGAGGCACCGCAGGATCTCGTCCCACTCCTCTCCCAGCCCGAGGATGATACCGGACTTGGTGAGCGCGCCGGGGGCCATGCGCCGCGCCCGCGCCAGCAGCTCGAGCGCCCGGTCATAGCGGCCTCCGGGCCGGGCCAGCCGGTAGAGCCGCTCGGTCGTCTCGAGATTGTGGTTGAGGATATCGGGCTCGGCCTCCATGACGAGCCGGAGCGCGGCCTCGGATCCCTTGAAGTCGGGGATCAGGACCTCCACCGACGTCTCCGGGAGCCGGGCGCGGATCTCGCGGATGCAGGCGGCGAAGATCTCCGCGCCGCCGTTCGCGAGATCGTCGCGATCCACCGACGTGATCACCACGTGGCGGAGCCCCATCCGCTCCACGGCTTCGGCGAGCCGGACGGGCTCGAGCGGATCGTACGCGGTCGGCGTGCCGTGGGCGACCGCGCAGTAGGTACAGTTCCGGGTGCACACGTCGCCCAGGATCATGAACGTCGCGGCCTTGTGCTCCCAGCACTCGCCGATGTTCGGGCAGCGCGCCTCCTCGCACACCGTGTGGAGGCCGAGCTCCCGCATGAGGCCCTTGAGCGTGACGTAGGCGGGCCCGCCGGGTGCCTTCACCTTGAGCCAGCCGGGCTTGCGTGCGGGAACGGAAGGCGCCACGGGAGCAACGCCGCCGCCGCCCGCTGGAGCGGGCGCCCGGGGAGAGAGCTGAACGAGTTCGGCCTGCGGTACCGCCACCAACCCCTCCGGGATTCGGCGAGAAACGGCCTCCGGCCGCCTCTAACCTAGCCCCGGTCGGCGGCGGTTTCTACTGCTGCGGGGCTGCCGCCGCGGGCGCGGTGGCGCGGCTCGAGCAGATCCGCTGGAGCGTTGCGGCGGCTTCTCTTGCTTCGGGGCTGGTCTCGATGGTGTTGAGGACCGGACCG
>DASWAI010000067.1:0-12352 GCA_036391215.1 Gemmatimonadales bacterium
TCGGGCGGGGCCGGCGCGATCCTCCTCGAGATCGCGCGCTCCGAGATCGCCTACACCGACCAGCGGCCCGCCGAGTACGTGGCCGTGATGCTGGCCGCCGCGCTCCGCGAGGGTCACACCCTCCCGCTCTTCATCCAGGGCGACCACTGCCAGGTCAACCAGAAGAAGTACCAGGCCGACCCCGCGGGTGAGGTCGGCGAAGTGAAGAAGCTGATCGCCGAGGAAGTCGGGGCCGGCTTCTACAACATCGACGTCGACACCTCGACGCTGGTCGATCTCTCCCATGCCACGCTGGCCGAGCAGCAGCGGCTCAACTACGAGCGCGCGGCGGAGATCACGAAGTTCATCCGGGAGCACGAGCCCCGGGGCGTGACCGTATCGGTGGGCGCGGAGATCGGCGAGGTCGGCGGCCACAACAGCACGGTCGAGGAGCTCCACGCGTTCATGCAGGGCTACAACGCCACCCTCGCCGCGCTCGGGCGATACGAGGGGATCAGCAAGATCTCGGTGCAGACCGGCACGTCCCACGGCGGCGTCGTCCTGCCCGACGGGAGCATCGCGGCCGTGAAGCTCGACCTCGAGGCGCTCGCCGCCCTGTCGCGCGTCGCCCGCGATACCTACCACCTTGCCGGTGCGGTGCAGCACGGCGCCAGCACGCTCCCGTCCAACGCGTTCGGCAACTTCCCCCGCATCGAGACCGCCGAGATTCACCTCGCCACGAATTTCCAGAACATCATCTTCGATCACGCCCGGCTGCCGGACGGCCTCCGCGCGCAGATCAAGGCCTGGCTGGCCGAGAATGCCCAGAGCGAGCGGAAGGCCGGCGACTCCGAGGAGCAGTTCTACTACAAGGCACGGAAGAAGGCGATCGGGCCGTTCAAGCGGGAGCTCTGGAGCCTTCCGGACGACGTGCGGGCCGCCATCGCGGCCGATCTCGAGAGCACATTCGCGTTTCTCTTCGCCCAACTGAACGTCAACGGCACCGCGGAGCTGGTCCGCCGCACGGTCGAGGCGCCGATCCAGCATCACTCGGCCCTCAAGCCGGCGCTCGTGGCCGCCGAGGACGACCCCGACGCCGGGGAATAGGAGGTAGCATGCGTCGCACGCAAAGCCCGGAGCTGGTCTACGTGGAGCGCAGTGGTGACTCGTCCGCCAAGTGGCTCTTCTGGGGCGCCCTGCTCGGCGCCGGTCTCGCCCTGCTCTACGCGCCGCGGAGCGGGGAGGAGACCCGGCGCCTGCTCCAGCGGCGGCTCTGGAAGCTCCGCGCGATGACCGAGGAGAAGCTGGATGAGCTGAGCCAGCGCTTCGGCGGCGGCCAGCCCTCGCTGGACGACCTGGCCGAAGAGGACGAGGAGGAGGCGGATGAAGAGCCGCTCCCGCGGCCCCAGTCGGCGCGGGCCGCTCCGTCCGGGGGCGCCCGCCAGGAGCTCGAGCACCGCCTGGCTGAGGCCCGGGCCCGGCGCCGCGCGGCGGGCGCCGCGGAGGTGGACGTCGAGGAGCCGCTCGCCTGAGCGGTTCCCCGCGGCGGGGCTGGTACCTCTCCCCCGCCGGCTTCATCGTCCGCACGCTCCAGGCCGCCGACGAGAACAACGTCCCGTTCCTTGCGAGCGCCCTCACGTTCGACGCGCTGCTCGCCGCGGTGCCGTTCCTGGTTCTGCTCGTTATCGGGGCTACGACGCTCGCGCAGGCGCTAGCCGGCGCCGCCTTCGGGGCGGCGCCCGTCGATCCGAACGTCTTCTTCCACCGCTTCCTGCCGCCGCACGAGACCGGCATAGGACAGGACCCGTTCGCCGTCGTCGAGCGGATCCTCACCCGCATCACCGAGAGTCGGGGTCAGGTGTCGCTGGTGGCGATCCCGGCCTTCGTGTGGTTCAGCACCCGCCTCTTCGCCGGCGCGCGCACCGCGCTGAACGAGATCTACGACGTCTCCGTGCGGCCCACCCGGCCGCGCCATCCGGTCATCGCGTATCTCCGGGGCAAGCTGCGGGACGCCGGGATGGTGCTGGGCACGCTGCTTCTCTTTCTCGGCAACACCGCCCTCACGGCCGGGCTGGCGTACCTCGAGTCGCGCGGGGCCGAGGTCGCGCCCGGGCTGCGGTTCTGGGTGACTTGGGCGGGTCGTCTTCTGGGGGAGGCGCTCGCCTTCGCCTTTCAGTTCCTGCTCTTCTACGTGGTCTACCGCTACGCGTCGCTCCGCCGGATTCCCGGGCGCATCGCCCTGATCGCGGCGGCCTTCAGCGCCGTCTTCTTCGAGGTGGCGAAGCGCCTGTACGGGCTGTATCTGGCCCACCTGGTCTCGTTCGAGAGCATCTCGGGCGGGGGCCAGCTCGGCGCCGTGGTGCTGTTCGTCCTCTGGGTGTACTACACGGCCATCGTGTTTCTGGTGGGCGGGGTCGTGGCCGAGACCTGGGAGCTCCGGACGATGCAGACCCAGCAGCGCGGGCGGCTGGAATGAGGCCGGCGGCCGCTTCGGGGTCCTGACCCGGCCGGGTTCCCTCGCCGCGCCCGACCGGCTATACTACGCATGCCTCAGGTCCGAAGGGCGCCGGCGCGTGAACCGCGTCAGGACCTCGCCGGTAGCAGCGCTAAGCGATGCCCGGTGTCGCTTCGGGGAGCCTGGGGCACTTTTCTTTTTCGGTCCTCCTCCGTGACTGTATGATCGCCCTCGCCCGCCGCTACCGCCCGAAGCGCTTCTCCGATCTCCTCGTCCAGGACCACGTCACCGGGGTGCTGCGCGGCGCGGTGGCCGGGGGCCGGGTCGGTCACGGGTACCTCCTCACGGGTCCGCGCGGCGTCGGCAAGACCACGGCGGCCCGCATCCTCGCCATGGCGCTCAACTGTCCCCGCCGCGAACCCTCGGGCGAGCCATGCGGCGAGTGCGAGGATTGCCTCCGGGTCTGGAACGGCTCCGCCAACCTCGACGTCGTGGAGATCGACGCGGCCAGCAACCGCGGCGTGGACGACGCCCGCGACCTGCGCGAGCGGGCGATGTACGCCGCGTCCCGCGAGGGCCGTTACAAGGTGTATATCGTGGACGAGGCGCACATGCTCACCCGCGAGGCGTGGAACGCGCTCCTCAAGATCCTGGAGGAGCCGCCGCCGCGGGTGGTCTTCGTCTTCGCCACGACGGACCCGCAGAAGATCGGAAGCACCGCGGCGCCGGTTCTCTCGAGGCTCCAGCGGTTCGACTTCCGCCGTATCGGCCCCGGCCCGATCAGGGACCGGCTCAAGGACGTCCTCATCCAGGAGCACATCGCGGCGGATGACGACGCGCTCACGCTCATCGCCCGGCACGCCGACGGCGGCATGCGGGACGCGCTGTCGATGCTGGATCAGTGCCTGAGCTTCGGCGACGGGGGGGTCACCGCCGCCCGGGTGCGCGAGATCCTGGGCCTGGCCGGAGACGAGCGGTACGCCGAGGTCCTGGCGCTGGTGGCCGAGCGCCGGCCGGCGGCGGTCTTTCGGCTGGTGGACCAGCTCATGAGCAGCGGCGCCGATCTCGCCGAGTTCATGGGCGGGGTGGGGGAGATGCTTCGGGCGCTGCTCATGGTCCAGCTCGGCGCCGAGCCGGAGGACCTGACCGAAGCCATGCGGGAGACGCTCGGCCGCTACCGCGACCGCCTCGCGCCCGGCGATGTGCTGCGCATGCTCAAGCTGCTGGCCGAGAACGAGACGGCGGTCCGCCGTAGCGGAAATCCCCGTCTGGCCGTCGAAACCCTGCTCCTCCGCTGGGCCATGCTCGACCGCGTCGTGGACCTCGAGCAGGTGCTCGCGGGCGGGTCGGCCGACCCGCAGCGGACGGAGCGGAGAGCCGCGCCTCCCCGCTCCGGACCGGACGGACCCGCTCCGGCATCCGGGCCCGCTCGAGCGTCCGGGCCGGCCCCGGCGTCCGCGCCTGCCGCCGATCCGGGAGCGCCGACGCCATCCTCGCCGACGGCCACCGCGGACTTCTCGGTCCCGGCCCTCCGGTCGGCCTGGCCTGCCGTCGTGGCGGCCGTGCGGGAGCGGAAGCCGTTCCTCGCTGAGGCCGTGGCGACGGCCGAGCCCGCGGAGGCCGCGCCGCCGTGGCTCACCGTCCGGATTCCGGAGTCGGGCGGCCTCTTCGTGCAGGCGCTCCAGGAGCATGCGGGACTGGTCGAGGAGATCATCGGCCGGGTCGTGGGGCAGGCGGTGCGGCTCCGAGTCGCCTCCGGTTCTCCCCCGGATGCCGGGACCGGCGCCGCGGCGGCGGTCCCCCGGCGGATGTCGGAAGCCTCGATCCGGGCGGAACGCCTGAGCCATCTCCGGGCCAAGGATCCCGCGCTCGATACGGCCGCGGAGGCGTTAGATTTGGAGATAGTCGAGTAAGGGCTCACGGCTTCCTTGCGGCCGGTTTCTTGCACGTCTAGGTTGGCCTAATGGCAGGTTTACCCGAGAGTATGGCGGATCTTCAGCAGCTCTTTCAGTTGAGCCAGCAGGTCCAGGGCCGGCTGCAGCAACTGCAGTCGGAGCTGGCCGGCCGCACCATCGAAGCGACCTCCGGCGGAGGGCTCGTCCGGGTCACGGCCGACGGGCGCGGGACGATCCGCGGAATCACCATCGAGCCCGCCGCGTTCGAGGAGCGGGATGCCGAGCTCCTGGGCGACCTCGTGCTCGCGGCGGTCGCGGAGGCGCAGCGCCGCGCCGCCGACCTGCTGCAGGCCGAGATGCGGAAGGTGCAGCCGTTGCCCTTCCCGCCCCTTTGACGGTGGGCGCCATCGACCAGCTGATCACCGAGTTCGCGAAGCTGCCCGGGATCGGCCGCAAGACGGCGCAGCGCCTCACCTATCATCTGCTGCAGCACACTCCCGAGCAGGCCGGACGGCTCGCGGCCGCTCTTGCGTTGGTCGCCGAGCAGGTGCGCCCGTGCGAGCAATGCGGTAACCCGACGGAGGAGCAGCCCTGCGCCATCTGCCTGGATCCCCGGCGTGACCCCGCCATGCTCTGCGTGGTCGAAGAGGCCTCCGCGGTGAGCGTGGTCGAGCGGGCCACGGAGTTTCGCGGGCGTTATCACGTCCTGGGCGGCCGGCTGTCGCCGCTCGACGGCGTGGGCCCGGAGGCGCTCAGGCTCGACCGGCTGGTGGAGCGGGTCCGGGCCGGCGGCGTGCGCGAGGTGATTCTCGCCACCAACCCCTCGATGGAGGGGGAGGTCACCGCGACCTATATCCAGCAGCTCCTCGCCGGGCTGGGCCCCCGCGTCACCCGGCTCGCCCGCGGCCTGCCGATGGGCGGCGATCTCGAGTACGTCGACGGCGTCACGCTCGCGCACGCGCTGAGCGCCCGCCAGGAGGTGCCCTGATGCGGAGTCGCGCGGCGGTGTTCGCCGGCGGGACGCTGGCCGGCCTCGTGGCCGGGTGGCTGCTCGCCCAGTACCGCTTCACCCGCCACCGCCAGGACCTGTTCAGCGACCAGCCGCTCCGCCGGCTCGGCGCACTGGGCTTTCTGGCGGGCCAGCAGGGGGTCGAGACGGTGCGGCTGCTTCGGGACTACCTGGCCTGGGAGACCCAGCCGCGGCTTCGTCGGCGGGCGCAGGCGCTCGTGCGCCGGATGGAGACCGCGCTCGGATGAGGCGCCGGCCGTGACGTCCGGCGCATCCAGCTGGTCGTTCCGCGAGGAGGACGCGCAGCGCCTCCACGGCATTCTCAGCCACTTCCTGCGCGACGCGAGCGCGCGCACCGCCCTCATCGTCGACCGGACGGGGCAGCTCGTCGCCACCGCCGGCGAAGCGCCGGTCTTCGACCCCACCGCCTTCGCCTCGCTCACCGCCGCCGATTTCAGCGCCAACGACCAGCTCGCCCGCATGCTGGGTGAGCCCGAGTTCGGCGCGCTGTTCCATCAGGGCGAGCGGGAGTCGATGTACCTGGCCGACATCGCCCGCCGGGTGATCCTGGTCGTCCTGTTCGACAACCGCACGACGCTCGGGCTGGTCAAGCTCCGCGTGCGGCACGCCGTCGGTGAGCTGAACCAGCTGTTCACGGCCATGTTCGACCGCGAGGGCGCCGGGAGCCGCGGCCCGGCGATGGAGTCGGAGTTCCTGGGAGAGGCCGAGGATGAGATCGACAAGCTCTTCGGGGCCTGAGGGAGACGCCGCCGCATGTCGATGATCAACTACGCCTCGCGCGAGATCAACTGCAAGCTGGTCTACTACGGCCCGGGCCTGGGCGGGAAGACCACCAATCTCGAGCACGTGTACAACAAGGTGGCTCCCGCCTCGAGGGGCAAGATGATCTCGCTGGCGACGGAGACGGAGCGGACTCTCTTCTTTGATTTCCTGCCGGTGGACCTCGGCTCGGTGCGCGGGTTCAAGGTCAAATTCCACCTCTACACGGTGCCCGGCCAGGTATACTACAATGCGTCCCGGAAGCTCATCCTCAAGGGGGTGGACGGGGTCGTGTTCGTGGCCGACAGCCAGATCGACCGAATGGACGCGAACATCGAGGCCATGCAGAACCTGTACGAGAACATGGCCCAGTACGGGTACGATATGACGCGGATCCCCTTCGCGATCCAATACAACAAGCGGGACCTGCCCAACGCCGCCCCGATCGCCGAGCTCCAGGCTGCGCTCAACCCGGGCTGGCCGGTGAGCGACGCCGCCCGCCAGCGGCTCCTGCCCGACCCGCAGCACGAGGGCGAGTATCTCGTCTACCAGCAGGACGGCCAGTGGATCGAGCGGGCGCCGTACTTCGAGGCGGTGGCCCTGACCGGCGAGGGGGTGTTCGACACCCTCCGCGCCATCAGCAAGACGGTCGTCAAGTCGCTGGGGTAGCGGGGAGCGGGATTCGGTATGTGGACCTTGCCCAACATCATCACGATCGTCCGGATCTGCTTCACGCCGGTGATCGCGCTCCTCCCCTTCATCGAGGGGTACTGGCCCAAGCTCTTCGCCTTCGTGATCTTCGTCGTGGCGGCCGCGAGCGACGTCTTTGACGGGCGTCTGGCCCGGCGCCGCAAGCAGGTCACCGACATCGGTATCCTGCTCGACCCCATCGCCGACAAGCTGCTGCTCTTCGCCACGCTGATCCCCATCTACTGGATCTCGCGCCAGCGCCACGATCTCTACGACATCCCGCTCTGGGGCAGCATTCCGCTGTGGGTCTGCCTGCTGCTCATCGGCCGCGAGCTCGCGATGACCGGGTTCCGCTGGTGGGCCAAGGGTCGCGGCGTCGTGATTCCGGCCGGCGGCGCCGGCAAGCTCAAGACGGTCATCCAGAACGTGTTCATCGGGGCCACCATCGCGTGGTTCGCGTTCCGGGACGCGCGCAAGCCGCTCGGCTGGGAGCACAACCGCATCGCCGAGTACTGGAACGAGTTCCACGGCGGCTTTGTCGCGGTCACGCTGGCGGTCGCCGCGCTGCTCACGGTGTACAGCTTCGCGGTGTACATCTACCGGCACCGGAGTCTGTTCTCCAGGTGAGAGGTGAGAAGTAAGAAGTGAGAAATGAGAAGTAAGAGGGAGCGTGGCTTCTCCTTCGCCGTCCTCCCCTTCTCACCTCCCACCCCTCGCTTCTCACGTCTCACGTCTCACCTCTCACTTCTCACTGTCTTGAACCTCGAGCTCGTCACCATCGGCACCGAGCTCCTCCTCGGCTTCACCCTCGACTCCAACGGGAGCGAGATCGCCCGGGCGCTCGGGGAGCACGGCGTGCGGGTCGTGCGGCGGACATCGGTGGCCGACCGCGAGGCCGACATCGCGGCGGCGGTGGCCGAGGCGCTGGATCGCACCGGCGCCGTGGTGACGACCGGCGGGCTCGGCCCCACGCGGGACGACATCACCAAACGGGCGGTCGCGGAGCTGTTCGGGGCGCCGCTCCGGTTCGACGAAGGCGTGTGGCAGACGGTGGTGGCCCGCTTCGCGAAGCTGGGTCGGGTGCCCGGCGCCAGTAACCGGGTCCAGGCGGAGGTCCCCCGCGGCGCGACGGTGCTGCCGAACCGCTGGGGGACCGCGCCGGGCATCTGGCTCGAGGGGGCGCGGGGGCTCGTCGTGATGCTGCCCGGCGTGCCGTACGAGATGCGGAACCTGCTGCGGCATGAAGTGGTCCCGCGGCTCGCCGCCAGGGCGCAGGGAACCGTGGTCCGCTCCCGCGTCGTGCGCACGACGGGCATTGCGGAGTCGGCCCTCGCCGAGCGGCTGGGGGACGTCGAGACCGCCATAGCGCCGCTCACTCTGGCTTACCTGCCGGGCGAGGAGGGCGTCGACCTCCGGTTGACGGCCTGGGATCTGGAGCCGGCCCAAGCGGACGACCGCCTTCGTGGCGCGGCCGACCTCCTCCGCTCCCGGGCGGGCGACCACATCTACGGCGAGGGCGACACCGATCTCGCGGCCATCGTGCTCGCCGCCGCGCGGGCCCGGGGGATTCGCCTGGCGGTGGGCGAGTCGTGTACCGGCGGGCTCCTCGCCAAGCGCCTGACCGACACGCCGGGCAGCTCCGACGTCATGGCCGGGGGCGTGGTGGCCTACGACAACGCGGTGAAGACGGCATTCCTCGAGGTTCCTGCGGAGCTCATCGAGCGGCACGGCGCGGTGAGCGAGGAGGTCGTGGGGGCTATGGCCCTCGGCGCCGCGAGACGCTTCGGTGTGGACCTGGCGGCCGCGGTAACCGGCATCGCGGGGCCTTCCGGCGGGACTGCGGAGAAGCCGGTAGGCACCGTCTGGCTTGCGACCGCGCTGGGCGGGCAGGTCGAGGCGACGCGGGTCCTGCTCCCGGGCCCGCGGGCCAACATCCGGGCCCGCTCCGCGCAGGCCGCGCTGTTTCTGCTTTTCCGCCGGCTGCAACCGGCCTGACCTCCTGCGGGGGCGCAAGCCGGGCTGAGCCCTGTGCGTGGACACCGAGGCCGCGCGGTCCTGTGAGGCCCGGATTCCAGCCGAAATTCCGGTGTTATCTTACCCCTACCATTTGCTGGGGGAAGTAACTCAAGTGTCCGAAAACGAGCGGTTTACCGGCGGCCGGGATCCGGAGCGCCAGGAGCCTGCGGCGGGGGCCGCCGCCCCGGCAGCGCCCGCCGGGGTCGCCGGCGTGCCGGCCGAGCCGGAGCCGGAGGCGATCCGTCGGTTGGAGAACGAGGCGGCGGAGCTGCGCGACCGCCACCTTCGCCTCGCCGCCGAGTTCGACAACTATCGGAAGCGGGTGGCTCGGGAACGGATCGAGCTGGCGGACCGGGCGCAGGCGGCGTTCGTGATCCGGCTCCTCGACGTGCTGGACGACCTCGATCGGGTGGTCGACGATTCCCGCAACACGCCGCTCGAGACGCTTCGGGAGGCATTGGTGCTGGTCGACCGCAAGCTGCGGAAGGAGCTGGAGGCGGCCGGCGTCGAGCGGATCGATCCGGCCGGTGGCGCGTTCGACCCGGCCGAGCATGAGGCGGTCTCCACCGTCCCGGCGCCGGGCCCGGAGAAGGACCACACGGTGAGCGCGACCTTCCAGGCCGGCTACCGCTTCAAGGGACAACTGGTCCGCCCGGCGCGGGTCCAGGTCTATTCGACGCAGGGTGCGGGATAAGTGGCGGCGAAAGACTTCTACCAGGTCCTCGGGGTAGCCGACTCCGCGAGCCAGGCCGAGATCAAGAAGGCCTATCGGCGGCTTGCGAAGCAGTACCATCCCGACGCCAATCCGAACAACGCGCAGGCCGCGGAGCGGTTCAAGGAGATCTCCGAGGCGCACACCGTGCTCTCCGATCCGGAAAAGCGGAAGCAGTACGACCAGATGCGCAAGCTCGGGGCGTTCGACGGGTTCGCCCGCCGTCCGGCGGGAGCAGGGGCGGGGGCGGGGCGCGGAACTCCGGGCGGCGGCTTCGGCGGCGGGTACTCGCCCGAAGACGTCGACCTCGGCGACCTCGGCGGCTTCGGCCTGGGCGACATCTTCTCATCCATCTTCGGCCGGGGGCGGCGTGAGGAGCGGGGCGAAAGCCTGGAGACGCTGGTCGAGGTGCCGTTCCGGATCGCCATGCTGGGCGGGAAGGTGCCGGTCACGCTACCGGTCACCGAGGCGTGTCCCACGTGCCACGGCAACGGCGGCGCGCCAGGCGCGACGTTTTCGACTTGCCCGGAGTGCAAGGGCCGGGGGACGATCTCGTTTGGCCAGGGCGGCTTCGCGGTCACCCGTCCGTGTCCCCAGTGTCGCGGGCGGGGCAAGATCCCGTCGGCCCCGTGCCCTACCTGCGACGGCGTGGGCGAGGTGCGGACCGAGCGGCGGGTGATGATCACCGTCCCGCCGGCCACCGAGTCCGGCACCAAGGTGCGGCTCAAGGGGCAGGGGCTGCCCGGCCGGGCCGGCGAGCCCGCCGGCGACCTGGTCGTCACCTTCCAGGTGCAGCCGGACCGGTTCTTCCGCCGGGACGGCCTCGATCTCGTATGCGAGGTGCCCATCAACCTGGCGCAGGCGCTGCTCGGCTCGCGGCTACGCGTGCGCACGCTCGACGGCAAGAAGGTCGTGCTCAAGATCCCGCCCGGCACCCAGCCGGGGCGCAAGTTCAGGATCAAGGGACAGGGCATCGAGAAGAACGGCCGCCGCGGAGATCAGCTGGTGGAGGTCCATATCGACCTGCCGGCGCGCCTCTCCCCGGAGGAGCAGGACCTCATCAAGAAGTTCGCGGAGCTGGAAGGGCTGGCCTACTAGCCGCGGACCGCCTCCGCCAGGATGCGGTGCGTTCCGCGTTCGGTCTCCGGACTCGACGGGCTCCGCTGCACGTAGGTCCCGTCCCCTCCCAGGTCCCACGCCTGCCGGTTGTCGCTCCACATCAGCTCGAGCAAGGTCCGGATGGTCTGCCGGTGGGCCGGGTTCTGGATCGGCAGCACGCACTCGATCCGGCGGTCCAGGTTGCGCGGCATCCAGTCGGCCGAGCCGATGTACACCTCCTCCTGGCCGCCGTTCAGGAAGTAGAATGCCCGCGAGTGCTCCAGGAAGCGTCCGATGATGCTGATCACCCGGATCGTCTCGCTGACGCCCGGAAGCCCGGGCCGGAGGCAGCAGATCCCGCGGACGATCAGATCGATCGGCACGCCGGCGCGCGAAGCCTCGTACAGCGAGGCGATGATGTCCGGGTCGACCAGCGCGTTCATCTTGGCGAAGATCCGCGCCGGGCGCCCGGCCTCCTTGTGCCGGATCTCCCGCCGGATCATCTCGATGAACCGCTCCCGCATCCCCCGCGGCGCCACGATCAGCTTCCGGTAGCCGGCGGGCTGGGCGAATCCGGTCAGGACGTTGAACAGATCGGTGAGGTCGGCGCCCAGCTCGGGGTCGTCCGACAGCAGCCCGAAGTCGGTGTAGAGCCGCGCGGTCTTCGGGTTGTAGTTGCCCGTGCCGATGTGCACGTAGCGGCGCATGGAGTCGCCCTCGCGCCGCACCACCAGCATCACCTTCGCGTGGGTCTTGAGTCCGGCGACGCCGTAGCTGACGTGGACGCCGACGTCCTCCAGGCGCTGCGCCCAGATGATATTGTTCTCCTCGTCGAATCGCGCCTGCAGCTCGATGAGCACCGCCACCTGCTTGCCCCGCTCGGCCGCGTGAGCGAGCGTCCGCGCGATGCTCGAGTCGCCCCCCGTGCGGTAGAGCGTCAGCTTGATCGCCACCACGTCCGGATCGTCCGCCGCGGTCTGGATGAACCGCTCGACCGAGGTCGCGAAGCTGTCGTACGGGTGGTGGAGCAGGATGTCCCCCTCCCGGATCACGTCGAAGGTGGTGCGCGTTCCCGCGAGCCGGGCCTGGGTGCCCGGGTGGAAGGGGGGGTCCCGGAGCGCGGGAATCTCAAGCGACGAGAGGCTCAGAAGATCCGCGGTGTCGAGGAGCCCGTTCACCTCGTAGAGGTCGTCCGCCATGAGTGGCTGCGCCGGCTGCTCCTGCTCCTCGGTGAACTCGGCCAGGAGCAGCTGGCGGAGCGAGGGCGGCATGAGCGCATCCACCTCGATGCGCACCACCTCGGCAAACCGGCGGTTCCGGACTTCCTCCTGGATGAGGGCGAGCAGGTCCTCCGCCTCGTCGCTGTCCTCGATCTGGAGGTCGGTGTTGCGGGTGATGCGGAAGGCGTACCAGCCGAGGATCTCGACGCCCGGGAACAGCATCTCCAGGTTGGTGCCGATCACCTGCTCCAGCGGGACGAACCGGTTGGACGCCGTGAGCGGCACCCAGCGGGGGAGGATCTTCGGGACCTTCACCCGGGCGAAGCGCTCCTCGCCGTCCGTGCCCCGGAGGACCACCGCGAGCGACAGGCTCAGGTTCGAGATGTACGGAAACGGATGACCGGGATCGACGGCCAGCGGCGTGAGCACCGGGAAGACGTTCGTCTGGAAGTAGCGATCGAGATGCTCCCGGTCGGCGCGGGACAGCTCCGCCACCCG
>DASWAI010000068.1:0-3304 GCA_036391215.1 Gemmatimonadales bacterium
TGCTCCGGGAAGCGGCGCGCTTCTTCGACGGCAACCCGGAGTACGCCGACCTGCCGCGGAAGCTCAAGATCACGATCACCGCCTGCCCCCATCAGTGCACGCTGCCGGAGATCAACTGCATCGCGCTCGTGGGCGTGCGGCACCACGGCCGCACCGGCTTCGCGCTCCGCGTGGGCGGCGGACTCGCCTCGGTGCCGCGCATCTCCCGCGGCCTCGGCGTCTTCGTGGAGCCGGCGGATGCGGTTCCCGTGCTCCGCGCCGTGCTGGACGTCTGGAAGGACACGCTCAAGTACCGGCTCTCGCGGGTGAAGGCGCGGATCAAGTTCATGATGGACGACGTCGGCCCGGAGGAGCTGCGGCGGCTGCTCGAGGCGCGGCTGGGGCGGCGCCTGGAGGACGGGCCGGCGGTGGAGCCGTTGCCGGGCGGGCACGAGCCCGGGGTGCACCCGCAACGGCAGTCGGGGCTCCACTACATCGCCGTCCCCGTCACCGCGGGCCTCGCGAGCGGCCCGCAGCTCCTGCGCATCGCCGATCTCGCCGAGCGGTTGGGCGGCGAGATCCGGCTTACGCGGGAGCAGAACTTCATCGTCACCCACGTGCCAGCGGCGGAGGTGGACCGCACGGTGCGCGAGATCGAGGCCATCGGGTTCCCGCTCGGCCTCAACCGGCTGCGCGCCGCGAGCATCGCCTGCACCGGGTCGCCGCTCTGCAACTTCGCCGTGGCGCTCACCAAGCCGCGGCTCGTCGGCATCATGGATCATCTCGAGGCCACGTTCGGCAGCGCGGTCGAGGGCCTCCGCATCAACCTCGACGGCTGCCCCCATGCGTGCGCCCAGCACTGGATCGGCGACATCGGGCTGCAGGGCACGACGCTCCGGGAGCGCACCGGCGAGGGCGAGAAGCGCGAGGCGTACGACTTGTACCTCCGGGGAGGCCAGGGGCCGCACGCCGCCATCGGGGTGCCGCTGGTGCGCCGGGTGCCGGCGGAGGAGATCGCGGTCCACATCGAGCGGCTCGTGTCCCTGTGGCTGGCGGAGCGGAGCGCCGGCGAGCCGTTCAAGACGTTCACCGACCGCCAGCCGGACGAGCGGCTCGTCGCGGTGGCGGCGGATGTGTCACCGGAGGACGCCCGGGCGCGGCTCCGACGCCGGGACTCGAGCCGGGCGGAGGTCGCCGATGTCGGATGACCTGCTGGACGACGCGGAAGCGGGCGAGCTGGCGGTCGAGTTCGACGACCAGCCGCCGGAGGCCCTGCTCGGCTGGGCCCTCGAGCGCTTCGGAGATCGGATCGCCGTCTGCACCAGCTTCCAGGCGGAAGGGATGGTGCTGCTCGACATGGCGTGGCGGATCGAGCCGAAGGTACGCGTGTTCACCATCGACACCGGCCGCCTGCACCAGGAGACCTACGACCTCATCGACGCCGTGCGCGCCAGGTACGGGATCGCGATCGAGGCGTACACGCCGGAGGCGGACGAGACCGAGGCGATGACCCGGGCGCACGGCGTCAACCTGTTCTACCGGGGCGTGCCGCTACGGCTGCTGTGCTGCCAGGTGCGCAAGGTGCGGCCTCTCCAGCGGGTGCTGAACGGCCTCGACGCCTGGATCACCGGCCTCCGGCGGGAGACGTGGGCCAGCCGGGCCGACATCCGGAAGATCGAGCTGGACCACGACCATGGCGGCATCGCCAAGCTGAGCCCGCTGGCCGACTGGACCCACGAGGAGGTGTGGGACTACCTCCGCGCGCACGACGTGCCGCGCCACGCGCTCTACGACCAGGGCTACACCAGCATCGGCTGCGCGCCGTGCACGCGGCGGACGGCGCCCGGCGAGGACCCTCGGGCCGGGCGCTGGTGGTGGGAGACCAACGCGCCCAAGGAGTGCGGGATGCACTGCACCATCGAGACCGGTGGCTTCGAACACGAGCTGGAGGTGCTGCTTGACCGTCCGCGTTGAGGAGGAATCGGTGCGGGAGGCGCTGGCCCTCGAGGCGGCGGCGCTGCGCGATGCCGTCGCCGACCCGGCCGCCCGCGCCGGCTACGACGAGCTGGCCCGCGCGCTGGCCGAAGGAGCCGTGGCCGAGCGCCTCGAGCCGCCGCTCGAGCGGCTGCTCGAGCTCACGCTCCGGACCGGGCGGGTCCGCCGGCTGCACGGCCCGCACGCCGAAGCGGCGGCGATCCGGCTCTACCAGGCGACGCCGACCGGACGGGCGGTCGCCGCGGCGCTGGCGGAGGTGAACGCCGCGCTCGGGGCGCTCGGAGGCCGGACGCTGGAGCGCCTCGCCTTCAGCGCGAAGGCACCCGGCGCGTACCTGCTGGCCCTGACCACGCCCGGCGCGACGCTCACGCTCGAGATCGGGCCCGACGGCGTGTCCGTGCGGGAGCTCGGTGTCGGCGATTGACGAAACCCATGCACGATCATGCCAACCAGGAGATGACGCGGTGACCGGAATCCGATCCGAGCTTCTCATTCCGCCGTACGGCGGCACGCTGGTGGACCTGCGGGCCCCGGAGGACGCGCTGCCCGACTTCAAGGCGCGCGCGAGCACGCTTCCCTCCATCCAGCTCTCCGACCGCGCGGTGTGCGACCTCGAGCTGCTGGCGGTCGGGGCGTTCTCTCCGCTCGACCGGTTCGTGGGCCGGGAGGACTACGACCGGATTCTCGACGAGCTCCGGCTCGCGAGCGGGGCCCTGTTCCCCATCCCGGTGACGCTGCCGGCCGAGCCGGGGCCCGCGGTGGCGCTGGACCGCGAGGTGGCGCTGCGCGACCGCAAGAACAACCTGCTCGCCACGCTGGTGATCGAGGAGATCTACCCGTGGGACCGGGAGGTCTTCGCCCGCGCGGTGCTGGGCACGGCCGACGCGAAGCACCCGCTGGTGTCGGAGAGCCGGCGCTGGGGACCGGTCAACCTGAGCGGGCGCCTCACCGTGCTCCGGCTCCCGCCGCATCACGACTTCCAGGGCCTGCGGCTCACCCCGGCGGAAGTCCGCGAGCGACTGGCCGGATTCGGCCGGTCCGAGGTGGTGGCCTTCCAGACGCGGAACCCGCTCCACCGGGTGCACGAAGAGCTGACGAAGCGCGCCATCCGCCAGCTCGACGGCGTGCTGCTGCTCCACCCGAGCGTCGGCATGACCAAGCCCGGCGACGTGGACCACTACACCCGGGTCCGCACCTACCAGGCGCTGGCGCGGCACCATTACGAGCCGGACCGGATCCTGCTGTCGCTCCTGCCGCTCGCCATGCGGATGGCGGGGCCGCGCGAGGCGCTCTGGCACGCGATCATCCGGCGGAACTACGGGGCCAGCCA
>DASWAI010000069.1:0-4984 GCA_036391215.1 Gemmatimonadales bacterium
GTTGGGAGGATCCGCCATGCTGGAAGCGGCCGCCGAGGCGGCCCGCGATGGGCTCGCCATCGTCGGGGTCACTGTCCTAACGTCTCATGACACAGAGTCTTATGCAGATGCTACCGGCCGGACGTCCCTGAATCTTGCGCGCGAAGTTGTCCGGCTCGCCGGGGTGGCGCGGGCGGCCGGCCTGAGCGGCGTCGTCTGCTCGCCCCGGGAGACCGCGCTGGTCCGCGAGGAGTGGCCGGGATCGCCCGTGATCGTTGTGCCCGGCATTCGGCGCCGTACGGACCCCGCGGGCGACCAGGTCCGCGTGTCCACGGCCGGTGACGCCGCACGGGACGGCGCGACGCATCTCGTGGTGGGTCGGCCGCTGCTGCAGGCGACGGATCCGGAAGCCGTATTCAAGGAGCTGAGCCAGGAGGCCGGGTGCGCTCGAGTCTGATGCTGGTCCTGGCGCTCGTGCCGGGCGTGTTGCGCGCCCAATCGGGCGACCTGGATCGCGAAGCCGAGCGCGCGCGGCGCGCCTGGTACGCCCATGATGCCGGCGCGCTGGTGGCGGACTCGCCCCGGTTGGTGGTCCGCCTGCCCGGGGCCGATCCGTCCGGCGCGCTTGGGCAAGCCCAGGCCGCCGCGCTCCTCCGCGACTTCCTGGCCCCGACGCAGGAGGTCGAGACCACGGTTCGGTCGGCACGGGAGGTCGAGCCGGGGCAGGGCTACGTAGAACTGCAGCGGCGCTACCGCGTGTCAGGGACCCAGGAGGTCCGGACCCAGACCCTGCTCCTGGCGTATCGCCGCGGGCCGGCCGGGTGGACCCTGGTCGAGCTCCGAGTGAGCGGCTGACCCTCCGGGGCCTTCCGGAATCCACCGTCCGGCGTGCCAGGGCGGTCGGGGGCGGCTCCCGACCGCCCTTCTTGCGGCAATGGGCCAGTAGCCCACCACCCTTCTTGCTGTGCTGCTTGCGTTTGACCGAGGCCCCTCTTAAGTTTGCAAGCTATTTCGCAACTGGCCCCGGGAGACAGCCGCGTGAAGGTTCGTTCCAGCGTCAAGCCGATCTGCGAGCACTGCAAAGTCGTCAAGCGACAGGGCGTCGTTCGCATCATCTGCAAGCGCAACCCCAAGCACAAGCAACGGCAGGGCTGACCGATGGCGCGTATCGCCGGCGTGGATCTGCCACGCGAGAAGCGCGTAGAGATCGCGCTTACCTACATCTTCGGTATCGGCCGCCCGACCAGCAGCCGGATCCTCTCCGAGACCGGCGTGAGCCCGGACACCCGGGTCCGCGACCTGTCGGACGCCGAGGTGGCGCGCCTCCGCCAGATGATCGAGCGGTCGGTGAAGGTCGAAGGCTCACTCCGGACCGAAGTCGCGATGAACATCAAGCGCCTGATGGACATCGGGAGCTATCGCGGCATCCGGCACCGGCGCGGGCTGCCGGTGCGCGGCCAGCGCACGCATACCAACGCGCGGACCAAGAAGGGGCCGCGCCGGGCCATCGCAGGCAAGAAGAAGGTGACGAAGAAGTAAGATGACGAATCCGACACCGGCTCAGCCCGAGACGCCCGCCGCCGCGGCGCCCGCCCCGGCGGCTGCGGCGCCGGCCAAGGCGAGCGCCAAGCGGGGCAAGAAGGTGGTCGAGTCCGAGGGCATCGCCCACATCTCGGCCACGTTCAACAACCTCCTGATTACGATCACCGACCTCAAGGGCAACACGCTCGCGTGGGGCTCGGCGGGCAAAGCCGGGTTCAAGGGCTCGAAGAAGTCCACGCCGTTCGCCGCCACCGTGGCCGCCGAGAACTGCGGCCGGGAGGCCATGAACCTCGGGCTTCGGCGGGTGCACGTCCGGGTCCAGGGCCCGGGCAGCGGCCGGGAATCGGCGATCCAGGCGCTCGCGTCCGTGGGGCTCCGGGTGGTCTCCATCCGCGACGTCACCCCGATTCCCCACAACGGGTGCCGCCCGCCCAAGAAGCGGCGGGTCTGAGCCATGTCACGTTACGTCGGTCCGAGCTGCCGCCTCTGCCGCCGCGAGGGCACCAAGCTGTTCCTCAAAGGCACCAAGTGCCTGACCGAGAAGTGCCCCGTCGAGCGCCGGGCGTACCCGCCCGGCCAGCACGGCCAGAACCAGGGGCGCCAGCGGAAGGCGTCTGAATACTCCAAGCAGATGCGCGAGAAACAGAAGGTGAAGCGGATGTACGGCCTGTCTGAGCGTCAGTTCCGCAACACCTTCGACGCGGTGACGCGCGAGCCGGGCGTCAAGGGCACCAACCTGCTGGTGGCCCTCGAGACGCGGCTCGACAATATCGTGTACCGAATGGGCTTCGCGGCCAGCCGGAAGGCCGCCCGCCAGCTCATCGGCCACGGCCACGTCGAGGTGAACGGCCACCGGGTGGACATCCCCTCCTACCGGGTCGAGCCCGGCGAGGAAGTGCGGGTGGCGCCCGGGAGCCGCGAGCTCGTGGCCGTGAAGCTGGCGCAGGAGAGCGCGGCACGGGGCGCCCCGGTCTCCTGGCTGTCGGTAGACCAGGACAAGGCCGCCGGCCGGCTGGTCGAGCGGCCGACACGCGACACGATCCCGATCAACGCCCAGGAGCAGCTCATCGTGGAGCTGTACTCGAAGTGACCATGACCATCGATCTCACCGGACTCGTGCGTCCCCACCTCGTCGAGATGACGAAGCGGGACGACAACCCGAACGCCGCGGAGTTCCGGCTCCAGCCGCTCGAGCGCGGCTTCGGCTACACGCTGGGCAACTCGCTCCGGCGGTTGCTGCTCTCGTCCCTCCGGGGCAGCGCGGTCTGGGGCTTCCGCCTCGACGGCGTCGTGCACGAGCATCAGACCGTGCCGGGCGTGCTGGAGGACGTGCACCAGATCATCCAGCGGCTCAAGGCCCTGACGCTGGTGCTCGCGGAGGACGTGGACGAGGCAGTGCTCCACATCAAGCGGGACGGTGCCGGGCCGGTGTACGCCCGCGACATCCAGGAGCACGGGTCGGTCCGCGTGGTGAACCCGGACCACCTGCTGTTCACGCTCCAGGACGATCGCGAGATCGGCGGGGAGTTGTACGTCAACAAGGGGCGGGGGTATGTCGAAGCCGAGCTGCATCCGGCGGACCGCTCCTTGCCGGTGGACCTCGTGCGCATCGACGCGATCTACAATCCGGTGCGCCGGGCCAATTTCACCGTGGCGGAAACCCGCGTGGGCCAGCGGACCGACTACGACCGGTTGACCGTGACGCTCGAGACCAACGGCACCATCACGCCGGAGGACGCGATCGCGTACGCAGCCGCGCTGGCGCAGGAGCACTTCCGCTACTTCGTTGAGTTCGGCAAGGTGCCGCTGGCGCGGGATACGGCAGGGCCGGCGGGCGTCCCCGCCGCGGGCAATCTGCGCCAGCGCCTCAGCAAGCTGATCGACGACTTCGGCCTGTCGGTGCGGTCGCTCAATTCGCTCAAGAACTCGAACATCCGGACGCTACGGGACCTGGTCGAGTTCAGCGAGGACGATCTCCTCAAGGTGAAGAACGTCGGCGAGAAGGCCATCCAGGAGATCGCGGACCTGCTCCAGCGCGAAGGCCTGAACTTCGGGATGCGCTTCGAGGACGCGGACGGCGACCTGCGGATCGCGCACCCTGGCACTCCTCCGGCGCCGCACCCGGCGCCGGCGGGCGAGGGGCAGTGAGATGCGGCATCGCGCCAAGGGTCGCCAGCTCTCCCGCACGGCCAGCCACAAGCGGGCCATGCTGAACAACATGGCGACCAGTCTCTTCGTCCACGGCCGGGTGGTGACCACCGAGGCCAAGGCGAAGGAGCTCCGGCCGTTCGCCGAGCGGCTCGTCACGCTGGCGCGCCGGGGCGATCTCCACGCGCGGCGGCTCGCCGGTCGGAAGATCAAGGACCGCGACGCGCTGACCAAGCTCTTCGCGGAGATCGGGCCGCGCTTCGCCGCGCGGCCCGGGGGGTACACCCGGATCCTCAAGCTGGGGCACCGGCCCGGTGACGGAGCCGATGTCGCCCGCATCGAGCTGCTGGAAGCGTGAGCCGGCCGCTTTCCGAAACGACGAAGGGGACCCTCGGGTCCCCTTTTTTTCAGCCCAGACCTCACGGCGCCCCGCGCGCGGGCGCCGGGCTCAGGTGGCCTTGGTGATCCGATTACTCTTGATGCACTGCCCGCAGACGCGCACGCGGCGCGGGGCGCCGTCCACCAGGACCCGGACGGTCTGGAGATTCGGATACCACCGGCGGTTGGTCCGGTTCTTGGCGTGGCTTACGTTGTGGCCGGTTACCGGCCCCTTGGCGCAGACGGCGCAAACCCGTGCCATCGAGTTGTCCTCATCAGGTAGCGTTGCCCGGCTAGGCCGGAGAACCGGGAAAACTATTCGTATGCCTTATCTTGTGCAACCCTGGCGGGGTCTGGCTCCGTGCCCACTGCGCTGATCACCGGGATCACCGGTCAGGACGGGTCGTACCTCGCCGAGCTGCTGTTGGCGAAGGGCTACCGGGTCTTCGGCGTGGTCCGCCGCACCAGCCATCACAGCTACGAGCGGATCGACCATCTGCTCGACCGGGTCGAGATCGTCCCGGCCGATCTGCTCGACCAGCATTCGCTCACCGTCGTGCTGCAGGAGACTCGGCCGGACGAGGTCTACAACCTCGCCGCCCAGAGCTACGTGCCGACGTCATGGACCCAGCCCGTGCTCACCGGCGAGTTTACGGCGCTCGGCGTCACGCGCGTCCTCGAAGCCATTCGCGCGGTCAATCCCAGAATTCGCTTCTATCAAGCGTCCAGCTCGGAGATGTTCGGCAAAGTGCAGGCGGTACCGCAGAACGAACGCACGCCGTTCTATCCGCGCAGCCCGTACGGTGTGGCGTTAGTCTACGGACACTGGATCACCGTGAATTACCGCGAGTCGTACAACATGTTCGCGGTGAGCGGCATTCTCTTCAACCACGAGAGCGCGCGCCGCGGCAAGGAATTCGTGACGCGCAAGATCACG
>DASWAI010000070.1:0-14407 GCA_036391215.1 Gemmatimonadales bacterium
CCGCCGAGCGCGGCGCGGACGGTGTCTGGCGCGCGAACGCGTGGGTCAAGAGCGGCATCCTGCTCGGGTTCCGACTCGGCAAGCTGGCGCCGGTCGCGACCGGCGGGCCGTTCACGTTCCTCGACAAGGATACGTTTCCACTCCGCGAAGTCGGCCTCGATGACGGCGTGCGCGTCGTTCCCGGAGGCTCGGCCATCCGGGACGGCTGTTACCTGGGCCGGGGCGTGATCTGCATGCCGCCGATGTACATCAACGTCGGCGCGTACGTGGACGACGGCACGCTGGTGGACAGCCATGCGCTGGTCGGGAGCTGCGCCCAGATCGGCAGGCGGGTGCACCTGTCGGCCGCGGCCCAGATCGGGGGCGTGCTGGAGCCGGCCGGGGCGCTGCCGGTGATCATCGAGGACGACGTGCTGGTCGGGGGCAACTCCGGGGTCTACGAGGGGACCGTCGTGCGAGAGCGGGCCGTGCTCGCGCCCGGTGTCCTGCTCACCGGCGGGACGCCCGTGGTCGACCTGGTGCACGACCGGATCTATCGCCGCGAGGGCGACCGGCCGCTCGAGATCCCCGCCGGGGCGGTCGTAGTGCCGGGCACCCGGCCCGTGAGCAGCGGGACCGGGAAGGCCCGGGGAGTGAGCCTCTACGCACCGATCATCGTGAAGTACCGGGACGAGAAGACGGAAACCGCCGTGAGACTCGAAGACCTGCTGCGCTGATGTCGTCCCACACCCACTACCTCTGGTTCGACACCCAGCGCCGCCAGGAGATCCTGGACATCACCGACCAGGTGGCGGAGCAGGTCCGTGCGAGCGGCATCCGGGAAGGGTTCGTGCTGGTGAGCGCCATGCACATCAGTGCGTCGGTCTTCGTGAACGACCACGAGTCCGGGCTCTGGCACGACATCCTGCACTGGCTCGAGCACACGATCGCACCCTGGGACCCCGGGCGGTACCGGCACAACGAAACCGGCGAGGACAACGCCGCCGCGCACCTCCGGAGCCTGACGATCGGGCACGAGGTCATCGTCCCGATCACCGAGGGCAAGCTCGACCTGGGCCCATGGCAGCGGGTGTTCTACGGCGAGTGGGACGGGCAGCGCCGAAAGCGAGTGATTGTGAAAGTCCTGGGGGAGTGAACCCCGCCGCTCTCACCTCTCCCTTCTCACCTCTCACCTACATCAGTCTGTATTTCGGCCCGCTGCCGCCTTCGCGCGGCGTCCAGCGCGGCCCCAGCACGTCCGTCGCCTTGCAGTCCACGCAGTTGGGCGCGTTCACCTTGAGCTCGCCGCCGGCCCGCTCGTAGACCCCCGCCGGGCACATGTGAGCATAGAAGTCGGCCACCTCGGCGCTCACGTCCCGGCCCACCACCAGGTGCGAGGGAATCGTGTCCCGGGTCGCGTTGCCCGACTTGAACACCGCGTCCACCTTGCTGAACGTGAGCGTGCCGTCCGGCGTGAAGGGTGGGGCCGGCCGGGCCACCCTCGGCGCAGCGGCGTCTTCGTCAACGGCAATCTTCCCACCGAGCAACCGGCCGCCGGTGAGCGTCATCAGCCCGGCCTTCACCCCGCCCAGATAGAGCCCGTCCTTGAACGCGAGCCGCATGTTGCGGGTGCGGGACAGGTCCTCGGCGATGAAACTGTCATTCACCATGCGGTCGTATGCGGCGAGGGGCGCAGCGCCGGTGTCGCCCGCGGCCAGCGCCTCGAACGCGGCCCGGGCTGCGAAGATCCCCGACTGCATGGCGTAGTGGATTCCCTTGAGTGACGGCACGTCCACGAACCCGGCCGCGTCGCCCAGGATCAGGACACCGTCGCCGTGCCGCCGCTCCGGCAGGGCGTAGAACCCGCCCTCGGGGATCGTCTTCGCGCCCCACTCGAGCAGCTGGCCGCCCGTGAGCCAGGGCCGGAAGAGCGGATGCAGCTTCATCCGCTGGAGCAGCTGGTGCACGTCGAGCGAGGCGTCGTGGTAGTCGAGGCCCACCACCAGCCCGATCGCCACCTGCGCCGGCCCGAGCGGATACATGAAGCTGCCGCCGAACGCGTCCGCCGGCAGCGGCCATCCCAGCGTGTGGATCACCCGGTCGAGCGGGCGCTTCACCTCCCACACCTCTTTCACGCCGAGCGCGAAGATCTGGGGATTGGGCGCGGAGACCTTCTGCCACTCGCGCCAGGCCTGGGTCAGCATCCCGCGCGTGCCCTCCGCGAGCACCGTGACCTTCGCGGCGACGTCGGTGGGCTCCTGGTATCCGGCCCCCGGCGCCCCGCTTCGATCGAGCCCCGATGCGGTGGTGCGGACGCCGCGCACGCCATCGCCCTCCACCAGGAGCGACGCGACCGGAAACCCGGGGAAGAGATTGACCCCCTGCTGCTCCGCCCGCTCGCCCAGCCAGCGCACGATTTCGCAAAGGGAGGCCGTGTAGAAGCCCGCGTTGTGCATCGTGGGCGGCGTCGGGATGTGCTGCGCGCGCCGCTCGGTGAGGAAATAGACCGACTCCGCCGTGACCGCCTGGCGGAACGGAAGCTGATCCGGCGGCAGATCCGGGAACAGCTCCCGAAAGGCGCGCGGGTTCACCACCGCACCCGAGAGGCTGTGCTCGCCCAGGCTGCCCGCCTTCTCGAGCACGGCGATGTTGAGCTCGGGAACGATCCGGCCGGCGGCGCGCGCACCTGTGACCAGCCGCGACAGCTCGATCGCGCACGCGAGGCCGGCGGGGCCGGCGCCGACGATGGCGACATCCATCTCGATGGCCTCGGGGCCAGGGCGATCCGTCAGGATCAGGCGGTCGAGCGGGAGGGCCGGCTGATGGCGGAGGGGGAGGATGGACCCCACAAGCTCTCCTTGGCAACGGGGTTCGGGCGACAGAAGATAACGTGCCAAGAGCGGAGCCGCCCGTTCACTGTTCACCGTTCACTGCTTACGTTGGTGCATGACCAGCCCCGTCCGCATCCCCGGCTTCCGCTCCGTCCCGTTCACCGGCGTCATCTACGTCATGGCCGAGGCGGCCCGGCAGGGCTACCGCCACGGGCACCCGGACTGGTGCAACCTTGGGCAGGGCATGCCGGAGACGGGGCCGCTCCCCGGCGCGCCCCCTCGGGTGCAGCACGTGGACATCAGCCTCGACGACCAGGAGTACGCCCCCATTCCCGGGATCTGGGAGCTCCGGCGGGCGGTCGCCGAGCTCTACAATCAGCTCTACCGGCGAGGCCGGACGTCGCAGTACACCGAGCGCAACGTCTGCATCTGCGGCGGCGGCCGCGCCTCGCTCACCCGCGCCGTGGCCGCGCTGGGCCACGTGAACCTCGGCCATTTCCTGCCCGACTACACGGCGTACGAAGAGTTGCTCGACATCTTCAAGGCCTTCACCGCAATCCCGATCCTGCTCGATCCCGCCAAAGGCTACCACTTCAGCCTGGAAGAGCTGCGCCGCGAGATCACCGGGCGGGGGCTTTCCGCCTTGCTGCTCTCGAACCCCTGCAATCCGACAGGCAAGGTGATCCGCGGCGCCGAGCTGGAGGCCTGGGTAGCGACGGCGCGGGAGCTTCAGTGCTCGCTCCTCATCGACGAGTTCTACTCCCACTACGTGTGGGCGGACGGTGGCGAGATGGTCTCCGCCGCGCGGTATGTCGACGATGTCGAGACCGATCCGGTCGTTCTGTTCGACGGGTTCACCAAGAACTGGCGCTACCCCGGCTGGCGCTGCAGCTGGATCGTGGGCCCGCAGCAGGTGATCGACGCCGTGTCGAGCAGCGGCTCGTTCCTCGACGGCGGCGGCAGTAAGCCGCTCCAGCGCTCGGCGGTGCCGCTGCTCGCGCCCGACATCGCCTGCGGCGAGACCGCCGCGATCCACCGGGCGTTCGGCCGGAAGCGCCAGATCCTGCTCGACGGCCTGCGCGCCGCCGGCATGCGGTTCGACCTCGAGCCCGAGGGAACGTTCTACTGCTGGGCCGATCTCTCGCCGCTGCCGGGCGGCCTCGCCGATGGCATGACGCTCTTCCGGGCCCTGCTGGAGCGCAAGGTGATTTGCGTGCCGGGGGAGTTCTTCGACGTGAACCCGGGCAAGCGGCGGAGCAACCGCCCGTCCCGGTTCAAGAGCTACATGCGGTTCTCATTCGGAGCGGAAGAGGGGCAGGTCGTGGAGGGCGTGAGGCGGATACAGGAGGCGGTGAGAAGTAAGTGAGAAGGTGACAAGGCCCGTTCCCTTCTCACTTCTTACTTCTCACTTCTCACCTTCCTGATCTCCTCCGTGAGCCTCGGCACCACCTCGAAGAGATCCCCCACGATCCCGTAGTCGGCCACCTTGAAGATCGGCGCGTCCTTGTCGCGGTTGATGGCGACGATGGTCTTGGCGGTCCGCATCCCGGCCAGGTGCTGGATCGCGCCGGAGATGCCCACCGCAATGTAGAGCCCCGGGCTCACCGTCTTGCCCGTCTGTCCCACTTGTGCCGCATGGTCCCGCCAGCCCGCATCCACCACCGCCCGGCTCGCGCCGACCGCGGTATTCCCCAGGGCCTCGGCCAGCTCCTCCAGCAGCTTGAAGTTGGCCGGGTCCTTGAGCCCGCGCCCGCCGGAGACGACGATCGACGCCTCGGTGACGTCGAGCGCCGCCTTCTCCGGCGCTTTCACCGCCTCTACCCGGACCCGCGCCTCGAAGGCCGGGATGGCGACCGCCTCGACCGCGGCCGTGCGTGAATCGTCCCGCCCGGCGGGCTGGAAGGCGTTCGGCCTCACCGAGACCAGCGCGGGAGCGCCACGGAGCCTGACCTGCTGAATCGCCCGGCCGGCATACACCGGACGCGTGGCGACGACGGCGCCGTCCTGAAGAGCCAGCCCCACCACGTCACTCGCGAGCCCGACGCCGAGGCGCGCGGCGGCGCGCGGCGCCAGGTCCTTGCCAGTCGCCGTCGCGGCGAAGATGACCGCGGCATACCCCGGGGCGAGCGACGCCACGGTGGCTGCGAAGCCGTCGGGGTTGTAGCGGACGAAATCCGGGTGGCCGGCCACAAGCACGCGGTCGGCGCCAAGCGCGGCAAGACCTTCGGCGCCGGCCGGGGTCTCGGCGCCGAAGACGAGGGCGTCCACCGAGCGGGCTGCGCCGGCGAGCGTCCGCGCGGCGGCAAGCAGCTCGTAGGAGACCTTCCGCACGGCGCCGTCCCGTGCTTCGAGCACCGCGAGCACCTTGAGCGCCATGGCTAGAGCGCCTTCGCTTCGGTCCGGAGCAGCCGCACCAGCTCCGGCACGGCGTCCGCCCCCTCGCCGACGATACGGCCCGGCTGGCGCTCCGCCGGGTACTCCAGCCCGAGCACCTCGATCGAGCCCGCGCCGAGCGACACGGCCTTTACCTCGAGCGGCTTCTTCTTGGCCGCCATGATCCCCTTGAGCGACGGCAGGCGGGGGTTGTTGAGCCCCTTGTCACAGGTCAACACCGCGGGCAGCCGGCAGGTCACGACCTCGATCCCGCCCTCGATCTCCCGCTCCGCCTCGACTGCCCCGCCGGCGATCGTAAGGTGGGCCACGGCCGACACACAGGGCAGGCCGAGCAGCTCCGCGACCATCGGGCCGACCTGCTGGTTCGCGTCGTCCACCGCGAGCTTACCGAACAGGATCAGGTCGTACCCGCCGGCGCCGAGCTCGGCGGCGAGCGCCCGGGCCACCTCGAGGCCGTCGGGCGAGCCGGCCGACTGGAGCAGCACCGCGCGGTCGATCCCCATGGCGAGGGCGGTGCGCAGCGTCTCCTGCGCGGCGTCCGGGCCCAGGGCATGGACGACGGTCTCCCCCGTGCCGGCCTTCTCCTTGAGGGCGAGCGCTTCCTCGACCGCGAACTCGTCGTAGGGGTTGGGGACGAACTTGAGGCCGGCTTCATCGATGGTTCTGCGGTCGGGGCCGAGGGTGATCTTGGCCACGGTGTCCGGCACCCGCTTGAGGCAAACCGCGATCTTCAAAGCTCGCACCCTCGCTGCTGGAGGTCCGATGGTTGGCGAAGCCGCGGCAAAGGTAGCGGCGGGAGCGATGGGGGGGTAGCGGCCCGGCTGGGGGCGGCGGCTTGGGAGCGAGGCCGGTCAGCGTTGACCGGCGCCGTGGCGCTCGATAATATGAACCTGGATTCATTTTCATAATACTATGCGCAAGGAGAACCAAGATCCCGGCCACCGACTCCCCCCGCCCGCCCCGCCAGGCCCGCAGCCGGGCCTCCCACGATCGCCTCCTCGCTGCCGCCGAGCAGGTGATCGCCGAACGGGGCGTTGCCAATCTCACGGTCCAGGAGGTCGCGCGCCGGGCCGGCCTTGCCGCCGGGACGTTGTACACCCGGTTCGCCAACAAGGACGCCCTGCTCCGCGCCTTCACCGCCGCCTTCTTCGATCGGGCCCGGCGCACCGCCGATGCCCTCCTCGACGACGCCCGCTGGCGGGCGATGTCTCCTCGCGAACTCGTGGCCGCGATCGTCCGGACGCTCGTGAAGAGCTACCGGGCCAAGCGCTCACTCCTCCGCGCCCTGCATCTCTACGTGCGTACCCACCCGGACACGGGTTTCCGGGCGGAAGCCGCGGCGTTCAACCACGACTTCGTGCACCGGCTCACCGGCCTCCTGCTCCACCACCGCGGGGCCATGACCCACCCCGCCCCGGACCGGGCCGTCCTGCTCGGCCTGCTGGTCGTGGACGCCGCCGCCAAGGAGACGATTCTCTTCGGCGACGGGCGTCCCGCTGATCTGGCCGTTTCCGACGACGAGCTCGCTGCTACGCTGACCCGCCTCTACTGCGACCTCCTCGGCCTCCCGGAGTGAGCCCCGCGATTCGCGATCGCTAGGTTTCCCGCCCGAAGCTCCGCCGGATGATGAGCTTGAGGTGGCGCGGCATGCCGGGCGTCAGGAACCGCTCGACCTGGCCCGTCTGCCGGTTTTCGTTGAACGTGCCGAACGTCGCGTACTTCCGGTCGAACACGTTGGCCACGATCCCCTCGACCTGCCAGTTTGCCCACGTCCATCCCAGCCGCACGTCCGTGGTGAAGTAGCTCGGCAACCGGCTGGTCTGGTTGGCCTCGTCGCCCCGGAGCCACTGGGGCCCGGTGAACCGGGCGTCGAGCGCCGCCTCGAGCCCCTTGGGGAGCTGGACCTGGCCCCCGAACCGCACGGTGTGGTCCGGGACGAGGGGAAGGCGATCGCCCGGCGCGACCTGGTTCAGGCCGAACAAGGGGCTCATGGGGTCGGCATTCTCGCGCGGGGTGAAGATCTGGGCCTGGGTCTGGAACGTGGCGCGGGTGTAGGCGTAGTTCGCGTACACCGAGAACCGGTCGAAAATGAAGCGGGTGCCCAGCTCGACGCCTTCGCGACGGGTGTTACCGATATTGGCGAAGTAGCCCGAGAAGAGCGCGGCGTCGGAGGCGATGAAGTAGATGTCGTCGCGCACGGCAGTGCGGTACGCGGAGAGATCGAGGATCGCGGGGCCGACGACCCACCGTCCGCCGGCCTCCACCGTCGTCGCCACCACGGGTTTGAGCGGCGGGTCTTCGGACAGCGCGAACGGGAGCGGGCAAGGCGCCGCCGGGTCCGCGCAGCTGAGCTCGAGCAGCGCAGGCGCCCGGAAGCTTTGGCCGACCGACGCGTACGCGGAGGCGCCGCCGCCCAGATCCACGCTCACGCCTCCGCGCGGGCTCAACCGCTTGAAGGTGCTGGTCGTGTCCGCCGCGGGGTCGAGCAGGTCCTGGAACGGAATCCGGATGTAGTCGTACCGGGCCCCGGCGGACAGCGTGACCCGCGACACCGTCAGGTCGGCGATGGCGAACTCGGAGAGGTCCCAGCTGGGGCTCTTGATGGACGTCGTCTGGGTGGTGTCGCCCGGCGCCTCGGTGAAGATCCCGACGGTCACCCGGTTCACCACGCCGTCCACCCCCGCGCGCAGCGCGAGCTTGGTCTGCCCGAACATCCGCTCCCAGCGGTAGTCCACCGTGCCGCCCACGGACCGGTTCGTCGAGCGGCTGCGCACGTCGGGGTCCGGGGCCTGGTTGACGTTGAACCGCTCGGCGGAGTTGCGCTGGAAGTAGGAGCGGAACTCGAGCCGTCCGGGACCGAGGGCCTGATGGCCGGCCAGGCTCAGCTGGAGCTCATTGATGTTCTCGAAGTCGCCCGTGGTGAAGTTGCCGCTCGGATCGGTGTTGAAGAGCAGCTCCGGCAGGCTACCCGCCGTCTCCGCCCGGGAGCCGGCGTAGAAGCCTTGGAACACGAGTCCGCCACCCTGCCACCGGCGGCCGACGTTGGTGAAGACGTTGCCGTTCCGCGCCCCGGTACCCTCGCGCCAGCCGCCGTCCCGCTCGCCGCCGGCGCCCAGGTAATAGTCCCAGCGCCCGGTGGCACCGGCGACAGACGCCTCGCCGCTCACCAGGCCGTACGATCCCCCCGACAGCTCGATCTCTCCATGGGGCAGGCCGGACCCGCGCTCGGTGATCAGGTTCACCGAGCCCCCCAGCGAGTTGGGGCCAAGGAGGGAGCCGGTGCCGTGCAGAAACTCGACCCGCTTCACGTGATCGAGCGGCAGCAAATCGAAGTTCACCTCCGCCGCGTCGGGCTGGTTCTGCCGCACGCCGTCCACGAACACCGATACGCCCTGCGGCGTGCCGAGCACGGGGCCGGCAGAAAACCCCCGGGTCGTGAGCGAGGTCTTGTACCCCGACCCGAGGTCGTCGTAGAACGTGAAGCCGGGCTCCGTGCCGAGGGCGTTGGGGAGGATGCGGGGCTCCCACAGGTCGATCACGTCGCCCGAGATGATGGAGATCCGCGCCGGCACGCCGGAGCCGATGGAGGGGCCCGCAGCCGGCACGATCGAGCTGGTGACCTCGATCTCCGGCAACGCCACGGCGGTGGTCGTGTCCTGCTTGGCGGGAGCTTCCTGCCTGGTCGAATCGGGCACCTGGGCCGCCGCCCTGCCGGCCGCCCCCGCAGCCAGGGCGAGCGCTACGAGGGCGGCGCGCGCGCGACCCGCGCAGGGGATCCGGGACGGAGCCTCGGGCAGAATCATGCGAAGTGCGTGCTGGGGATCGGGGGCGCTAGCGGAGCTGCCAGCCGGCCACGGGGGTGACCGGGCTCGGGCCGGTTTCGTAGATCGCGGCCATGACCACGCGGTCGGGCGACGAGCGGACGACCATGAGCCCGTCGTCAGCGGCGCCGCCACCGTCCCAGTCGAGACAGCATTGCGTCGCGATGGCCCCGGCCTCGGGCGGACCGGTGAGGACCGGCGCGGCGCCGCGCTCGAACTTGAGCCGGTCGCCGCTGCTCCATCCGCCGGAGCGGTCCGCGTCCTCGTAGACCCGCAGCCGCTCGACGCGCTGGCCCCGCCCGGTGACCACCAGCACGCCGTCGTCGGGGTAGCCGCCGCCGTCGAGGTCGAAGCAGCACCGGTCGATGGTCACGGCGCCGGACGCACGGACGGCGAGGAGCCGGCCTCCGGTCGCGAGACCGACCAGGCCGGCCGCGAGGCCGGCCCAGATGATCCCGGAGTGCCGGCGGGCCACCGCCGGGGGCTCGCCCCGGCGGACCCGCCCCGCGACCTCCGGCCCGAGCGACTCCCTGGGCTCGAACCGGGCCCCCCGCAGCAGGCGGTCCACCGGCACCAGCCGGGAGGGCAGCTCGTCGTCCGTCACCGGGCCAGGACCTCGCGCAGGCGCCCCAGGGCCCGCCACAGACGGGTTCGGACGGCCGCTTCGCGAATGCCCAGGATGCCTGCGATCTCCGGATACTCGAGCTCGCTGCCGTACCGCAGGCTCACGACCTCGCGGTCCCGCTCGGAGAGCTCGTCCATGGCCGCCAGCAGCCGCCGGACCTCCTCCTCGTGGAGCAGCCGTTCCTCCGGGGACGGGGCGTCCGAGACGAGGTCCCGGAACGCTTCGATCGGCACCGACCCCCGCCGGCGCTCCCGCCGCCGGGCGTCCCGGAGAACGTTCTGGGCGATGCGGAACAGCCAGGCTTTCGCGTTGCCCCGGGCCGGGTCGAAGCTGGCGGCCGCCCGGACGGCCCGCAGAAACGTTTCCGCGGTGAGCTCGTCGGCCTCGTCCGCCGAGGCGACGTGGTACCGGAGGTAGCGGTAGATCCGGGTTCCGAACTCCGCGTACCACTGCTCGCCGCGGGCGGGGCCGGCGGGCGCGGGGATGTGGGCGGTGGCGGAGGTGGGGCTCATCCGGGCCTGATACGGCCCACCGGCGCCGGCGTCACCGGGAGAGTCAGGCAAAGGCGCCCAGCCCGGTGATGGCCTGCCCCAGGATGAGGGAGTGCATGTCGTGCGTGCCTTCGTAGGTATACACCGACTCGAGGTTGGCGAGGTGCCGCATGGAGTGGTATTCGGCGAGGATGCCGTTGGCCCCGAGCAGCCGGCGCGCCTCTCGGGCGCACTCGCACGCCATGTCCACGTTGTTCCGCTTGGCCAGTGAAACCTGCTCGGGCGTCATGGTGCCGGCATCCTTGAGCCGCCCCAGCTGGAGCGCGAGCAGCTGGGCCTTGGTGATCTCGGTCAACATGTCCGCGAGCCGTACCTGCTGGATCTGGGTCTGCGCAATCGGCTTCCCAAACATGATCCGGCTCTTCGCGTAGCCCACGGCCTCCTCGTAGCAGGCCATGGCCGCGCCGACCGCGCCCCAGGCGATCCCGTAGCGGGCCTGCGTGAGACACATGAGCGGGCTCTTGAGTCCGCCCGACTGCGGGAGGATGGCGCTCCTGGGCAGGCGCACGTCCTCGAGATGCAGCTCGCTCGTGTCCGAGGCCCGGAGCGAGAGCTTGCCCTTCTGGTCCTTGGCCGTGAACCCCTTGGTATCCGTGGGGACGATGAACCCGCGAATGGACCTTGGATCGGCGATGTCTCCGGTCTTGGCCCACACGATCGCCACGGTGGCTTGCGACCCGTTGGTGATCCACATCTTGGTGCCGTTCAGCACCCAGCCGTCCGAAGTCTCCCGTGCGGTCGTGATCATCCCGCCCGGGTTCGACCCGAAGTCGGGCTCCGTCAGCCCGAAACAGCCGATCTCCCGCCCGGCCGCGAGCGCGGGCAACCAGCGCTGCTTCTGCTCCGCCGACCCGAACGCATAGATGGGGTACATCACCAGCCCGCCCTGGACCGAGGCGAACGAGCGTATCCCGCTGTCGCCCCGCTCCAGCTCCTGCATGATGAGCCCGTAGGCGACGTTGTCGAGCCCGGCGCAGCCGTACTCCTCGGGCAGGTTGGCGCCGAGGAGCCCCAGCTCCGCCATGCCGGGGATCAGCTCCCGGGGGAACCGTCCCGTCACGTAGCACTCGCCGATGATCGGCATCACGTGCTCGTCCACCCACTGCCGGACCGTGTCCCGCACGGCGCGCTCCTCCTCTGAGAGGAGCGAATCGGAGTCGTAGAAGTCCACGCCGGTGAACCGGGACGTGGAAGCCGCGGTGGCCATGGCGAGCCTCGGGAATCGGGGTCTGGCGTCTATGATAGCCGTGGGGCGGACGCCCGGGCAGGCGCTAGTCGCGGGAACGGCGCTCCCGCAGCTCGGAGCCGTGGCGGGCCGCCGAGCCGAAGGCCCGGGGCCCGACCGGCAGGGCCGCCCGGCTCACCGCCCGCCGCGCCGCCGGCAGCACCCCCACCTCGCGCGCCTTCTCCCGGAAGGTCGGGCCGTGGTCGATCGGCAGCCGGGACTCGGCCTGCCATTGGTGCACCATCTCGTGCAGCACGGTGTGCTCCACCTCGCTCCACGGATGCTCCGCGAGGTGGCGCCGGCTCAGCGCGATCTCGATCGGCTGCCCGGTGCGCAGATCCACGCTCACCTCGCCCAGGCGCGTGCGCATCCGTCCCGAAAGCCGGATGGGGATCTCGCCCAGCGCGCCGGCGAAGTGCTCCCGGTTGAGCCGCCGGTGCAGCTCGCGCAGCCGGTGCAGAAGCGCGAGGTCGCCGGGCCGGGGCCGTTCGGGCGGGCGTTCCCGCGCCCGGGGCGCGTAGAGCTCCACCGGGAAGGCGAGAAAGATCTGCTCGGCCCGCCGGCGCTCCGACCGCGGGGCGCGGGGGTCGAGGAAGCGCACGATGGCCGCGAGGACCCGGTCCGGGGCGAAGACATAGCCCTGGTGCAGCCGGAGGAGCCGCCGCTCGTTGAGGCTCACCATCACCGTCCGGTTCCGGTGAGTCTGGACCTCGGCGACGGGCCTGAGGCCCAGCGCGCCCAGGCGGCGGGCGAGCACGTCTTCGGGACGGGCGAGCAGCGAGACGGATCCCATCCTAGACGCCCCCGGTTCCGACGATGCCGCCCGTCTCCGACACCACCGGCTCCGGCGCCACGCGGCGCGCGAAGCTGAAACGATCCGACTCGAGAAAGCGCTGCTGCGCCGCCTCCCACCGGTAGTGCAGGACGTGCACCGCGAACGCCTCTATCCGCACGATGTTGAACACGGACGGGCGACCGTGCCGCGTCCGGAAACTGTGGGTGCCGGCGGTGCTCACAGCCACGGCCTCCATCTGGCCGGCCCCCTCCTGATGGTCGTGCCCGCACAGGACCACGTCGACGCCGGTGTCCACGAGGCGGCGCTGCGCCGACCGCCACCGGGCGAGTCCCATCCGCCGGGAAATCGCTCCCGGCAGGATGTTGTGATGGATCACCAGCACGCGCGCGGCCCCGGCCGGCCCCCCGGCGAACAGCCGCTTCACCCGGTTGGTCTCCGACCGCGGCAGGTGCCCCTTGACCGCGACGTCGCGGAGGTTCCACGTGAGCGAGCCCGCGGCCACGCCGTAGCTGCTCAGCGCCCCGGCGATGATCGCGCCGGGCAGCTGCAGCACCGGGCGCAACTCCCCGAAGTACTGCACGTACTTGGCGTACTTGACCCCGTTGCCGCGCAGACCGAGCGGGCTCTTCCACCATTCGATGTCGTGGTTGCCGGGGATCACGAGCGTCGGGGCGTGCTCCCGCAGCCGCTGCACGAACACCAGCGCGCGCTGGAACTCCCCATGGCGCGCGCGCTGCGTGAGATCGCCGGACACCACGACCGCGTCGGCGCCGAGCGTGGGGACGAGGGCCTCGAGCGCTTCGGTCTGGGCCAGGTCGGCATGGCCCCCGAAGTGGAGGTCCGACAGGTGGACGATGGAGACGTCGGTCACCAGAGTGCGCGGATCCGATAGGTGAGCCTGGCCTCGCCCCGTGCCGGCACCGGAACCCGGAAGCGGGTCACCGTGGACGAGAGCTTCTCCGGCGGCACCGAGCTCGACAGCACGGACCACTCGCCGGCCCGCTCCTCGCGCACCTCGATCGTGACCGCGGCATCCGTGGCGTTCGCGAGGGTCACCGCGTAGTCCGCGGTGGCGGCCGTGCGCCAGCCGGCGCGCGTGCTGTCCCGCCGGGTACTGTACGAGGTCTGCACCCGCCGCGCCGTGAGATCGAACGCGGTGCCGGCCGCGACGCGGAGGTCCTCGCCGGCCGGGGTGTGCCGGACCACCGCCTCGCCCACGAGCTGGAGCCGGCCCGCGCTGTCGGCCTGGAACAGTCGGACCACGCCGCCCGGGAGCGGCCGGTCGCCGAACTCGCTCTTCCGGGTCCGCTTGAGGGTATAGCTCACTTCGACCGGCACCTCGGTCTCGTCCCCCTGCTGCGGCACGAACCCGTAGTACGGCAGCTGCCCCCGGACGATGTACGCCCGCTCGAACGGGGCCGTCGCCGGCTCGAAGAGGGCCACGGACGTGGTCGTGCCCGGCTCCAGCGACGGGCGCCCGGCCAGTGTGTACAGATGAAACTCCCCGACCCGCTCTTCCGCGGGCTCGGCGGCTTCCGGAGCGGCCTTGGCCATCGCCCCCAGGCGTTCCATGACGACGCGCGGCGACGGCTGCGGAGTCGCGCGGCTCACCGAGCCCGCGAGCAGCTGGATCTCCGCATCCCGTACCCGGAGCGTCTGCGAGCCGAGGACCGCCGTGCCCGTGATCCGGGCGCCGGCCTTCCCCAGCACCGCCTGATAGCTCGCCTGCCAGTCGGCGCCGCTCGTGAAGTAGCCGACCCGCAGGTCCTTCCGGGCGGCGTCGCTCCTGAGCGCGGCCCGGACGACCGGGTCCAGCACCACCGCGTCCGCCGGGAAGGCCGGCTGTCCCGGCCGGCTGAAGACGATGCTGCCGTCCGCCAGGCGGAAGCGCTCCGGATCGACGCCGACGACCGTGGCCGACACGGTGTCCCGGGAACCGTACCGGAACACCATGGTCTGCCCCAGGGCGCGGCGCATGGCGCTCGCCTCGTCCGTGGCGCCGTCGTACGTCGCCGCGGTGATCGTGACTCCGGAATCGAGCGCGAAGAGCGTGGCGGGGTCCAGCGGGCCCAGGGCCAGCCGCTGCTCCGACACGCCCCTGGGAACGGCGGCGGCCACGGAGCGGCGGACCAGCACCCGGCCGTCGTTGTAGATCGTGAGGCTGGTCTGCTGGGCGGGCAGCCGG
>DASWAI010000071.1:0-26871 GCA_036391215.1 Gemmatimonadales bacterium
CAGCCGGGCCCGCTGACCCAAGCGCGGGAGCCGCGCGGCGCATGGAGCAATATCATGACGCTTCTCGATAAGAGTCCCGTTCTTCGCGAGATGGTCGAGTCCCACAGCGCTCAAGACCCGGCGGGTGTTCGCCACCAAGTGCATTCCGGCATTCACGTTCGCTGCGCTGAGGCCTGTATCAGGCTGTCCTTCGGCGCCGACCGCACCTAACGGTGGAAGTCGGAATGGCCTTCGGCTGGTCCACACTCGCCATTCTGACTGCGCTCCAGGAGATCGGCACAGGCGGGCGACTGGTCTCGATCGACCCGTATCAGAGAGCAAGTTGGCACGACTGCGGAATCGCCGCCGTCGAGCGCGCGGGACTGGCGCCGCGGCACCGGCTGATCGAGCGACCCGACTATCTGGCGTTGCCCGAAATGCTGCGGGATAAGACCGAGGTCGACTTCGGGTATATCGACGGCAACCACACGTTCGATTACGTGCTGCTCGATTTCTGGTACTTCGACAGGCTACTGCGGGTTGGAGGCGTGGTCGGCTTCAATGATTGCGACTGGCCGGCTGTCCATAAGGTGCTCAAGTTCGTCCTCACCCACCGGCGCTATACCGAGGTTGATGTCGGGCTCACCCCTCGCTACGTGGACTACTCGCGCCGTCGGGAGCTCGTCCGGCGCCTCAGAGGCGTCCCGTCGAGCCTGTATTACCGCAACGCGAGCGATCGCTATTTCGCGAAGGAGGAGGCGTGGGAGCCGCGCTGGGACTTCTTCGCCGAGTTCTGAGGTCCGGCGTCGACGCCGAGCAACCGGCCCGGTCAAGGCGATGCGCGTGGGTGATTTCGAGGTAGGACAGTATCTTCAGTCAAGGGCGAACGTGGCGGAACTGGTATACGCGCAGGACTTAGGATCCTGTCCCGCAAGGGGTCCGGGTTCGACTCCCGGCGTTCGCACTCAATCCCCGACATCCAGCACTTCCTCCGTCGCGCCGCCGACGCCGCTCGGCCCCTCGAGGGTGTACCGCACCTTGAGCCGGCCGGGCCTGAGCTTCGGGCTCACGGCCAACACGAGGTCCTCCACGGTCACCCCGGTGGGGAGCGACACGTCCCAGCATCCCGCGGCCATCGGGGTCGAGACGTAGACCCGGGTGAAGGCCGCTCCACCCGCCAGGCTGATCCTGGCGCTGCCGCCGTGCTTTACCGTGCCGCCGCCGGTCACCTGCACATTGGGTCCGAAGGATGCCGCAGGCGGTGCGCTGTCGCGGAGGACGGCCGTGACCTGGCCGTTCCGGGCGCTCACGGCCGCGATGTAGTCGCTGATCTGGCCGCTGGTGGGTGCCAACGGCTGTGAAACGCAGGCGGCGCTGACCGCGGCGGTCGCGAGCAGGAGACACGAGCGGCGCATCGAGGCGACCATAGTCCACTCCTTGGACTCTGACGTGTCGGCGGGAATCAGTACATCCGGCGGCAACGAGCGTACCGGAGCAGCGCCGCCAGGCGCAGACCCGGCGCCGTGCACCGGCGACTCTGCATCCAGGTTGAATATTCACAACGTGTTAGCCACCCATGAACGGCCGGCCTGAGCACCGCGCGGACGAGTGCCGGCGCACTCGGACCATCATGCCGCCGGTCGGTGGAGCGCTCGCGGCTTGCGGCGCCGCCTTGCGCTCTACCGCGCCCAATAGGTGCTGGCTGATGACGTTCGCGCATCTGCCCATCGGCCCGGCACAGGGCTAGATTCTCCCCCATGATGGATATCGTAGTCGAGAAAACCGGCGAAGATGCCGCGTCCAAGTCACTCCGGGTGACGGTCCCGGTCGATCGGGTCCGGCAGGCCGAGGACCGTGCCGTGAAGTATTACACGACCCGAGCCCGGCTCCCGGGCTTTCGCCAGGGCAAGGCGCCGGCCGCGGTCGTGCGCAAGCGGTTCGGCGAAGCCATCCGGCAGAGCGTGCTGGAGGAGCTGATCCGCGAGGGCTGGGAAACCGCTCGCCAGAACGAATCGCTCAAGCCGATCGCCGACCCCTCCATCCGCAACCTCAAGTTCGAAGACGGCAGCCCGATCGAGTTCGAGCTGCTCGTCGAAGTGCGCCCCGACGTCAAGCTCGAGCGCGTCGGCGGGTTCCGACTGAGCCGGCAGGTGACTCCCGTCACCGACGCCGTGGTGGACGAGCAGCTCAACCGGATGCGCGAAGACAAGGCGGCCTGGCTCCCGGTCGAAGGCGCGCGCCCGACGCCCGGGCAGATGGTCCGGGTCGAGGTCGCCCCGCTCGAGGACGGCGAGGCCGGCCCGGCGCAGCCGTACACCCTGGTGATCGGGGAGGGCCAGGCGATCCCCGAGCTCGAGGAGCGGATCATGACACTGCTCCCCGGCGAGGCGGTGGACACCGAGGTCCGGTTCCCCGACGATCACCCCGACGAGTCGCGGCGGGGCAAGACCCGCCACGTCCGCCTCAAGCTGTTCGAGGTCAAGCGGCAGGAGCTGCCCCCGCTCGATGATGCATTCGCCCGGGAGGTCGGGGAGTTCGAGAATCTGGCCGCGCTCCAGGCGGCGGTGCGGCAGGATCTCGAGCGGGAGGCGGGGCGGGAAGCTGATGCTGCCGTGCGACAGGCGCTGCTGTCCCAGATCATCGAGGCCAACCGGGTGCCCGCGCCGGACTCCCTCGTGCACCGGGTCCTGCACGGCTATGCCCACCTGTACAAGGTGCCGGAGGACCAGCTGGCGGGGTTCGAGGCTCAGTTCCGCTCCGTCGCCGTGCAGCAGGTGCAGCGGGACCTGATCCTGGACGCCGTGGCGGAGACGCACGGGCTCAAGGCCACCGAGGCCGATCTGGACCAACGGATTGCGGCCCTGGCGGCGGCACGGAACCTGCCCACCGGGGAGCTGTACGCCTCCTTGCAGAAGTCCAACCGGCTCCCCGAGCTGGAGCGGGCGATCACCGAGGAGAAGGTCTTCAGCCATCTCCTCTCGCAGTCCACGGTCGAAGAGGCGAGCACCTGACGATGGCTACTTTGTATCCGCCGTACATTATCGAGCGTTCGAGCCGCGGCGAGCGGACGTACGACATCTTCTCCCGGCTCCTCATGGACCGGATCGTCTTCCTGGGCGCGCCGATCAACGACGACGTGTCGAACATCATCATCGCCCAGCTGCTGTTTCTCGAGGCGGACAACCCGGAAAAGGACATCTACCTCTACATCAACTCGCCGGGCGGGGTCGTCTCCGCCGGCATGGCGATCTACGACACGATGCAGCATCTGCGCGCGCCGGTGAACACGATCTGCATGGGGATGGCGGCGTCCATGGGCTCCTTCCTGCTCTGCGCGGGCGCGCCGGGCAAGCGGAGCGCGCTGCCGCACTCGCGCATCATGATCCACCAGCCCTCGGGCGGGGCCCAGGGCACCGCCGCGGACATCGAGATCCAGGCGCGCGAGATCCTCTATCTGCGCTCCAAGATGAACACGCTCTACGCGAAGCACACCGGCCAGCCGATCGAGACGATCGAGCGGGACATGGACCGGGACCGCTTCATGAGCGCCGACGAGGCGAAGGCCTACGGGCTGATCGATGCGGTCTTCGCGGCCCGCAAGGACCTCGTCGTGCCGAGCAAGAACGGGGCAAAAGAGACCTTGACGCCCTCCTGAGCGGGGGCCAGCTTTCGGGACGCTTACCCAAGCCGCCACCAATGTCCAACGACAAGCACCTCCGTTGCTCGTTCTGCGGGAAGTCGAAGGATTCGGTCCGGAAGTTCATTTCCGGCCCGTCGGTCTACATCTGCAACGAGTGCATCACGCTCTGCAACGAGATCCTCGCCGAGGACGAAGAGCGGGAGGTCGCGGACAGCATCACCCAGGTCCCCACGCCCACCGAGATCAAGGACGTGCTGGACCAGTACGTGATCGGGCAGGAGCGGGCCAAGCGGACCCTCGCGGTCGCGGTCTATAACCACTACAAGCGGATCAACGCGTCCAACGGCCGGGAGGCGGACGTCGAGCTGGACAAGTCGAATATCCTGCTCCTCGGTCCTACCGGCGTCGGCAAGACCCTCCTCGCCCAGACCCTCGCCCGCATCCTCGACGTCCCCTTCACCATCGCCGACGCCACCACGCTCACCGAAGCCGGGTACGTCGGCGAGGACGTCGAGAACATCCTCGTCCGCCTGCTCCAGGCCGGCGATTTCAACGTGGCCGAGTGCGAGCGCGGCATCGTCTACATCGACGAGATCGACAAGATCGCGCGCAAGTCGGAGAACCCCAGCATCACGCGCGACGTCTCCGGCGAGGGCGTGCAGCAGGCGCTGCTCAAGATCCTGGAGGGGACCGTCGCCTCGGTGCCGCCCCAGGGCGGCCGCAAGCACCCGCAGCAGGAATACATCCAGATCAACACCAAGGACATCCTGTTCATCTGCGGCGGCGCGTTCGACGGGCTGGAGAAGATCATCCAGGCCCGGACCGGGCGGCAGCAGATCGGCTTCAGCAACGGCGGGCGGGCCGGCGGCACCGACCTCGACAAGAAGAACCCCTACGCCGAGGTCGAGCCGGACGATCTGCTCCGCTTCGGACTCATCCCCGAGCTGGTGGGGCGGCTCCCCGTCGTCGTCTCGCTCGAGGCGCTCGACGAGGAAGCCCTGATGCGGATCCTGGTCGAGCCGAAGAACGCCCTCACCAAGCAGTACAAGAAGCTCTTCGAGCTGGAGAGCGTGGGCCTCACGTTCGACAACGAAGCACTCCGCGCCGTGGCCGAGAAGGCGCTCAAGCGGGGCACCGGCGCCCGCGGGCTCCGCTCCATCCTCGAGACGATGATGACCGACATCATGTTCGACCTGCCGACGCGGGACGACGTGCGCGAGGTCGTCATCACCAAGGAATCCATCGCGGAGGGCGTCGCCCCGCTGGTCGTGACGGAACGGCCGAGGACGAAGCGGGAAGCTTGACCACCGCCGGGCCCGGCCCGAAGAGCGGCCTCGCCGCCCTGCCCATCGAGTTCGTCGGCAGCTTTCCCGATCCGCTGGTCCCCCTCGATCCCGTCCTGCCCGAAGTCGCGTTCATCGGCCGCTCCAACGTCGGAAAATCCAGCCTCCTCAACGCGCTCGTGGGCCGGAAGGGACTGGCCCGCGTGAGCGCCACCCCGGGCAAGACGACCCTCCTCAACGCCTTCCGGTTCCCGGACTTCTACCTGGTCGACCTGCCGGGCTACGGTTACGCCCGCGCGGGCAAGGCCGCGCGGGCGAGCTACCGGACACTGGTGACGCGCTACCTGCGCGAGCGGCCCTCCCTCGCCGGCGTCGCCTGGCTGCTCGACGCCCGTCACGACCCGTCGGCGAGCGACCTCGAGATGCAGGAGCTGCTGGTGGAGACCGGCCGGCCGGTGCTGGCGGTGCTGACCAAAGCGGACAAGCTGGGCCGCTCGGCACGGCGCGAGCGGGCGCGCACGATCGCCCGGGCGCTCGCGCTGCCTGATGATCAGGTCCAGCTCACCAGCAGCCGCTCCGGCGAAGGCATGGAGGACCTCGGCGCGTCGATCCTGGCGCTCGTCGCCCGGCACGCCGACGCAGCCAGCCCTCAGAAGTCGGCCCCCAGAGACAGGTAGACGCTTCGCCCAGGCGAAGGGATGATGCCGGGCCCGGGGTACTCATCCGTGCGCCGCGTGAAGTAGTGCGCGTCCGCCAGATTGTTCACACCGCCCGAGAGCAGGAACCGGCCCAGGCGGACCCGCGTCGAGGCGTCGAGCACGTGGTACGCCGGTACGAGGCCGACATTGGCGTCCGGGCTGAGAACGGTGTTGTTCGCGTCGCCGAACTGATCCGACACGTGAGATACCTGAACGGTCCCCGAGACCGCTCCCCGGGCATACGTGACCCCTGCCCGGTTCACTACCTTCGGAGCATACTCCACGCGGTTTCCGGCGAACTCGCCGTCGGTGTACTTGGCGTCCGTGTAGGCGAAGGCGGTGAACACGGAGAGGTCGCCGAGCGCGGGCGCCGCGGCCAGCAACGCGAAAGGGTGCAGCTCGAGATAGGCCTCGACCCCGCGATGGACGCTCGTCCCCACATTGGTTCGGAGGCTGAACGGTGTCCCGTCGGGGTCGACCCCCGAGACCAGTCCGATGCGGTCCCCGTAGCGGATGCGGAAGACGCTCACATCGAACGCGACGGCCGAGGACGCGAGGCGCCCGCGCCATCCGAGATCGACGCTGTATCCGTTCGGGTCCTTGAGATCCGGGTCGATCCGCGAGACCGAGGCAAACGGGGTCAGTGAGGAATAGTCTATCGCCCGGTAGGAGCGTGCGACGCTGCCGTATAGCTGCGTGGTGGCTGAGGCGCGGAACTGAGCGCCGATCCCTGGAAGGGCGAACGTCCGGCTGCGCGCGAGCGGCACGAACGTCGTGTCGGTGTAGCCGCTCGTGGTCGACCGGAGGTACTCGACCCGAATCCCGGGCGCCACCGTGAGCCGGTCGCCCAGGCGCACGACCTGCTCGAGATGTGCCGCGAGGTTGGTGTTGCCGAAGGTGACGTCCTTCTCGTACGGCCCGCCATACAGAGCGAGGTCAAAGTCCGACCCGGTCGAGCCGGGACCTCCGGCCTGGCGGTGCATCCGGCCCGCGAACGCCCGCACGCCTGCCGCCAGCGTGCCCGTCCGCCCGAGTAGCGGGAAGGACCAGGTGAGGCGGGACTCGAGTGTGGCGTTCGTGAATTTCTCCCGCTCCACTTCGCGCGGCACGAACGCGTTGGTCGCCGGGTCAATCGAGTCAGCGGCGCCGGCGCCGCCGTCCTCGTTGCGCCAGACGAGATACCGCTGGCTCAGATTGCCCCAAACCGCGGTGTGGATCGCGAGGTTGGCGGAGGGGGTGTAGTCCGCGGTGACAGCCAGCACGTTCCACGGGCTACCGAGCCAGTTGCGGCTGCGGAAGGAGGCGCTCGGATCGGCCGCGAACTCCAGGTCGGTGAGCCCCCCCGGCATGTGGATCCGGTTGCGAAACAGCGTGTACTCGGCGCCCAGCCGCCACCGCGGCGAGGGTTGCCAACGGACCCGGCTGAACCCGGTGACCTGGCGCGAGTCGCCGTTCGGCCGCCACCCGTCCTGGGTGCGGAACTGCACAAACCCGTAGTAAGTGACCGGCCCGATCCCGCCGGCCACGTCGCCGAAGCCGTCGAAGGTGGCGTAGCTCGCACCGGTGAGCCGGCTTCGCACCACCGGGCCGCTTCCCGGCAGGCCGTCCCGGATCACATAGTTGACCATCCCGCCGAACTGCGATCCGAACGCCAGCGAGGATGCCCCGCGCACCAGCTCCACGCGCTCCAGCGCCTCCGCCGGCGGCAGGAAATACGCCTCGGGATAGCCATAGGGATCGGCGGCGATATTGTAGCCGTCCTGACGGACGTTGACCTCCACCGACTGGCTCGGATCCAGGCCGCGGAACCCGATCCCGTTCGCGGGAAAGCCCGCGCCACCCGTCTCCGCGACATTCAGCCCCGGCACCCGTCCGAGCACTTGCCGGGAGACGTCCTGCGCGGCGTTCAGGTCGAGGCTGTCGATGCGGACGACTTCCACCTTGTGCCCGGCATAGACGACGCCCTGCAAGACATCGGGCAGTGGCCCCGGACCCTTCGCTGCCGCAGGCGCCGTGACGCTGACGTCGGCGAGCCGCTGGGCCTCCCGGCCCAGCGCCACGTCCACCCTGCCGACGGCGCCAGCTGCGATCCGGACTTGAATCCGGGCGGGCACGAACCCCACCGCGGCCGCCTCGAGGGTGTACGTCCCGGGTTGAACGTCGTCCAGCCGGTAGCGGCCAAGCCGGTCGCTGGTGGCGTGGCGGTCCGCCGCGCCGAGCAAGCGAACGCTGGCGCTGGCCAGGGCTCCGTCGGGCCCGCTTATGCGGCCCTCCACGGCGCCCAGACCGGGCAGCTGAGCCTGAAGGGGCCAGGCGACGCCGGGGAGAAGGATTGCGACCATGAGGGCCAGGCAGCGCGCCAGGGGGCAAGGCCTGCATTTGCGGCTACCCGAGGGAACGGCTTGGGCGTGCACGGGTGGTCGTGCCTCCGCGCTGTACAAATGAGAATGGGAATCAAATGCAAGATGATTCCCTAACAGGCTATTCCCATTTCCCTTGCCTGTCAACTCGACGGCCGGCGAGATTTCCGTAGATCCGCCCGCCGGGGTGTCGCCTTGCCTGTTCTGCTTCGCCTCCGCCCCCCATCCTCTGCCGCCGTCGCCACGCTCGCGATCGTGGCCGGCGCTGCCGTCGCCTTGGCCGTGCCGGGCCCCTATGCCATCGCGCTGCTGGCCGGTCTGGGCCTCGGGGTCTGGTTCAACACCCGCCGTCTGGAGCGCCAGGCCGCCCAGGCGGAAGCCGGACGGCTCGAGGCCGCCCGACAGCTCGACCGCCGTATTAGCGAACTCTTCTCCCTCCAGGAGCTGAGCTACGTCCTGGCGGAGTCGATTCAGCTGGACCGCATCGTGGACCAGGTGGCCCGCTACGGGGCCAGGTTCCTCCAGGCCGATGGGGCGCTCGTGGCTCTGGTCGAGGGCGACGGGCTCCGCGTGGTCGCGGCGGCTGGGACGCTTGCCGGGCTCCAGGACAGGCACGCCGGGCCGGGCGAGGCCGGACTCGTGCGGCTGGCGGTCGACCGGGAGCGGATCGAGGTGGCGCAGGCGGGGGGGCCACCGATTCAGCTGCTCGGGCGGGAGGTGGTCACGTCCGCGGCCGTCGCGCCGTTGCGCTCGCAGGGACGCGCCGTGGGCGCGCTCGCCGTGGCCGACCGGCGTGAAGGGCCGTTCACGACCGAGGACCTCTGGCTGCTTTCCACCATCGCCACCCAGACATCCATGGCCGTAGCGAACAGTCGGCTCTTCGAAATGGTCCGGAGGAGCACCGAAGAGTGGGAAACCGCGTTCGACGCGCTGACCGAGGGCCTCGGCGTCATCGGGCCCGGCGGCGAGGTGCTCCGCGCCAATCGCGCGCTCGCCGCGCTCGCGGGCCTGCCGCCCGAGACGCTGCTCGGCGCGGAATTCGCCGCCGCGATCGCGGACGGTGCCCCGCAGGCTCGCGAGCTGCTGGCCGCCGCGCAGCGGCTCGAGCATCCGAACCCGGTGGAAATCCGGCGCGAGCGCGACGGTCGGCGGCTCCGCCTGGCTGCCGCCCCTCTCTGGGGTTCCGCCGCCGACGGCAGCGTCGTGATTCTCGTGGGAGACGTGACCGAGCAGCGCGCGCTGGAAGCTCAGCTCATTCAGAACGAGAAGATGGCGTCCGTCGGCCAGCTGGTCTCGGGCGTCGCGCACGAGCTGAACAACCCTCTCACCTCGATCGCCGGCCTGGCGGAGCTGCTGCTCGAGCCGGCGCGCCGGCTGCCCGAGCCCACCCGGGAGCACCTGCGCGTGATCCACGACCAGGCGGAGCGGGCCGCGCGGATCGTCCGGAATCTCCTCACCTTCGCCCGGCCGAGCTCGCTGGTGAAGGAACCGGTGGACCTGAACGACGTGGTCGCGCGAACCGCGCTGCTGATCTCCTACGAGATGCGGCAGCGGGGCATCGAGCTGGAGCGCGCGCTCGATCCGGAGCCGGTCGTGGTCATGGGGGACCGGTACGAGCTTCAGCAGGTGCTGCTCAATCTCCTCACCAACGCGGTCCACGCCGTCGGCGGCCTCGACCCGGAGCGCCCGCGGCGCATCCGGCTCAGCACCAGCCGCAGCGACAGCCGTGCCAGGCTGGCTGTCGGCGACAGCGGAGCCGGGGTGCCGGCCGCCCTCGTGCCACAACTCTTCACGCCCTTCTTCACCACGAAGGGTCCGGGCCAGGGCACGGGGCTGGGTCTGTCCGTGAGCTACGGCCTGGTCGAGGCGCACGGCGGGCGCATCGCCTATCGCGCGTCCGCCGACGGCGGTGCTGAGTTCGTGGTGACGCTGCCGCTCTACACGCCGCCGGTCGCGGAGCCCACGACCCTCGCGGAATCCGCCCCCGCACATGAGGGGTCAGAGCGGCCGACGCGGGTGCTGGTAGTGGACGACGACGCGGGGGTGCACCGGCTGGTGAGCGCGCTGTTCACGCCCGAAGGCCACTTGGTGGACGCAGTGCGCACCGGCGACCAGGCGCTCCGCCTGGTGGAAGGCGAGCCGTACGACCTGGTCATTGCCGACGCGCACGCCGTTGCCGCCGACGGCAATCTCTTTGCTGCCACGTTCCTCGCCGCCCACCCCGACTGGCGCGATCGGCTGATCATTGCGAGCCACCCGCGCACCTCGGGCCCTCACCCCTCGGCCGCCGCCCACTGGGTAGCCAAGCCACTGGACGTGCGGGACTTGCGAGCGGTGGTGGCGCGGATCCGGAGGGCGGTGAGAAGCGAGAAGTGAGAAGACACTTCTCATTTCTCCTACTTCTCACTCCTCACCGGAAACCCGCGCGCCCGCAGGAAGGCCCGCGCGTCCGATATCGATGATCCCTGAAAGTGAAAGATCGAGGCGGCGAGCACGCCATGGGCGCCGGCCTTGAGGGCCTCCGCCAGGTGCTCGAGCCGCCCGGCGCCGCCCGACGCGATGACGGGGATCCGCACGGCCGCCGCAGCGTTCCGAAGCAGCTCCAGGTCGTAGCCCGCCTGCGTCCCATCGCGGTCCATCGAGGTGAGCAGGATCTCCCCGGCCCCGAGGGCCTCGAGCCGGCGAATCCAATCGATGGCCTCGAGCGACGTCCGTTCCCGCCCGCCCGTCACCATCACGACGTCCTTCCGCCCGATCCGCTTGACATCGACCGCCGCCACGATGCACTGGCTGCCGAAGCTGTGCGCCAGCCGCTCCACCAGCGCGGGGTCGCGGACCGCCGCCGTATTGACGGCGACCTTGTCCGCGCCGGCGCGCAGAACCTGCCCTGCGTCCTCCACCGAGCGGATCCCACCGCCCACCGTGAACGGAATGAAGACGGAGTCCGCGACCCGGCCCACCATCTCGAGAGTGGTGCGCCGGTCCTCGTGCGTAGCCGAGATGTCGAGGAACACCAACTCATCGGCGCCCTCGGCGTCGTACCGCGCCGCCTGGGCGACGGGATCGCCGGCATCACGGAGCGCCTCGAAGTGCACGCCCTTCACGACGCGGCCGCCGGCTACGTCCAGGCAGGGAATGATGCGGCGGGCTAGCACACGCGGAGGACGTCGTCCAGCGGGCCGGCGTCACCCGGGCCGAAGAGGGCGAGAATGTCGTCGAGCGCACGCCGCTCGCGCGGCCATGCGAAGCGCGCCCGCGCGGCCTCGGGGCTCAGCCACTCCAGCCGGTCGTGCTCGGGTCCAAGCCGGGCTTCCGCCCCCGCCCCGACGAACGCCGCAAACACCGGGACCAGCGCCACCTCGTCCAGGCCGTGCTGATAGAACGTCTCGACCCGGCTCAGGTTGTACAGGCGCTCGGCTGCCAGGCCGGTCTCCTCCGCCAGCTCCCGTCGGGCGGCGTCCGCCGGCTGCTCCCCCGCCTCGATGTGGCCATGGACCGTCTCCCAGGAGCCGGGGCATCGGCCCCCTGGGCCGCGGCGCAGCGCCAGGGCCTGAACCGCGGCCCCTGCCCCCCGCAGCACGTACACGTCCACCAGGCTGGTCCGGACCCTCGTCACGGGTGCCACTCGGCGAAGGCCGCCAAGAGCGCGATGCCGGCGCGCTGCGATTTCTCGGGGTGGAACTGGGCGCCGAGCACGGTGTCCTGCCCGACCAGCGTCGGAAAGACATAGCCGTACTCCCCGGTGGCCAGAACCGCGCCGGGGGCCAGGCCGGCCGGATGATAGCTGTGTACGTGGTAGTAGAACTCGGCCTCGGCGAGAACCTGGCGCACGACCGGATGCCGGTGGCCCGCCGCGGTGGGCTCGACCCGCGCCCAGCCGACGTGGGGGACCGGGAGATCGACGGTGAACCGGCGAACGTGCCCGGGAAGCAGGCCCAGACCCCGGAGGCCCGGCGCCTCCTCGCTTCGCTCGAAGAAGAGCTGGAGGCCGAGGCAGATCCCCATCACCGGCCGGCCGGCCCGCGCGGCGTCGCGCACCGCGTCTCCCAGGCCGGTGCGCGTGAGGTTCGCCACGGCCTGGCCGAAGTGGCCAACGCCGGGCATGACGACCCGCTCGGCCCCGCGCACGGCCTCCGGATCCGCCGTCAGCGTGGCCGCGTGCCCGCCGGCGGCCAGCGCCCTTACCACGCTCCGCAGGTTGTTCACTCCGTAGTCCACCACCGCGATCACAGCACGCCCTTGGTCGAGGGGACTCCGGACACCCGCGGGTCGAGGGCCGTCGCGTCGTCGAGCGCGCGCGCGAAGGCCTTGAACGCGGCCTCGACGATGTGGTGGGGGTTGTCCCCGCGGACCAGGTCGAGATGGACGGTGAGCCCGGCGTTCTGCACCAGCGCGCGGAAGAACTCCGGCGTCAGGAACACGTCGTAATCGCCCAGCATCTGCCACTTGGGAATGTCCACGTGGTAGGCGAGGTACGGCCGGCCCGACACGTCGACCACCGCGCGCACCAGTGCCTCGTCCAGGGGCACCATCGCGTCGGCGTAGCGCCGGATGCCGGCCCGGTCGCCCAGCGCGCGGGCGATGGCCTGGCCCAAGGCGATCCCGGTGTCCTCGACCGTGTGGTGGCCGTCCACGTGAAGGTCGCCGCTGGCCTCGACCGTGAGATCGATGAGCGCGTGCCGCGCGAGGGCCTCCAGCATGTGGTCGAAGAAGCCGATCCCCGTGCGCACGCGGGCCTCGCCCCGCCCATCCAGGACGAGGTGGACACGGAGATCCGTCTCCTTGGTCTTGCGGTGCACTTCGGCGGCGCGAGCCATGGCGGATTACCTCTCACTTCGCATGCAGGATCGTCTCCAGCGCCGTCACCACCGCATCCATGTCCTCCGGCGTGCCGACCGAGATCCGAAGGCACTCGGCCAGCTCCGGCGCCGCGGAGACGTCCCGCACCAGGATGCCGTAGTCCTCGAGCAGCCGCCGGAACACCTCACGCGCCGGCACGGTGAGGCAGCGGACCAGGATGAAGTTGGCCGCCGACGGATATACCGCGAGCGCGGGAATGCCGCTGAGGCGCGCGAAGGTGCGGTCCCGCGTCGCGACGATCTCGGCCACCCGTGCTTCCGCCTCGCGATGCGCGAGGAGCATCGTAGCCGCGGTGAGCGACAGGGTATTCACGTTGTAGGGGAGCTTGGCCTTCGCGATCTCCCGCGCCACGGCCGGATGCGCCAGCGCGAAGCCAAGCCGAAGCCCGGCGAGCCCGAACGCTTTGGAGAAAGTCCGGAGCACGACGACCCGCGGCGTGCTGGCCAGCAGGGGCACGGCGGTCGGCCCGCCGAAATCCTGGTACGCCTCGTCACAGACCACGAGCGCGTCCGTCGCCCCCAGCACCCGCTCGACCGCGTCCGGCGGGAGCGGCGAACCGGTGGGGTTGTTGGGCGAGTTGAGCACCACGACGCGGGCCCGCTCGCGGGCCGCGACCTCGATCAGCGGCTCGATCTGGTACCGGAAGTCGGGCCCAAGCGCCACCGGAACATACCGGCCGCCGAAGACGCTCGTGAGCAGCCGGTACAGCGAAAAGGTGGGCGCGGGGGCGACGACACGGTCCCCGGTCTCCAGGGTCACCGCCAGCGATGCCTGGATCAACTCGTTGGAGCCGTTGCCGACGAGAATGCCGTCGGCCGGCCAGTCGAACCGGGCGGCCAGCTCGTCCAGCAGCTGGGCCGGCGTGAACTCGGGATAGCGGTGCCACGGGACCCAGGCCAGCCGCTCGGCGATCTCCCGCTTGAGCGCCGGCGGCACGTCGTACGGACTCTCGTTCTGGTTCAGCTTGCGGCGCGCCGCGTGGGCCTTGAGCGCGTAGGCCGGCTGGTTCCGGACTGCCGGCTTGATGAGGTCGAGCCCCGCCGCGGGCTCGGGGGGCGGCTTCATCGACTGCGGCGGCCGAGGACGGCTTCGAGCCGCGCGGCGAGCGCGCGGGCGCGGAACGGCTTGCTCAGAAAGTCGTCCGCGCCCATCTCGAAGACCTTCACCTCGTTCTCCTCGTCTCCCTTGGCCGTGAGCACGATCACGGGGATGTCGCGGGTCGCCGGGCGCGAGCGCAGGTGCGAAAGGACGCCGTAGCCGTCCAGCCCCGGAAGGCTCAGGTCGAGCACGATGATGTCGGGCGCATGCCGGTCCACTTCGTCCAGAGCCTGCACCCCGTCCCGGGCCTCCTGCACGGCGAAGCCCTCGCGCTCGAGCAGGTCGCGCATCACCCGCCGGAGATCGTCCTCGTCATCCACCAGCAGCACGCAGATCCCGCGGTCGGCGGCGCCCGCTCCGCCCTCCGTCGGCACCTCGTCCAGCAGCTCCATATCGATCGTGAGGTCGAACGCGGGCGCGGCCGGCGGGGGCGGCGCCGCCGCGGCGGGAGGCGGCGGGGCGGCCCGGGCCCCGCTTGCCCTCGGCCCCCGGCGGGGCGGGGGCGGCGGTCCCGCGGCCTCCGGCGATAGCGGGACGTCGGTGACGCGAAGCAGCTCATCGATGGTCGTCTCGCCCTCGCGTACGTGCCGGAGGCCGCTGTCCCAGAGCGACCGCATCCCGTTCTTCCGGCCGAGCTCCGCGACCCGGTCGGCGGTGGCACCGGACCCGATCAGCCGTTCCAGCTCGGGCGTCATCACCAGGACCTCGACGATGCTGAAGCGGCCCCGATATCCGGTCATGGCGCATTCCGGGCAGCCCACGGCGCGGTAGACGGTCGTGCCGGCAGGGATGAAGCGCGTCATCGGCACCGGGACGGGCTCGGTGCTGACCTCCTTGCACACCGGACACAGACGCCGCATGAGCCGCTGAGCGATGATGCCGCGAAGCGCCGACCCGATCTTGTAGGCCTCGATCCCCATGTCCAGGAGGCGGGTGACGGCGTTGGCCGCATCGTTGGTGTGCAGAGTCGACAAGACGAGGTGCCCGGTGAGCGATGCCTGCACCGCGATCTGGGCGGTCTCCTGGTCCCGGACCTCGCCGATCAGCACGACGTCCGGATCCTGCCGGAGGATCGACCGCAGCGCAGAGGCGAATGTCAGCCCCGCCTTCTCGTGGACCTGCACCTGCACGATGTTCGAGCCCAGACGGTACTCGACAGGGTCCTCGACGGTGACGATGTTCACGCCCTCGCCCTGGATCACCCGGATCGCGGAGTAGAGCGTCGTCGTCTTGCCCGACCCCGTCGGGCCGGTGACGAGAAGAATCCCCTCCTTGTAGCCGAGCAGCGAGCGAATCAGCTGGACCTCGTCCGGGAACATCCCGAGGCCGTCGAGGGTGAGAATCGCCCCCTTGGTGCTGAGAATCCGGATGACGACCTTCTCGCCCAGTGAGGCGGGAAGGGTGGAGACGCGCAGGTCGATGGGCTCGCCATTCACCGTGATCCGCGCCCGCCCGTCTTGCGGCCGCAGCCGGTCCGCGATGTCGAGCCCCGACATGATCTTGACCCGGGAAATCAGAGGAACGCCCGCCGAGCGCGGGATCTTCATCACCTGGCGCAGCACGCCGTCGATCCGGTAGCGGATGACGATCCCGCCTTCGGCCGGCTCCACGTGGATGTCGCTCGCCCGGCTGGTCACTGCGTCGGCGAGCATCATGTCCACGAGGCGGATGATCGGCCGCCGGCTTGCCTCCTCCGCGCTGACGGCCGCCTCTTCCTCGTCCGTGACTTCCTTCACGTCGAAGTCGCCGCCGATTCCCTCGAGCAGCCGCGACACGACATCGTCCCCCCGGTACAGCTCGTCGAGCTTGTCCCGGATGCGGGCAGGCGAGCCCAAGAGCAGGCGGACCTCCCGGCCGGTGGCGAACGCGAGCGTCTTCTCCGCATCGAGATCGAACGGGTTGGCCGTTGCGACCTCGAGGTAGGCGTCCGTGACTTTGAGAGGGAGCACGTTGAACTTGCGCACCAGCTGCTCCGGGATCACCGCCTTGACCTCGGGATCGAGCGCGGCCATGTCGGCGACGGGGAAGTGGAACCGCCCGGCGATAGCCGCAAGGATCTGGGCGTCGGTGGCGAGCCTGCGCTGGACCGCCGTCTCCCACAGCGACGCGGGACCGCCCTCGGCGGCGCGGAGGGCCTTGAAGGCCTCCTCCGGCAGCAGGGGCTCGAGCGTCGGGACCAGCCATTCGTCAACGAACTGCATTCGGCGGCTCGGAAGCGGTTGATCTGTCAGCAGGGGGTTGCGGAGCGGCTCCGAAGGCAAGATAAGACCGCACCGCGCCACGCTGGTAGAGCGGATCTACAGGACCCCCCACCAGTCGGGATGGACATCCAGGGTGAGGCCCGCATCGCCGTCGCGCAGGCCGACGCCGGCTTCCACCCGGATCAGACGCATGAAGAGCTCCACCGCGAGCCCCGCGACCGGCCGCACTCCGCCGGTCGCCTGCCAGGGAAGCCCCGGGTATGCGCGGTCGGACCAGCCGGCGGCCATGAACGGCGCCAGGACCATGGTATGGCCGGTGGACGCGAACGAGCCCAGCGGAATCGCCGGACCCGGCACATTCAGCCGCCATTCGAGCTCGGCCAGCGCGTAGGAGCGGCCGCCGAAGGCGCGGAACGGCTCGCCCACCAAGGTGCCTCGCCCGCCGAGCACGAAGCTCCGGTAGGCGGGAAGCCCGTCGCCGCCCCACCCCGCGTGCAGCCGGCCCGCGAGGGCGCCGCCGGCGGCGGGCACGAGCCAAGTCCCGTCCAGGGACCCGCGCACGAAGGTGGTGGGCCCGTCGCCCGCCTCGAGCGCCACCGCGCCTCCGATCCCCGGACTCGGGGCGCCGCGGCCGGCGAGCTCCAGCTGAAGCCGGGCAACCCGGTACGTGCCGGCCCCGAGCGCGGGATTCGGGCGATAGGCGCCGCGGGCCGGGGTGGCGGCGACGTCCAGTGAGCGGCTGCGCTCCACATCGAGGTCGAGGCCGAGCGTGGTTCCGTCGCCAAGGGGGTAGCGCACGCTCGCGCCGGCCACGTCCAGAAGGACATAGTCCCCGTAGTCGTCTCCGTTCTCCTGCGAGAGGAACGAGTTGAGCAGTGGCGAGATGACCGGCACGTCGCTCAGGTCGCGCACCCGGCGGCGGCCGAAGAGCTCGATCTCCGCGGGGCCCAGCCCGGCCCTGACGGCGAGCCCTCCGGTCAGCCGGTGATCCGATGTTCCGAACGCGGCGACCGGCTCCAGCCGCACCCGGCTCGCCCCGATGCGCATCGTGCCGCCCAGACCGAGCGTGAGGCCCTGGACCCGGTTCACGTGGGCGAGGTCGCTCAGCGCGCCGACGCTCAGGCGGGATCGCGGGAGACCGCTCAGCACCCTCTCGCCGGCGAGCCGCTCGACCTCGCTGCGGACGGCCTCCATATCCTGCCGTCCGGCCGGCGCCGCCTCGCCGGCGATCGCGTCGCGGAGCGGCCTCTGCCAGACACCGTCGTCCGGCAGAGCCTGCACGAGCCCGCCGATCGCCGGCCCGGCGAGCACGGTGCGCGGCACCACTGCGCCGAGATCATAGTCGTCGATCTCCCAGCGCCCGCGGATGATTCCGCGAGCGGGGAAGTCAAGCCAGGTGGTTCTCCGGCGGATCTCGATCTCCTGGCGGTAGGGCAGCCAGTAGCGGCCCTCCCGGAGCGAGTTCTCCAGCACGACGCTGATGTCCTCGAGATTGCTCTCGAGGTAGGCAGCGGGGGTGAAGCCGAAGCGGAACCGCACGAGGTCGGCGGACGCCGCGTCCAGATAGAGCGTCCCGACGACGAGCGGCCGGCCGTAGTCGCGGGGGCGGACCAGCACCTCCTGGACCCGGATCAGGCCCTGGGGGGCCTGGATCACGAGCGAAGCGCCGAGCGCGAAGTCGTACTCGGCGAGGCCGGCGGCCGAGAGGGGGTGGACCGCGTCCCGGACCTCGTCGCCCTCGCCGATCCGGATCAGATCGCCGAAGTTGTTGGTCACGATGCCGAGGTGGTCGCGGTGGTACTTGATGTCGGTGGGGAGAAACGTGGTGTCGCGCCAGCCGAGAATGACCTGCTTGCTCCGATTCGGGGCCTGCCAGTACACTTCCACGTTCAATTCGTCGGCCTTGACCAGGCGCGGCGGCCCGCCGAGTCCCTTCCCGACCTGGGCCAGGAAGAACACCAACCCGTGAGCGCGGGCGCGATAGCTCCGGAGCCCCGGATCGGCCTGCGCGGCGCGGCGCCGCTCCACACCCCGCCGGACCAGGTCCACGGCCGCCGGGGAGTTCCAGGCCTGGGCCGCCAGAGGTGAGAGGTGAGAAGTGAGAAGTAAGAGGGACAGCGCAGCCGGGCGCGTCACCAGGTTTGGCACGGAGCTTGGCATGGAATCCGCTTCCCCCACTCTCACCTCTCACCTCTCACGTCTTACCCCTCGAATATCCCGGATGCTCGCCGCGGCGACAACCGCCGGCCTGGTCGCCTGCGCCGCCGCGACGCACACGGCCGGCAAGGCGCCGCCGCCCTCCACAGGAGACCCGGGCCGGACCTACGTCCTGTCGCAGGTCTATCTGCTCCACGCCTCCGGGCCGCCGGTCGCCGACACGACGGTGCGAGTGCGCCGCGGGGTGAAGCGCGTCATCGTGCTCCACCACGCTGCCCCGGACGACCTCACGTTCGCCGAGCTCACGCTCCCCGCCACCGGCTTCGACACCACCGGGACCGACCCGGTGGACGTCGGGATCCACGTCCGGCCGGGGCTGTATGCCCTCGATCTGACGACATCGGCCCCGCTCCGGGCCGCCACGCTCACCTTCAAGTACCCGGTCCACTTCCAGGCGCCGGGCGACGCGCGCGTCGCCTTCGGCTCCGACGTGGGGTTCGAGCGCGTCCTGGCGATCGGCAAGCTGGGCCCGGGCGAGACCATCGTTTTCCAGCGGTCGCTACGGCCCGCCGCGGACAACCTCTCCACCACCCTGACCGCAGCCGGCAGCTACGTCATCGGAGCGCCAAAATGACCGACCGCTTCGCGGAGTTCCGGGCGCGGGCCCTCGGCAGCGGCGGCATGGCGCCGGTGACGCGCGAGGTCGTGCTCGACGGCGACACGGCGGTCACCGCCTTCGCCAAGCTGCATCGCGGGCCGTACGGTTTTCTGCTCGAATCGCTCGAGGGCGGGGAGCGGTGGGCGCGCTACACGTTTCTCGCCACCGACCCGCGCGAGGTCTTCCGCTACCGCGGCCGGACCTGCGAGCGATGGACGGCGGCCGAGGGCTGGCGGACGGTCGAGACCGACGTCGCGCCGCTCGATCATCTCGGCCGGACGATGCGCCGCTACCCGCCGGTGGACGTGCCCGGGCTGCCGCGCTTCACCGGCGGCGCGGTCGGCTATCTGGGGTACGATATCGTGCGCACGATCGAGTCGCTGCCGTCGCCGCCGCCGGACGACCGCGCACTGCCGGACGCCGTGCTCATGGTGGCCGACACGCTCCTCGTGCTGGACAACGTGTACAACCGGGCGACCGTCATCGCGAATGTCGAGACGCCCGCCGGCGCATCCGAGGCGGAGCTCGTGCGCCTCTTCGCCGCCGGGGAAGCGCGGATCGAGGAGTGGCTCCAGCGCCTCGCAGCGCCGGTCACCGCGGGCCCGCTTCCGATCGAGCCGCCCGCAGCGCTGCCGCCGCCGACCTCCCCATACGCCGATCAGCGGTTCCAGGACGACGTGCGCCGGATCAAGGAGTACATCGCCGCCGGCGACGTCTTCCAGACCGTGCTGTCCCGGCGGCTCGACCTCCCCGCGCCGGAGCCGTTCCTGACATACCGCTACTTGCGGGCGCTCAACCCCGCTCCGTACCTCTACTACCTCCACTGTGACGATCTGTTCGTCGTCGGCAGCTCGCCCGAGATCCTGGTGCGGGTGGAGGATGGCGAGGTCACCTTGCGCCCGATCGCGGGGACCCGCCCCCGGGGCGAGACCCCGGAGCGCGACACGGCGCTCGCGGCCGAGCTGGAGGCCGACCCGAAGGAACGGGCCGAGCATCTGATGCTCGTGGACCTCGGCCGGAACGATGTCGGGCGCGTGGCCGAGTTCGGGACCGTCCGCCTCACGGCGTTCATGACGATCGAGCGCTACTCCCACGTGATGCACCTGGTGAGCGAGGTACGGGGCCGGCTCAAGCCGGAGCTTGACGCGGTGGCCGCGCTCGCGGCGTGCTTTCCCGCCGGCACGGTGTCCGGCGCGCCCAAGGTGCGGGCGATGGAGATCATCGACGAGCTCGAGCCGGTTCGCCGCGGGCCGTACGCTGGGGCGGTGGGCTACGTGGGATGGGGCGGGCAGGTGCTCGACACCGCGATCGCGCTCCGTACCTGCGTCATCCGCGGTGGCCGGGCCTGGGTGCAGGCCGGCGCCGGGATCGTAGCGGATTCCGACCCCGCGGCGGAGTGGCACGAGACGGAGGCGAAGGCCCGGGCTGTCCTCCTCGCGCTCGCGCTGGCCGCGGAGCTGGAGCGCCACGGGGCGCGGACGTCGACCTAGCCTCGCGCCCACCTGCCCAACCGCGGGAGCGCCGCTCATCTTTCCCTCATGCCACCGTACCGCCTCGTCTCCTCCACCGACGACCAGCGCTTCGACCTGCCCCCGGGCCGCACCATCGTCGTGGGGCGCGGCGTGGACAGCGACCTGACGATCTATGACCCCACGATCTCCCGCCGCCACGCCGAGCTGACCGCCGGCCCCGACGGGGTCAGGGTCAAGGACCTCGGCTCGTCGAACGGCACTCACGTGAACGGGCGGCGGCTCGCCGAAGGGCAGCTGGTGCCCGGCGACTCGATCACCTTCGGGAAGGTCTCGTTCCGGCTCGAGATCGCCCCGGCGACGCCGGTCTCCCCTCCCGCCGCTCCGGCGGTCCCCGCCGGCGAGATCATCGTGCGCCAGCTCGCGGCCCGCGGCCCCTCCGCCGGCGACGGCGCGGCGCGCAAGCTGTCGCTCCTCCTCTCCGTGGCGCAGAAGCTGTCGGGCGAGTTCGACCTGGACCGGCTGCTGGACACGATCGCCGACGTCTCGTTCGAGGTGATGCGGGTGGACCGGGTCTCGATCCTCCTCCGCCGGGACGGCGGCGACGATCTGGTGCCGCGCCTCTCCCGGACCCGCCTGGCCGAGGTCGAGCTGCCGGAGCACGTGCCTCGCTCCATCGCCCGCAAGGCCCTCGAGGAGCAGGTGGCGGTGCTCACCCAGAATGCCGCAACCGACCCCCGCTTCAAGGGCCAGTCGATCCGCATGCAGAACGTGCGGAGCGCGATGTGCTCTCCGCTCATGGCTTCGGCCGACGAGGCCCTCGGCGTGCTCTACGTGGACAGCCTCACGGAGGAGAACGCCTTCACCGACGAAGACCTCCAGTTTCTCGTGGCCTTCAGCGGGCTCGCCGCCGTCGCGATCCGGAACTCGCGCTACGCCGAGCAGGCGCGGCGCGAGTCGCTCGTGCGCTCCAACTTCGAGCGCTATTTCGCACCGAGCGTCGCGGCGGACATCGCGCGGCAGAACACCCCCATCCGGCCCGGCGGCGAACGGCGGGCGATCACCGTGCTCTTCGCGGACATCCGCGGCTTCAGCACGATCGCCGAACGGATGTCGCCCGACGCCATCGCGCACCTGCTCACCGAGTACTTCAGCGAGATGGTCGACGTGATCTTCGAGCACGGCGGCGCGCTGGACAAGTTCATCGGCGACGCGGTCATGGCCCTCTGGGGCACGCCCTTCGCCCGGGAGAGCGACCCGCGCCGCGCGCTCGACGCGGCGATGGCCATGCAACGGGCCGTGGAGGCGTTGAACGCTCGGTGGACCGCCGCCGGGCGGCCGGCGATCGGCATCGGCATCGGGATCAACCGCGGCGAGGTCTTCGTGGGCAACATCGGCAGCCTGCGCCGACTCGAGTACACCGTGATCGGCGACGCGGTCAACGTGGCCCAACGCCTGTCCGGGGCGGCCGCGGCGGGAGACATCCTGATGAGCGAGGCGTTCCTGGACGCCGTCGGGCACAGGCAGCAGGTGGACCACCTCGGGGGGTCGGAACTCCGGGGGAAGAGCCGGGCCGTTGAGGTGTACCGGGTGAAGCGCTAGCCGCGACCGAACCGGTAGGGGTAGCCCGCCCGGGCCAGCAGGTCGAGCACGAGCCGCACCGGGAGCCCCATCACGCCGAAGAAGTCACCCTCGATCCGCTCGACCAGCGCCGCCCCATAACCCTGGATTCCGTACGCGCCCGCCTTGTCCATCGGCTCGCCGGTCGCGACATATGCCCGGAGGAAGTCGTCGTCCGCGGGGCGGAATGTCACGGCCGTGACGTCCGTCGCGACCAGAGTCCCGGCAGCGGTCTTGAGCGCCACCGCGGTGATCACCTGGTGCGTCCGCCCCTGGAGGCGGCGCAGCATGCGGAGCGCATCGGCCGCGTCCGCCGGCTTCTCCAGCATCTCCCCCTCGACCACGACGGTCGTGTCCGCGCCGAGCACCAGAGGGCCCGCGACGGCGGCGGCCTTCTCCCGTGCCAGGCGCTCGGCATACGCCCGAGGGGACTCGCCCTGGGCGGGAGCCTCGGGCACGTGCGAGGGCCGGACCTCGACCGGGATGCCGAGCATCTCGAGCAGCTGCCGCCGGCGGGGCGAGCCCGAGGCGAGCACCAGCAGCGGCTGGCTCACGCCGTGCGCTCGAGGATGAGCGTCACCGGGCCGTCGTTGACCAGCTCGACCTGCATCATCGCACCGAACTCCCCGGTCGCGACATCGAACCCGCGGGAGCGGAGCGCGGCCACGAACGCCTCATAGAGCGGGATCGCCGTCTCGGGGCGGGCCGCGTCGATGAAGGACGGACGCCGACCCTTCGCGGCGTCGCCGTAGAGCGTGAATTGGGAGACGATCAGGATGGCTCCCCCCACCTCGGCCAACCCGAGGTTCATCTTCCCGTCGGCGTCGGAGAACAGCCGAAGCCCGCCGATCTTCTCCGCCATCCAGTCCACCTGGGCCGATGTATCGCCGTGGGTGAAGCCGACGAGCAGGCAGAACCCCCGGCCGATGGCGCCCGCCACCCGCGCCTCGATCGTGACCGACGCCCTTGAAACCCGTTGCAGCACGACGCGCATGGCGCTTTCCCGGAAAGCCCGGCCCGCGGGGAACCAGCGCCGGGTTGAAGGCGGTTTAAGTTAACTCCGCTCCGCACGACGGAAGGACGAGGCGACGGGACCCTTGAGGACGAGACTCTCCTTCGCGCCCCGCTATGCGGGCGCCGCGCTGGGCGACCGGCGCCAGAACCGCTGCCCCATCGCGTCGGCGCCGTTCCGTCCGGTGCCGGAGGGGTGGCCCGACGACCGGGCCACCTTCGCCTGGCTGGGTCACGCCACGGTGCTGGGCAACTTCTACGGCACCTGGATCCTGACGGACCCGGCGCTCGAGACCCGGATCGGCGTGGGGCGGGGCATGGCCAAGCTCGGCCCACGGCGGCTGGTGGCGCCGGCCCTGGGACCCCGGGAGCTCCCGCCCATCGATCTGCTCCTCCTCTCCCACGCGCACATGGATCACACCGACCTGGGCACGCTCGGGCGGCTTTCGCGCGACGTGCGAGTGATCGTCCAGCCGGGCAACCGCGACCTGGTGCGGCGGTTCCGGCGCGTGGACGAGCTGGCCTGGGGCGACCGGCTCGGGTTCGGGGATCTCGAGATCGAGTCGGTCGAGGTCAAGCACTGGGGGGCGCGGATGATCACGGACCGGCACCGGGGGTATGGCGGCTACGTCCTCCGCAAGGCGGGGCGGACGGTCCTGTTCGCCGGCGACACCGCCTACACCACGGCGCTCGCGCCGCTCGGCCGCCGGGGCCCGATCGACCTCGCGATCCTGCCGATCGGCGCGTACGACCCGTGGATCTACAACCACGCCTCGCCCGAGCAGGCCTGGCGCATGGCCCGGGACATGGGCGCGCGGCACGTGCTGCCGGTGCACCACTCGACCTTCCGGCTGAGCCGCGAGCCGGCCGACGAGCCGGTCGCGCGGCTCCTGGCCGCGGCCGGTCCCGACCGGCATCGCGTGGCCATCACCCGGGTCGGGGAGACCTGGGTCCTGCCGGAGTAGCCTCCCAAGCAACGCGCCCCCGGGCGGGAAGCCCGGGGGCGGAAGCACAGACCAAATCGATGCCGATGTGGGGGCGTTATGGTTCGCCCGCTACTCCACCGTCACCGACTTGGCCAGGTTTCTCGGCTGATCCACATTGCAGCCCCGCCGCACCGCCACGTAGTACGAGAGCAGCTGCAACGGGATGCTGGTCAGGATCGGGGTCAGGACGTCCAGCGTTTCGGGGATGGTAAACGTGGCGTCGGCGAGACGCTCGATCTCCGCGTCGCCGCTGTTCACCAGGGCGATCACCTTCCCGCCCCGTGCCTTCACCTCCTCGATGTTGGACACGATCTTGGAGTGGACGGCGTCCTTCGGGGCGATGAACACTACCGGCATGTTTTCGTCGATCAGCGCGATGGGCCCGTGCTTCATCTCCGCCGCGGGATAGCCCTCGGCGTGGATGTACGAGATCTCCTTCAGCTTGAGCGCGCCCTCGAGCGCCACGGGGAAATTCACCCCGCGGCCCAGATACAAGGCATGTGCGTGGTGGCCAGGAACCGCTCGGCCAGGCGCTCGATGTCCACCGAGCGGGCGAGGATGTCGGCCATCTGCTCCGGGAGCCGGCTCAGAGCATGGATGAACTGCCGGCCCTGGAGGATGCTGAAGTTCCTGAGCCGCGCGATTCTGAGAGAGATCAGCGCCAGCGCGGCCACCTGGCTGGTGAACGCCTTGGTGCTGGCGACCCCGACCTCCGGGCCCGCATGGAGGTAGATGCCGCCATCCACCTCGCGGGCGATGGTCGAGCCGACCACGTTCACCACGCCCACGGTCCGCGCGCCACGGCGCTTCGCTTCGCGGATGGCGGCTAGGGTGTCGGCCGTCTCGCCCGACTGGGAGATCCCGATGACCAGCGTCTTCGGGTCGACGACCGGATTCCGGTAGCGGAACTCCGACGCGTACTCGACCTCTACCGGGACCCGGGCCATCTCCTCGAGCATGTATTCGCCGATGAGCCCGGAGTGCCAGGAGGTTCCGCAGGCGGTGATGATGATCCGCTGGACCTGCTTCAGGTCGTCGTCGGAGAGGTTGAGGCCGCTGACCCGGGCCGTGCCCTCGTCCTCGAGCAGGTGGCCGCGCAGGGTGTTCCGCAGGCTCTCCGGCTGCTCGCAGATCTCCTTCAGCATGAAGTGGGGGTAGCCGCCCCGCTCGATGGTCGCCAGATCCCACTCGATCTGGTCCACCGGCTTGTCGATCTTGGCCGTCTCGAGGTTCCGGATCCGGTAGCCGTCGCGGGTGAGCACCGCCATCTCGCCGTCGTCGAGATAGATCACCGACCGCGTGTACTGGAGGAGCGGCGAGGCGTCCGACGCCACGAACCACTCGTTCTCCCCCACGCCGACGAGGAGCGGCGAGCCCTTCCGGGCCGCCACCAGAACGTCCGGCTCGTCCGCCGACACGAAGGCCAGTCCGTAGGCGCCGTCCACGTCGCGGAGCGCGGCGGCGACGGCCTCCTCGAGGTTGCCCCGATAGAACTCGCCCACCAGGTGGGCGAGCACCTCGGTGTCCGTCTCCGACTTGAAGCTGTGGCCGCGGTGCTCCAGCGCCTTCCGCAGCGCCGACGCGTTCTCGATGATGCCGTTGTGGATGACGGCGATCCGGCCCGACTGGTCGGTGTGCGGGTGGGCGTTCGGCGTGGTGGGCGCCCCGTGCGTGGCCCAGCGGGTGTGCGCGATGCCGAGCGTGCCCGTGGGAAGGCTCCCGTTCAGCTGCTGCTCGAGCGCGGAGATCTTGCCCGCCGCCTTCACGATCTCCAGGCCCTTGCCATTCACGATGGCGATGCCGGAGGAGTCATACCCCCGGTATTCCAGGCGCTTCAGTCCCTCCAGCAGCAGCCTGGCGGCCGGTCGGGGACCGATATATCCGACAATGCCACACATCCGTGCGGGATCCTTTACGTCAGGAGTTCGTGTGCGGCTGCTACGAGCTGCTCGGCCTCAGCCGCCGTCGGGGCCTCGGCGATGAGCCGGACGATCGGCTCGGTGCCGGAAGGGCGGACGTGCAGCCACCGATCGCGCCAGGCCAGCCTCAACCCGTCCCGATCGTCCACGATGGCATCCGGGAAGCGGTTGCGCATCCGGTCGAACGAGGGGCCGAGGTCCTCCGCGCGCGGGGCTTTTGCCTTCAGAATCGTGTATCGCGGTGCGGAGCCTATTACGCGCGATAGGGGCGCCCCAACCTTGGCCAAGTAGTGCAAGATCAAGGCCACCCCCAGGGGCGCATCCCGGCCGATATGAAGCCCCGGTAGGATGACGCCCCCGTTCCCTTCGCCTCCTACCAGCGCCCCTTCTTCACGGATGGCGCGGGCCACGTTCGCCTCGCCGACGGGGGCCCGGACGAAGCGGGCGCCGAAGTCCCGCGCGGCGTCTTCCACGACCAGGCTGGTGGAAAGGTTCACGACCACAACAGGCCTGCCGCCCTTGGGGTTCCCCCCCGCGGACAACACCGCGCGGACCGCGAGCGCCAGCGTATAGTCCTCGCCGATCGCCGTGCCGGTCTCGTCGACGAGCGCCAGACGATCCACGTCCGGATCGACGGCGAGCCCCAGATCCGCACCGCTCTCCCGCACCAGGTGGCCGAGGTCCTTGAGGTTCTCCGGGACCGGCTCCGGCGGGTGAGGGAACCGCCCATCCGGCTCGAGGTGGATGCCCGTCATCCGCACTCCGAGGCGCTCGAGCAACGGCGGAATCGCCACGGCTCCGGCGCCGCGTACGCAGTCAAGGGCAACGTGGAAGCCGCGGGCGCGGATCGCTGCGACGTCGATCACCGACAGAGCCAGGACCGCGTCCAGGTGGCCGAGGTCCTTGAGGTTCTCCGGGACCGGCTCCGGCGG